>NZ_CM173234.1:0-324648 GCF_057748015.1 Microbacterium sp. STRO-1N
CTTGGCCACCTTGATGCCGTAGCCACCGCGTCCCTGCACGCGGTACTCCTCGATCGCGGTGCGCTTCGCGTATCCGCCGTCGGTCACCACGAACACGAACTGGCCGGGAGCGGCGACGGATGCCGAGAGCAGGCTGTCGCCCTCCCGGAACTTCATGCCCTTCACACCGGCGGTCGCGCGACCCATCGGACGCAGAGCCTCGTCGGTCGCGCTGAACCGCACCGACATGCCCCGGCGGCTGATGAGCAGGATGTCGTCCGACTTGTCCACGAGCAGCGCACCGACGAGTTCGTCCTCCTCGTTCAGGCGGATCGCGATGACACCTCCCTGACGGTTCGTGTCGTAGTCGCTCAGACGGCTCTTCTTGACGAGACCGTCGTGCGTCGCGAGGACGAGGTAGTCGGCGACCGCGTAATCGCGGATGTCGAGGATCTGCGCGATGCCCTCGTCCGGCTGCAGCGCCAGCAGGTTCGCGACATGTGTGCCCTTCGCGTCGCGGCCGGCCTCAGGAACCTCGTAGGTCTTGGTCCGGTAGACGCGCCCCTTGTCCGTGAAGAACAGCAGCCAGTGGTGCGTGGTCGTCACGAAGAAGTGCTCGACGATGTCATCGGCGCGCAGCTGCGCACCCTTGATGCCCTTGCCGCCGCGGTGCTGCGAGCGGTAATTGTCGCTGCGGGTCCGCTTGATGTAGCCGTCGCGGGTGACGGTGACGACCATCTCCTCTTCGGCGATGAGGTCCTCCATCGAGACGTCGCCGTCGAATCCGTGCAGGATGTGCGTGCGGCGCTCGTCGCCGAACCGCTCGACGATTCCGGTCAGCTCTTCGCGGATGATCGCGCGCTGACGCATCGGATCGGCCAGGATCGCGTTGTAGTCCGCGATCTTCGCTTCGAGCTCGGTGGCCTCGTCGATGATCTTCTGTCGCTCGAGCGCTGCCAGTCGGCGCAGCTGCATCTGCAGGATCGCGTCGGCCTGGATCTCGTCGATGTCGAGGAGCTTCTGAAGTCCCTCGTTCGCCTCCTGCGTCGTCTGCGACCGGCGGATCAACGCGATGACCTCGTCCAGCGCGTCGAGCGCCTTGAGATATCCGCGCAGGATGTGCATCCGCTCCTCGGCCTTGCGCAGCCGGAAGGTCGTGCGGCGGACGATGACCTCGATCTGGTGATCGATCCAGTGCGTCACGAACCCGTCGAGCGCGAGCGTGCGCGGCACGCCGTCGACGATCGCGAGCATGTTCGCGCCGAAGTTCTCCTGCAGCGATGTGTGCTTGTACAGGTTGTTCAGCACGACCTTCGCGACGGCATCCCGCTTGAGGACGACGACCAGACGCTGACCGGTGCGGTCCGAGGACTCGTCACGGATGTCGGCGATGCCTGTGATCTTGCCGTCACGGGCCAGGTCGCCGATCTTGACCGCGAGATTGTCGGGGTTGACCTGGTACGGCAGCTCGGTGATGACCAGGCACGTACGGTTCTGGATCTCCTCGACGTTCACGACGGCGCGCATCGTGATCGAACCGCGGCCGGTGCGATAGGCCTCGTGAATGCCCTTGGTCCCGAGGATCTGAGCACCGGTGGGGAAGTCGGGGCCCGGAACGCGCTGGATCAGACCCTCCAGCAGCTCCTCGCGGGGAAGACCGGGATTGTCGAGCGCCCAGAGCGCGGCATCCGCGACCTCGCGGAGGTTGTGCGGCGGAATGTTGGTCGCCATGCCGACCGCGATTCCGACCGAGCCGTTCACCAGCAGGTTCGGGAACCGCGCCGGCAGAACGGTCGGCTCCTGCGTCTGACCGTCATAGTTGTCGGTGAAGTCGACGGTCTCTTCCTCGATGTCGCGCACCATTTCGAGGGCGAGCTGAGCCATCTTGGTCTCGGTGTAACGAGGAGCCGCGGCGCCCATGTTTCCGGGGGAGCCGAAGTTGCCCTGACCCTGCGCGAGCGGATAGCGCAGCGACCACGGCTGAACGAGGCGGACGAGGGCGTCGTAGATCGCGGAGTCGCCGTGCGGGTGGTACTGACCCATGACCTCGCCGACGACACGGGCGCACTTCGAGAACGACTTGTCCGGGCGGAATCCGCCGTCATACATGCCGTAGATCACGCGGCGGTGCACGGGCTTGAGGCCGTCGCGCACATCAGGCAGCGCACGGCCGACGATGACCGCCATCGCGTAGTCGAGATAGCTGCGCTGCATCTCCGACTGCAGGTCGACCTGGTCGATCTTGCCGTGGTCGTGTCCGGCGTTGATGTCGGGACGTTCTTCGTCAGTCATGTGTGTCTTTCAATTCCGGTCGTGTCTGCGAGGCTGGCGACGTCAGATGTCCAGGAAGCGGACGTCCTTGGCGTTGCGCTGGATGAAGCCGCGACGGGATTCGACGTCCTCCCCCATCAGCACGCTGAAGATCTCGTCCGCGGCCGCGGCGTCGTCGATCGTCACCTGGCGCAGGGTGCGCGTGGTGTGATCCATCGTGGTCTCCCACAGTTCCTTGGCGTTCATCTCGCCGAGACCCTTGTAGCGCTGGACGCCGGCATCCTTCGGGATGCGCTTGCCGTTGGCGAGCCCGTCCTTGAGCAGCGCATCGCGCTCGGCATCCGAGTACACGTACTCGTGCGGCTGGTTCGACCACTTGAGCCGGTACAGCGGCGGCATGGCGAGGTAGACGAAGCCGGCCTCGATGAGCCCGCGCATGTAGCGGAACAGAAGCGTCAGCAGCAGCGTCGTGATGTGCTGGCCGTCGACGTCGGCATCCGCCATCAGGACGATCTTGTGGTAGCGGGCCTTCTCGATGTCGAAGTCCTCGCCGATGCCGGTGCCGAAGGCCTGGATCATCGCCTGGACTTCCTTGTTGCCCAGAGCCTTGTCGAGGCGCGCGCGCTCGACGTTCAGGATCTTGCCTCGGAGCGCGAGGATCGCCTGGGTGTGCGGGTCGCGTCCCTGAACGGCCGAGCCGCCGGCGGAGTCTCCCTCGACGAGGAAGATCTCGCTGATCGAGGGGTCCTTGCTCGTGCAGTCCTTGAGTTTGTCGGGCATCGCAGCCGACTCGAAGACGCTCTTGCGGCGTGCGGTCTCGCGCGCCTTGCGCGCGGCCAGACGTGCGGTCGCCGCGTCGATCGCCTTGCGGATGACGTTCTTCGCCTGGGTCGGGTTGCGGTCGAACCAGTCGCCGAGCTGATCGCCGACGACTTTCTGCACGAACGCCTTCGCCTCGGTGTTGCCGAGCTTGGTCTTGGTCTGACCCTCGAACTGCGGTTCCGACAGCTTGACCGAGATCACGGCGGTCAGACCCTCGCGGACGTCATCGCCGGAGAGGTTGTCGTCCTTCTCCTTGAGAAGGTTGTTCGCACGGGCGTACTTGTTGACGAGCGTGGTCAGCGCGGCGCGGAAGCCCTCTTCGTGCGTTCCGCCCTCATGCGTGTTGATGACGTTCGCGTAGGTGAAGACGTTCTCGGTGTACGAAGTGGTCCACTGCATCGCGATCTCGACCGAGATCTTGCGGACCGTGTCCTCGGCAGAGAAGTCGATGATCTCGTCGTTGACGACATCGGCGTGACGCACCTTGTTGAGGTACTCGACGTAGTCGACCAGTCCGCGCTCGTAGAAGAAGACGTCGGCGCGCTGCTTCGTGACGGCCTGGCCGTCCACCTCGGTCTCGTAGGTCGCCCCGTCGCGCTCGTCGCTGAGCTCGATGCGCAGCCCTTTGTTCAGGAACGCCATCTGCTGGAAGCGCGTGCGCAGGGTCTCGTACTCGAACTCGATGCCCTCGGTGAAGATCGTGGCGTCCGGCCAGAACGTGATGCTCGTTCCGGTATCCGTCGTCGCCTCGCCCTTCTCGAGCTGCTGCTGGGGGACGCCGCCGTCGGCGAAGCTGTGCCGCCAGACGAAGCCCTTCTGCTTGACCTCGACGTCGAACCGCGTGGACAGCGCGTTCACGACGGAAGAGCCGACACCGTGCAGGCCACCCGAGACGGCGTAGGCGCCGCCGCCGAACTTCCCACCGGCGTGCAGAATCGTCAGCACGACCTCGACGGTGGACTTGGTCGGGTCGGAGGAGTGCGGATCGACAGGGATGCCGCGGCCGTTGTCGACGACGCGGACGCCGCCGTCGGCCAGCAGCGTCACGACGATGGTGTCGGCATGGCCGGCCATCGCCTCATCGACGGAGTTGTCGACGATCTCCTGAACGAGGTGGTGCAGGCCGCGCGGACCGGTGGATCCGATGTACATACCGGGTCGCTTGCGCACCGCCTCGAGGCCCTCGAGGATCTGGATGGAGTCGGCGCCGTACTCGGCGTCGATCTTCGCGGAGTCGCCGGCCGTGCGGGCCTGCGCGTCGGGGGTGCCCCCGGTCGTCGATTCCGTCTCGTCAGCGGGGGATTCAGGCGTCATCAGAGGGCAGTCTCCACATCGATCTTGTGAAGTCCAGTCTACCTGTACTCGAAGCGGTTCATCGCGCTGAAAGGCCGTGTGTGGCCCTCAAATCGATCCGGATACCTCTCATGGTGCCCTACCCGTAGGTATCGCGCGGGCCCCGCCCTGGGACGGCTCTCGGGCCCCATTTCCAAGAGGGAACGTCCGGGCCGATGAAACGGAGGTTCTCCACACCCGCTGCCGGATACCTCCTGCCGATCTCGGTGAGGATGGTCCCCCGCATGTACTGCAGGTTCTTCGCCCAGGCCGTCGAATCGCACTTGACGGTCAGCATTCCGTTCTCCAGAGAGACCGGATCGGAGTGCTTGGCGGTGTCGGCCCCCGCGAGGTCCGCCCATTGCCGTACGAGATCCTCGCGCGCCATGGTCGACTCCCAGCCCGCCTCCCTGGTGAGGACATCGAGCACGGCGCCGAGCGAGCCGGGGTCGCGACCGGGGGTGAACGGCGCGTTGTCGTCGTCATCCGCGATACGGCGCTTGCGCTTCCAGCTCTTCGAGCTCGGCTTCAGCCCGCGCAGGCGCAGGTAGGTCGCGACGGTCTCGGGGATGTCGGATGCCGCGTGCGTGATGTGCTCGGTCATGCGTCGCTCCCCTCGTCGGTGTCGTCGGTCGTGTCCGATGCCCGAACGGATGCCGCATCGGATCGTTCATCGATGATGGTGCCGGCATCGATGCGCACGACATGGCGATGCAGCACGTCAGGGATATCTTCCTCGACCGCGGCCGTGACCACCACCTGCTCGTACCCGCTGGTCAACGTCGCGAGTCGCCGGCGGCGATCGGCGTCGAGCTCGGCGAACACGTCATCGAGGATCAGCACAGGATCGCCGGCCGGCGATTCGGAACGCAGCAGTTCGGCGGACGCGAGCCGCAGCGCGAGGGCGACCGACCAGGATTCTCCGTGCGACGCGTAGCCCTTCACCGGGAGGGAACGCACCCGCATGAGGAGGTCATCGCGGTGCGGTCCGACGAGGGTGAGTCCTCGGTCGAGCTCCTGGGTGCGTTTCGCGAGCAGCGCGGCACGGAACGTCTCGGCGATGTCGGCGCGCTCGACGGCGACGGATTCCGCTGGTTCGCCCTCTTCCGGGTCGCCACCGCGGACGGAGAGCGCCCATTCGAGTTCGGGACGATGGTCGGCTCCTGCGATCGCACTGTAGGCCTCGGCCAGGGGCTTCTGGAGATCGGCGGCCAGGTGCTGCCGCGCCACGATGATCTCACTGCCCAGAGCGACGAGCTTGTCGTCCCAGACCTCCAGAGTCGTGAGACCTTCCCCCCGGATGCCGCGGGCTCGCGCCGATTTCAGCAGAGCAGTGCGCTGCTTGAGCACTCGGTCGTAATCGCCGAGGACGCCGGCCATGCGGGGCACGCGCTGGATGAGCAGCTGATCCGCGAATCGACGTCGTGCCGACGGGTCGCCCCGGACGATCTGCAGGTCCTCCGGCGCGAAGAGCACGACATGCGCATAGCGCGGCAGCTCGCTCGTCTTCACGGGGGAGCCGTTGATGCGCGCCTTGTTCGACCCCTGCCGGTTCAACTGCACCTCGATGAGGACTCGGCGCTCACCGACCGAGAGACGGGCGCGGATGATCGCGAACTCGTGACCGTCGCGCACCATCGGAGCGTCTGCCGAGACGCGGTGCGAACCCAGAGTCGCGAGAAAGACAATCGCCTCGGCGAGATTCGTCTTGCCCTGTCCGTTGCGGCCGACGAGCACGTTCGGGCCGGGATGCAGGGTCAGATCAGCGGTCGCGTAATTGCGGAAATCGACCAGGTTCAGGTGCTCCACAATCACGGGAGTCAGCCTACCTTCGGCGACAGACACTCATGCCGGGATGAGAGCTCTGTTGTTCAGTCGCTCGCAGAGCGGGGACCCTCACGGTGTGGGACGGCGGATTCCCGTTCTGGGAATGGGAGGGGGGAGGGAGGTGCGGTCGGCTTCGCCGACGGCCGCGCTCGGTCAGCGGAGGAGGAGGTTCGGCTGCAGCAGGTACTTGTACGAATCGTTGCCCGCTTGGTCGACCGAGGTCTGGCTCGTGACCAGGATCGGGCTGAGCTTGTTCGCGTTGTCGCTCGAGGTGAACGTGACGCGCACGAATTCGCTCTTGACGGCGCCGAGCGCCTCGACGAGGTACTGCGGGTTCAGCCCGAGCGTGACTTCGTCGCCCCCGGAGAGGTGGGCGTCGACGGACTCGGATGCCCGTGCCTGCTCGCTGCCAGAAGCATCCATCGTGACGTTGTCGCTCGAGAAGGTGAACCGCAGCGGAGCGGCACGATCGAGCACGAGCGAGACGCGGCGGACGGCCTCGATCAGGTCGGCGGTGTTGACGACCGCGTAGTGGTCGGTCTGCTCGGGGAACAACCGGCGCACGGGCGGGAAATTGCCCTTGATCAGGAGAGAAGTCACGGTCTTGTTGCCCGCGGTGAAGGCGATGATCTCGCGATCCCCTTCGCCGGAGAACGCGATCTCGATGTTGCCGGCGTGTGCGAAGGTCTTGCCGACTTCCTGCAGCGTGCGTGCCGGAACGAGCGCGGTCTGGTCGGCGGACGTGCCGTCCCAGGGAACGTCGCGCAGCGAGACGCGGTAGCGGTCGGTGGCGACGAGGCTGAGGCTGAGGCCCGAGACTTCGAGCTGCACGCCGGTGAGCACCGGGGTCACGTCATCGCGTGAGGCGGCGAAGCCGACCTGCGCGATCGCGGTGCCGAAATCCTCTGCCGGCACGACACCGGACGAACCCGACACCTCGGGAATCGACGGATATTCCTCCACCGGCATCGCCGCCAGTGTGAACCGTGCGGAGCCGCAGGTAACGGCGATTCCACCGTCTTCCTCGACCGCGATCTCGATGGGAGCATTCGGCAATCTGCTCGCGATGTCAGAAAGCAGACGACCGTGAACCAGGATCGTTCCGGGCGTCTCGACCGTCGCTTCGATCGTGGTGCGCGCCGAGGCCTCGTAGTCGAATGCCGAGAGCGTCAGTCCTGCGTCGCCGGCCTCGATCAGAACGCCGGCCAGGATCGGCTGAGGGTTGCGCTGGGGCAGGAGTTTGACGACGAAGGACACTGCTTCGCTGAAGACATCGCGATTGACCTGGAACCTCACGGGCGCTCCCTCGTCGTAATTACAAGACCTGCGCAGGCGGGCCCACCGCAGGGCTTCCCATCGTAGCCCCACAGTGCGACGAAGCCCTACGCCCCGGTTTCCACACCTTTGAGGTGATCGGATCGCTATCCATTCGGGTTAACTCCTTAACGGTGTTAACAGCTGTGGATACTGTGGATAACTCGGTGGATAGCAGTCGAGAGTAGGAAACTACACAGCTGTGAGTTGTGGAATCCCTGAGGAAACCGCGGGTTTCGGGACCATGGGGTCCCTCCAGCATCCGGCAAGTTATCCACAGGATGCCGCGTTTGGAATGGATTCGTCCCGTTAACAAGCGGTTTCATCCACAAGTTATCCACATGTGCAAACGGGCATATCGGGGTGCAGGTCGGCGTGTCAAGTCGGCCGTTTGGGGGACAAACGGTAGTGGGATGCGGCTTCGCCATCGCTTTTCCGACGTTGATGCCGGGCTGCGGGATGCGTCGTTCGCTCGCCGAGGGTCCCTCCCGCTTCGAGGGTCCCTCCCGACGCTCGCTCTCGAAGCATCCCTCCGCCCTCGCTGAGGCACGGCAGAGGAGACCGTCACCGGATAAGGGGAGAGGGTGAGGGGAAGAGACGTCGTCGACTTCGTGGACGACCGCGTTGGATGAGCAGTGACGCGGCCCGACCTGCTCGTCGGTGAGCGAGTCGAAACGGGTGGAACGCTGAGCAGCGCCCGATCGGCGTCCCGGGTCAGCGGCGGCCGAGCTGAGTGGTGATCTCTGTGACCTGGTTGTAGATGGAGCGGCGCTCCTTCATGAGCTCGCTGATCTTCTTGTACGCGTACATCACCGTGGTGTGGTCGCGGTTGCCGAAGAGCTGACCGATCTTGGGCAGGGAGAGGTTGGTGCGCTCCCTGCAGAGATACATCGCGATCTGACGCGCCGTGGCGATCTGCTGCGAGCGGCTGGATCCGTAGAGGTCGTCCACTGTGAGCTTGAAGTAGCCAGCAGTGGCCGTGATGATGTCGGTCGGCGAGATGATGTTGTCCTCGGCGGTGTCGACGATGTCGCGCAGCACCGTTTGCGCCAGCGCGATGTCGAGGGAGGACCGATTCAGGCTGGCGAACGCCGAGACGCGGATCAGGGCGCCTTCGAGTTCGCGGATGTTCGACGACACGACGGTCGCGATGTACTCCAGCACCTCGTCGGGGATGTGGAGCGCCTCGCTCTGCGCCTTCTTGCGAAGGATCGCAATGCGCGTCTCGAGGTCGGGCGCCTGGACGTCGGTGATGAGACCCCACTCGAAGCGGCTGCGCATCCGATCCTCGAAGCCGGTGAGGTGCTTCGGCGCGACATCGCTCGTGATCACGACCTGCTTGTTGTGATCATGCAGCGTGTTGAAGGTGTGGAAGAAGGCTTCCTGGGTCTCTGCGCGCCCCTGCAGGAACTGGATGTCGTCGATGAGCAGGATGTCGACATCGCGATAGCGCGCCTGGAAGGCCGATCCGCGGTTGTTCGCGATCGAGTTGATGAAGTCGTTCGTGAACTCCTCGCTCGAGACGTAGCGAACCTTCACGCCTGAATAGAGCGATTGCGCGTAATCGCCGATGGCATGCAGCAGGTGAGTCTTGCCCAGACCGGAGTCGCCGTAGATGAACAGCGGGTTGTATGCCTTGGCCGGCGCTTCGGCGACGGCGACCGCCGCGGCGTGCGCGAACCGGTTGGACTGGCCGATGACGAAGTTGTCGAAGGTGTACTTGGGGTTCAGGCGCGACTCATGGCGAACCGAACTCGGCTGCTCCATCGGCGATTCGACGCGTGCAGGCTCGATGCGCGCGAAATCGGAGACGGCGATCGGTGCCGTTGGCTGATCCGCGAGCTCGTGGTTCACGACCACGCGGAACGAGGTGACCTCGCCGCCGGTCTGCGCGAGCCCCTCCATCAGCGGAACGCGAAGCCGCTTGTTGATCTGCGCAGCGGTGAGATCGTTCGGCACGTCCAAGTAGAGGGTCGCACCCATCACTCCGGCCGGCACCGCCAATGAGAGGAAGCCCTGCAGCTGCGGCGTGACGCGATCGTCGTCCGCAAGGACCTCGAGCACCTCGTTCCAGACCGGGACGTCGGGGTGGGCAGGCGAGGACATGGCGCTCCGTGCGGACGAGGATCGGAGAGTTGCCGTGATCGGCAGGCCCCCTGTGGATAACTTCGGATGCCACGGTAGTCATCACAGCTGTGAACGGCAACCTGCCGCGGAAATCCGGCGGGCGTGTTGTGCTTCGTCCCGTGCGTCCGGCTGTGGATAATGGCTGTGCGGATCGGATGCCGGAGTCGGCGCTGCCACGCGGGGATTTGCCCTGCGTGCCAGACTGACGTACCCTAAATCGGTTGACTTATGCCCAATTGGGCAGCCCCCATGTCCCCGGTAGATCTGCATCCGGTGACTGACTTCCCGGAGTGATCCATGAGCAAGCGTACTTTCCAGCCCAACAACCGTCGTCGCGCCAAGAAGCACGGCTTCCGTGCCCGCATGCGCACACGCGCCGGCCGCGGCATCCTGGCCGCCCGTCGTGCGAAGGGCCGCACCGAGCTTTCGGCGTAACCCGCTGTGCTCGCCCGTCCGCATCGTCTGACCCGTGGCGACGACTACCGAATGGTGGTCCGGCGCGGTTCGCGATGCGGCGGCGGCCGTGTCGTCACGTCGGTTCTGACGACGGCGGACACGGAGCGAGCAGCCCGATTCGGGTTCATCATCAGCAAGCAGGTGGGTAACGCTGTGATCCGCAACACTGTGCGTCGGCGACTCAAAGCCGTCTGCGCGGAATTGCTTTCAGAGGTCCCTCAGGGCACGGATGTCGTCATCCGTGCCCTTCCTGCATCCGCGACGGCTTCGTTCACGGAACTGCGCGGGGATGTGCAGCGCTGCGTCACCCGCCTGATCCGACCGGTGGCGACGTGAGCGCCCTGCCTTCGTATGCCTTCGGCGAGGCGCACCTGCATGCGGGTGACGTGCTGCGCAGCATCCCGCTGCTCCCCCGGAATCTCGTCCTGGGATTTCTCACGGCGTATCGCAAGGTCATCTCTCCGCTCTACGGAGATGTGTGTGCCTATTACCCATCATGTTCCGCCTACGCTGTAGGTGCGGTGCAGCAGCACGGGGCGGTGAAGGGAGCGGTGCTCTCGGCATGGCGCATCCTGCGGTGCAACCCCTGGACTCAGGGTGGCGTCGACGACGTCCACCCGCACAAGCATTTCCATTACGACCTGACCGCTCACGGTTTCGTCGTTCCTCTTCGAAAGGACTGAACAGTGGGTCTTGACCTTCTGCTCGCCTCTGCGACATCGACACCAGCGCCCGAGAACACGGGGTTCGATCTGCTCGGAACGATCCTGTGGCCGTTGAAGTGGGCGGTCGAGGCCGTTCTCGTCTTCTGGCACTGGCTGTTCACGGCGATGGGGCTGCCGGCCGCCGCCGGTATCACCTGGATCCTGTCGATCGTCGGTCTGGTGATCGTGGTGCGCGGTGCAGTCTTCCCGCTGTTCGTGCGCCAGATCAAGAGCCAGCGAAAGATGATGGAAATCGCTCCTGAACTGCGAAAAGTTCAGGAAAAGTACAAGGGCAAGAAGGATCAGCTCTCTCGTGAGGCGATGAGCCGCGAGACCATGGCTCTCTACAAGAAGCACGGCACGACGCCGATGTCGAGCTGTCTTCCGCTGCTGGTGCAGATGCCGATCTTCTTCGCGCTGTTCAGCGTGCTCAACGATGTCACCAAGCACGCCGAGGCCGGCCTCGGCGGCGTCGGGTTGCTGAGTCCAGAGCTGACCAGGGAGTTCTACGACGCGACGATCTTCGGGACCGTCTCGCTGCACGGCACGCTCGGTCAGGCGATCGAGACGCAGAACGTCACCGCCATCGTGCTGCTCGTGATCCTCGTGGTCCTCATGATCGCCTCGCAGTTCTTCACCCAGCTGCAGATCATCTCGAAGAATCTGTCGCCGGAGGCCAAGACCGGCCAGGCGTACCAGATGCAGAAGATCATGCTCTACGTCCTTCCGCTGGGCTTCATCTTCTCGGGTGTCTTCTTCCCGCTGGGTGTCGTCGTGTACTGGTTCGTGTCGAACCTGTGGACCATGGCTCAGCAGTTCCTGGTCATCCGTGAGATGCCGACCCCCGGTTCCGAGGCGGCGAAGGCTCGCGAGGAGCGACTCGCTCGCAAGGGCAAGGCGATCAACGCCGAGGGCAAGGTCGTTCCGATGTCGGTCTACGAGGCCGAGCAGCAGCGGAAGCTGGAAGAGGCCGAGAAAGCCAAGGCCGAGGCGCCGAAGCGACAGCAGCCGGTGGGCAAGAAGCGCGCGAAGAAGAAGGGCACCAACTGATGAGCGTCGAGAACGTCACCGAACGCCCTGTTCCGACCGTCGCGGACCTCGAGGCCGAGGGCGATGTCGCAGCGGACTTCCTCGAAGAGCTGCTCGACATCGCAGACATCGATGGAGATCTGAACCTCGACGTGCGACAGGGGCGGGCATACGTCTCGGTGGAGGCCGAGGGGGACGGCATCGAACTGTTGTCCGCGCCGGACACCGTCCAGGCGCTGCAGGAGCTCACCCGGCTGGCCGTACAGAGCAAGACGGGTTCTTTCTCCCGGCTGATCCTCGACATCGGCGGATCGCGCGATGCGCGTCGCCGTCAGCTCGAGCGCCTCGTGGATGCTGCTGTCGTCAAGCTCGATGAGGGTGCTTCCCAGGCATCTCTGCCTGCGATGTCGAGCTACGAGCGCAAACTGGTGCACGACATCGTCGCAGACCGTGGACTCACCTCGGAGTCCTATGGTGAAGGCGCAGATCGTCACACCGTCATCCGTCGTCGGTGATGTTTCACGTGAAACATTGCGGGAGCGGCGCATGAGCGACATCGAAACGGAGCCGACGGCAGCGGCGGCGCTCTTCGGTGATCGAATCGAACTCGCGCGTGCATTCGCCGATGCCCTTGCGGCACAGGGAGAAGAGCGCGGGTTGATCGGCCCGCTCGAACTGCCTCGTCTGTGGACGCGTCACATCCTGAACTCGGCGATCGTCGCTCCGCTTCTTCACGGTTCCGTCGCAGACATCGGCTCTGGCGCCGGTCTGCCTGGAATCGTCCTGGCCATCGCCCGCCCAGACGTGGAGTTCACGCTCATCGAGCCGATGGAGCGTCGCATCACCTGGCTCAACGAGCAGGTGGACGCTCTCGGCCTCGGCAATGTGGAGGTGCTTCGTGCGCGCGCTGAGGAGGTCGGGCGGCCTCAGTCGTTCGACGTCGTCACTGCTCGCGCGGTCAGTGCGCTTCGGACACTGCTCCCTCTGACTGCACCACTCGTTCGCGATGGTGGAGAACTTGCCCTTCTCAAGGGGATGAACGCAGCGAACGAGATCGACGCCGCGCAGAAGCAGATCAAGAAGTACAAGCTGAGCGATGTTCGTGTCGAGGTTCTGGGTGAGGGTGTCCTGCCGGAGACCACTCGGGTCGTGCGGGCCATCGTCCGCGCCTGACCGAGCGCGAATGTTTCACGTGAAACATTGCGGCGTGAAGGGTGTGCGCCGGGCTTCCGAGTTGAATCATCCAGCAGGGCTTCGTTCGTCTTTCCTGCACATGCTTTATGTGAAGCATGTCTGCACGAAGCGTGCGCGGCGAGCGTAGGGGTATAGCGCGCGTGCTGACTGGGCGCGGCTGGACTCCTGGGCCGGAACAAACTGGTTCAAGTGGTTTCAGGCAGCGAGCCAATCGTCGGTAGCGGTTGTTTCACGTGAAACATCTCTCGATTGCGATGCACGGCGGGCGGTCGGGTTTGGTGCGTGTGATCGCTACTCTGGTGGATCCAGGTGTTCGGGATTCCCTGGGGAGTGGCGCCCGGATCGTGGGCAGGCTGGGCACCGTCTGCGGCGCTTGATCGACTGCGTGACAGATGATTCGAGCTCATTCCTGCAGCGTCCATTCGTCTGATCGCCGATGTTTCACGTGAAACACTTGTCTGTACGGTGTTTCTGCTTGGGAAAGATGGTGGATGAATGGACTGGACCTATCGTCCGAGCCTGTCGACGGATGCCGGATGGATGGCCGAGTTGCGGGCCCAGGTGATGCGCCCGGACCTGGAGCGACTGGACAGGTATGACGACCGCAGGGTCCGGGAGCGTTTCCTTGCTTCCTTCGAACCGCGTCATACGCGCGTGATCACCCGCAAGGGACGAGATGTCGGCCTCGTCGCGGTTCGACCCGAAGGCCAAGCCCGTTGGATCGAGCATTTCTACCTTCAGCCGATGGAGCAGGGGCGGGGCATCGGCGGGCAGGTTCTTGCCGAGATCCTCTCCACGACGGATGAGCATGCAGTCCACCGGTTGAACGTTCTGCAGGGAAGTCCCGCACAGCGACTCTATGAGCGCCACGGGTTCGTCGTCGACCAAGAGGATCCTGTCGACGTGTTCATGGTGCACCGGAGGCCGGTCGGGTAACGGACATACGCCGCATGTTTCACGTGGAACATGCGAGACAGGCGGGAGCTGGTCGATCCCGAGGCTGTACAGCGTGAACCCGTCGTGTGCATGTGCACGGGTGGGGGCTCCTCGGCACGCCGGGTTCCGATCAGGGATCCTGCGGGTCATGTCCTCGACCGAACGCCGGACACCGTTCAAGCTTTCCTGGGTGCGGGCATCAGCGTCAGCTGGCGCCCGGATCTCCGGTTGCTCAGTGGACTGCGCCGCGCTTGTGCTCGTGCGCGACCACTGACTCTCCTGAGGGAAGTCCAATGACTGTGTCGATATCCGCTTCTTCGATGCATCAGATCCCTGCCGCGCCCGCCTGCTGCCCAGTGGGCGTCATCCGCACGGGCTTGATGGCTGGCTGCCCAGCCTGCCCGAGCCAGATGTTTCACGTGAAACAGGAGGTGAGGCCGGCGACCGCGGCGACTCGAATTAATGGTGCGGGTGCGGGTGCGGGTGCAGGCGCGAGGCACCACGTCGTGCGGTGGCGGAGCGGGGCCAGGTTGCGCCGTTTCACGTGAAACGGCGGGGTCGGCGTCTCGGGCTGTGTTGTGTCCGGAGGCTCGGCGTCATGACAGCTGGGAAGACTGGGTTGCATGGGTGACATCGAGCTGTGTTCGGCAGGTCGCATCGCGGTTGTTCGCGAACTCGATGAGTGAGGGTGTGCCGACACGGACGGGGGAGCAGACGCAGCGGGCACTGTGTTGCGGCTCCGGCTCCGAAGCTGTTCACGTCGGCGCCGTGAACACAATGTCGGGAGGCACAGCGTCTTGGCGGCGAGAGGTCGTGGGCGATGGGCAGGGTGGATGGGCTTGGTCGCGCCGCAGATGCCGTGCACCCAACCGTTTCACGTGAAACGTCGGGCGTCTCGATCATGGGTGAACATGCTGCGCTCAGTGAGATCATTGCGCCGTGGTCGAGCAATTCGCGCCCGAAATCGGCGAGTGGCGGTGTCCTCCGCCGTGCCGATGCGAGGGCGGGGGATGCCTCAGGCGGAACATCGGGCGCGCACCGCGAAGCGGAGGGAGTCTCGGCGAGCGAGTGGAGTCCCCTGTTGACAGTCCCAATCACGCCGAGGGGCACCGACCTTGACACTCCGAACGCCCGCGATTGGCCCGGCATGGCAATGCGGCACGCTCATGTTTCACGTGAAACGGAGCGTCCGATGATTGCGCCGGAGCCCGACGGGCCGATCCCATGCGGGTGAAGGTCGGTCGCCTCGATTAGAGTGGAACGCGGCCCCGAAAGGAGTGGATGTTTCACGTGAAACAACCCGAAAAGGCACCACCGAACGATGGCTTCGGGATGGACACCCCACTCGCCCGCGAACTCGCTGATCTCAGCGCGCGCCGCCGGGCCCTGGAGGAGGTCACCCTCGACTTCGACGGTTCGCAGACCCGCGTTCTGACGGTCTCGAACCAGAAGGGCGGGGTCGGCAAGACCACCACGGCGGTCAATGTCGCCTCGGCACTCGCCCACTTGGGGGCGAAAGTCCTCGTCGTCGATCTCGACCCGCAGGGCAACGCATCTACTGCTCTCGGCATCCCGCACAGCGCGGATGTCACGAGCATCTACGACGTCCTGATCAACGATGTTCCGCTCGCGGACATCGTCCAGCCGAGCCCTGAATCCGAGAACCTCTTCTGTGCACCCAGCACCATCCACCTCGCCGGAGCGGAGATCGAGCTCGTCGCTCAAGTCGCGCGCGAACACCGACTAGGACGCGCACTCGAGGCCTATATCGCGGACCACTCGCTGGACTTCGTGATCATCGACTGCCCGCCCTCCCTGGGGTTGCTGACGATCAACGCATTCACCGCGGCATCCGAGGTCTTCATCCCGATCCAGTGCGAGTACTACGCACTGGAAGGGCTGAGCCAGTTGCTCGGCAGCATCCAGATGATCCAGAAGCACCTCAATCCGAAGCTGCACCTGTCCACGATCCTCCTGACGATGTACGACGGGCGCACGAGGCTCGCGCAGCAGGTCGCCGACGAGGTTCGCGGGCACTTCCCGGAGCAGGTCCTTCACACCGTCATTCCTCGATCCGTCCGCGTCTCCGAAGCCCCGAGCTTCGGACAGACGGTCATCGGATACGACGGGAACTCGGCCGGCGCCGTCGCATACCGCGAGGCGGCAGTCGAGATCGCGCAGCGCACAGCGGCGCTCACCAGCAGCACACAGAGCAAGGAGAACTGATGGCGAAGCGAACTGGACTCGGGCGGGGGATAGGAGCCCTCATCCCCACGACCGAGCAGACCGAACGGCCCGTCGACGTCTTCTTCCCCGGTGCGAAGATCAAGCCGACGCCGCCGGTCGAGGTCGAGGCGACGCCGGAGCTCGCCGAGATCCCCGGCGTGCGTCTGGTCCACGTCGACCCGAATACGATCGTCCCGAACCCACGCCAACCGCGTACGCACTTCGATCCTGAGCATCTCGCCGAGCTCGTGCACAGCGTTCGCGAGTTCGGTGTGCTGCAGCCGGTCGTCGTGCGCACGAACGCCGACGGGGCATACGAGCTCATCATGGGCGAGCGCCGCACTCGTGCCGCTCGCGAAGCTGGCCTCGAGACGATCCCGGTGATCGTCCGCGACACGACGGACGAGGACCTTCTTCGCGACGCGCTGCTCGAGAACCTGCACCGGTCGGAACTGAACCCGCTGGAAGAGGCATCGGCCTACCAGCAGCTGCTCGAAGACTTCGGCATCACGCAGGAGGAGCTCGCGACCCGCATCGGACGCTCGCGTCCGCGGATCAGCAACACGATCCGACTGCTCAAACTGCCCGTCCCGGTGCAGCAGCGGGTCGCCGCCGGTGTGCTCTCGGCCGGCCACGCCCGCGCGATCCTCAGCCTCGATGATCCTGAGGCCATGCAGCGTCTCGCTGACAAGATCATCAACGAGGACCTCTCGGTCCGTGCCGCCGAGGAAGTCGCTAAGGCGACGCCGAGGGATGCCGGATCGAAGACCGCCAAGCCGCAGCCGGGCGCGCGACGCGCCTACCTGGACGAGGTGGGAAGCAAGCTCGGCGACCGCCTGAACACCCGTGTGAAGGTGAATCTCGGCTCGAGAAAAGGCCAGGTCGTCATTGATTTCGCATCCATCCAGGATCTGAACCGCATCCTCGCCGAGCTCGGCGAGGAGGGCTACGGATCCTGACCGATCCACGGCGGCTCTGTCGCCCTTATCCGGTATCCCAATAGACTCACGGCAAACGGGGGAGCGAACAATGTCGACGGAGAGGCTTCCTGGACGCATCAGCGGCCGGGTCATCGGAATCAGCATCGCGGCGGCCCTCGGTGGCTTCCTCTTCGGGTTCGACACGGCGGTGATCAACGGCGCCGTCGACGCCCTCGCCGGAGCGTTCGAGCTCGGCGCGGCGCTGCAGGGCTTCGCCGTCTCATCGGCCCTGCTCGGCTGCGCTGTCGGCGCCTGGTTCGCCGGGGCGTTGGCGAACAGGATGGGACGCATCCCCGTCATGGTGATCGCGGCCGCGATGTTCCTCGCGTCGTCGATCGGCTCAGGCCTCGCGTTCGGCGTCATCGACCTGATCATCTGGCGTGTGATCGGCGGACTCGGGGTCGGCGCGGCATCCGTCATCGCTCCGGCCTATATCGCCGAGGTCTCTCCGGCGCGGATCCGCGGCCGGCTCGGTTCCCTGCAGCAGCTCGCGATCGTGCTGGGCATCTTCACGGCGTTGGTGTCGAACGCGATTCTCGCGACCATCGCAGGTGGCGCCTCCGATCCGCTCTGGTTCGGGCTCGATGCCTGGCGCTGGATGTTCATGGCGGAGGCCGTACCGGCGATCGTCTACGGCGTCATGGCACTGCGACTCCCGGAATCGCCACGATTCCTGGTGGCCCGAGGGCAGCTCGACAAGGCATCGCAGGTCCTGTACGACTTCACGGGCGAGACCGACGTCAACCTGAAGATCCAGGAGATCCAGGCGACCATCAATACGGAGAAGAAGGATTCGCTGCGCGACCTGCGCGGCAACCTCTTCGGCCTGAAACCCATCGTGTGGGTCGGCATCCTGCTGAGCGTCTTCCAGCAGTTCGTCGGTATCAACGTGATCTTCTACTATTCGACCACCCTGTGGCTGTCGGTCGGCTTCGACGAGTCGAACGCGCTGCTGACCTCGGTGATCACATCCGTCACCAACATCGTCGTCACGATCGTCGCGATCCTACTGGTCGACAAGGTGGGCCGCCGGCCGATGCTGCTGATCGGGTCGGTCGGCATGACGATCACTCTCGGGCTGATGGCCGTCGCGTTCTCGTTCGGCACACTGCAGGACGGCAGCGTCGTGCTCCCGCAGCCGTGGTCCTTGATCGCGCTGGTCTGCGCCAACGGCTTCGTGGTGTTCTTCGGGGCGACCTGGGGCCCGCTGGTCTGGGTGCTGCTCGGGGAGATGTTCCCGAACTCGATCCGCGCTGGTGCGCTGGCTGTCGCGGCCGCGGCACAGTGGATGGCGAACTTCTTCATCTCGACGACCTTCCCGGCCTTCGCTGAGATCGGACTCACCTTCGCTTACGGGTTCTATGCGTTCTTCGCCGCGCTGTCGTTCTTCTTCGTGTACTTCCAAGTGCCTGAGACGAAAGGCAGAGAACTCGAGACGATGACGGATTCCGTGAAGATCACGCACCGGGGGCACAAGGAGCGCGCGTAGGCTTGAGGGGTGACAGACGCCATTCCCCGCCGAGCGAGCCTTGAAGTGCTCCGTGCCGAAGCGTCCGATGAACTGGCGGTTCTCATCCAGGAGCGACTGCTCGGCGGCGAGGACCCGTGGGACTTCATGGAGGACCTGCCGAGCATCGACGAGCTCGTGGTCTACCTGCTGCGTGCGGACAACATCGCTGCGAACGATGGGGTCCGTCCCAACGCCGCGCGGCACTATCGCGTCCTCAGGCAGATCGCCCTGGAATATCCGCCGCTGACTCCGGCGGTCTGGAAGCTGCTCGGGGACGGCCCGAAGTACCGGCGATGGGATGCCTCGATCGCTGACGCCAGCTGACGGGCTGACGGGCTGACGACAGAGCTCGGCTTGGCCATCGCCGGTGAGTCAACGCCGGACTCCGGGATGCTCCGTTCGCTCGCCGAGGGTCCCTCCCGCTTTGCGGGGCCCTCCCGACGCTCGCTCTCGGAGCATCCCTGCGCCCTTTCTGGGGCGGACGGGGGCCTTGCATCGATGAGAGTGGGGAGAGGAAGGGAAGGGGTGGATAGGGTGAGGACGTGCTCGTCGACTACGACCCGGGATGGCCGGGGATGTTCCGGAAGATCGCCGCGGAGTTGCGGATGCTCGGCGATCCGGACTGGGAGATCGAACACATCGGATCGACCGCCGTTCCGGGCATGAAGGCCAAGCCGATCATCGATGTCGCGGTGCGCTTCGTCGACGTGAACAGCCTGGGCGACCACCTCACCCGGCTGGAAGGGGCCGGCTGGGCGATCGGCAGCGGTGTGCGGACGCATCCTGTGCTGGTCTTCGAACCCGACGGCACCCGGACGCGCATCGCGCACTTCTTCCCCACGGAGCAGTGGGATGCCGCGAATCAGCGCATCCTCCGGGACTGGCTGCTGACGCATCCCGACGATGCGGCTCACTACCTGGCTGCGAAGGAGGCCGCAGTTGAGGACGCCATCGCCGGGCGGGCACGATACAACACCGGGAAGACCGCCGTCATCCAGGAGATCGTCGATCGAGCGCGGGCTGCCCGCGGCCTCGCGTCGGTCCCGGTGTACGACAAATAAGCCGAAGGCCCGCCCCTCCGAAGAGGAACGGGCCTTCGAGGACGTCGGAGGACGCTCAGCCGATGAACTCGGCGAGGTCCTGCTCGAGCGCGAACTTCGGCTTGGCGCCGATGATCGTCTTGCGCTCTTCGCCGGCCGAGAAGACCTTCATCGCCGGGATCGACGTGATCTGGTACTTCATCGCCAGCTCGGGGTTCTCATCCACGTTGAGCTTGAGGATCGTGATCTTCTCAGGGTGCTCGGACTGGATCTGGTCCAGAACGGGCGCGACCATGCGGCACGGACCGCACCACTCCGCCCAGAAGTCCACCAGAACGGTGCCCTCGGCCTGCAGCACATCCTGATCCCACGTCGCCTGGCTCGTCGCCTTAGCAGTCATCAGTCTTCTCCTTGATCGAAGTCTCACCTGCACCAACAGCAGGCGGGTGGAAAGTGTTCCCTAGCCGACGATGACCTCGGCGGCCTCCGCAGCCGGGACCTCGACGGAAGCGTCCTCAAAATCCGCGAGGAAGTGCTCGGCATCCAGAGCCGCGACCGTTCCGGAGCCGGCGGCGGTGATGGCCTGACGGTAGTGCGGGTCGATGACGTCGCCGGCGGCGAAGACACCGGGCTTGGACGTGACCGACGTGCGGCCGTCGACCCAGATGGTTCCCTCGGTCGTCAGGTCGAGCTTGCCGTGCACGAGGTGCGTACGCGGGTCGTTGCCGATCGCGACGAACAGACCGTCCAGCGGCAGGTCGCGCAGCGTGCCGTCCGTCGTGGAACGCAGCTGCACGCCGGTGACGGCCGAGTCGCCGAGGATCTCGGCGACCTCGCTGTTCCAGATGAACTCGATCTTCTCATTCGCGAAGGCGCGCTCCTGCATGATCTTCGAGGCGCGCAGCGTGTCCTTGCGGTGGATGATGTAGACCTTCTCCGCGAAGCGCGTGAGGAAGGTGGCCTCCTCCATCGCCGAGTCGCCGCCGCCGACGACCGCGATCGTCTTCTCGCGGAAGAAGAACCCGTCGCACGTCGCGCACCACGAGACGCCGTAGCCGGAGAGTCGCTCTTCACCCTGGACACCGAGCTTGCGGTAGGCGGATCCGGTCGCGTAGATGACCGTGCGCGCCTCGTGCGTCGTGCCCGAGCCGAGAACGACCTTCTTGACGGGACCGTCCAGCTCGAGCGAAGTCACGTCGTCGTACACGACCTCGGTGCCGAACTTCTCGGCCTGCTGCTGCAGCTTGGCCATGAGCTCTGGGCCCTGGATGCCATCAGGGAACCCGGGGAAGTTCTCGACCTCGGTGGTGTTCATCAGCTCACCGCCGACCTCGACCGAGCTCGCGATGAGCAGCGGCTCGAGGTTCGCGCGCGCCGCGTAGATGGCGGCCGTGAATCCGGCCGGGCCGGAGCCGATGATGATGACCTGACGCATGTGCTCTCCTCGTTCCACTGCTTCAACCCATGGTAACCGCGGGACATTCCCGTGGAGGATGCCGGAGCTCAGCGCCCCGGGAGGATCCGCTTCACGATGTTCCCCGCGACCTGCAGTTCCGGTGCCCGCAGGATCCACAGGAACACCACGTACACAGCGGCGGCAGCGACGGCGATGATGCCCGCGCCCAGGACGCCGAGGATCTTGTCGGCGGTCGTCCAGCCGTCCACGCCGCCCAGCAGCAGGAACACGCCCCAGCCCGCAGCGCCGGCGGGGATCGCCGCCAGGGTGAACCGGCCGAGCGACCGCATCCATCGTCCGGTCTCCAGCGAGCCGAGCCGGCGGCGCAGCAGGACGGTCGCGACGATCGTCTGCACCGTGCCGGCGAGCGACTGGCCCAGCGCGACGGCCGCCGCGAGCAGGGTGAGAGGCAGCGCACCCGAGGCCGACAGTCCCCACGCGATCGTTGCGGTGATGGCCACCAGAGCGCACTGGAACAGCGTGAAGAAGAAAGGCGTCCTGGTGTCGCCATACGCGTAGAAGGTGCGCTGCACGATGAACAGCACCGCGAGCGGCAGCAGCCCGACGAGGTAGCAGACGAGCACGATGGCGGCATCGACGGCATCCGATGACGAGTTCGTGAAGACGCGCGAGGCCGGCACGGCCGCCGCCACGACGGCCGCCATGGCGCCCATCAGGAAGAACCCGAGCGTGCGGATGCTGCGCGAGATGTCGCCCCGCACGTCGTCGTCGCGCCCGGCCGCGGCGTGCTCGGAGAGCTGAGTGAAGTACGGGGTGCCGATCGAGTGCACGATGATCGAGTACGGCAGCATGAAGATCAGCCAGGCGTTGTTCATCACGGTCACGGCCGCGCCTTCGCCGGAGGCCTCGTTGGCCACCCAGTTCTGGTAGAAGCCGGCCGCCATGCTCGACAGCGCCATCAGCAGCGTCCAGCCCGCGACCCGCCCCACGTTGCCGAGGCCGACACCGCGCCAGCGGAAGTCGACCTTGAGCGCGAGTCCGGTCTTGCGCCAGAACACCAGCAGGATGCCGGCTTGCACCACGATGCCCGCGGTCGCCGTGCCGCCGAGCCAGGCCACCATGTCGGGCGTCCAGTCCGCGATGTTCACGAGGTCGTTGCCGAAGACGGCGCCGATGATGAGGAAGCCGGCGATCGAGATGATGTTGTTGGCGATAGGGGCCCAGGTGAACGGACCGAAGATCCGCTTCGCGTTCAGGGTCTCGCCGACCAGGGCGTACAGACCGTAGAACAGGATCTGCGGCAGGCACCAATAGGCGAATGCTGTGGCCAGGGCGAGCTGTTCGACGTTGTCGGCCTTCAACTGCAGGCTCACCAGCCAGGGCGCCGCGACCATCGCCACGGCCGTCGCGGCCACGAGGATGACCGTGCCGAGCGTGAAGAGCTTCGAGATGAACGCGTTGCCGCCGTCGGAATCCCGGCTCGCCTGGACGATCTGCGGCACGATGACCGCCGTGAGCACGCCGACCGAGATCAGGTTGAACACGCTGTTGGGCAGCTGGTTCGCGACGGCGAAGGCATCCGCAGCGGCCGACGCGTTCGAGCCGATCACGCCGACGAGCACTATCGTGCGCAGCAACCCGGTCAGCCGCGAGACGAGGGTTCCTGCGCCCAGCAGTGCGCTGGCCCGGCCGAGGCTGGTCATCGATCTCCTTCGTCGGCCGCTGACGCGGCATCCGCTTCGTCCGAGCCGCTGGTGCCCACGGCATCCGATTCCGCGGACGAGGACTCCGCGGCTGCGGAGTCCGCACGCTCGCGTCGTCGACGGCGGACAGTGCGGACGATGCCGAACACGAGCAGCAGGACGATCATCGAGGCGAGGATGCCGAGTCCGATGTTCTCCCATTCGGCGCGCACCGTGACCTGGGCGGTCTGCGGATCGCCGACGGGCACACCCGTCGGGCTCGTGAGCGCGAAGCTCACCTGCAACTCGCCGCTGGCGACGCGCGACTGCACCGGGATCAGCACGCGGGTGTTGCTCTGCGGCTGCGCCTGGACCTGCGTGTACGGCTCGATCACGACGCGCGGATCCGACGGCCGCACCTCGAGATTGAGGTTCACCGGCCACGGCAGATCATTGCGGACCCACACCGGCAGGTCGACGTTCGCGCTGATGAGCTGGATCGGCGCCGGATCCTGGATCGCCACGGAATCGAGCGTTGCGACCGTTGCCGCTCGATGCTCGTCCTTGCCGGTCTCGAAGTCGGCATCGCTCAGTCCGACGCCCAGCACCCGAAGGATGCGGATCCGCTCGGGCGCCAGCAGCACCTGGGGGTCGTCGAGGATCGTCGCGAACGCCTCGAGCGTGTCCTCGTCGGCGAGCAGCGTCGTCAGCGCCGTCGCGCGGGCGGCATCCGGCTCGCTCGAAAGATTCACCGGAACCGGCGACGTCCCCTGAAGCGTTCGCAGCGGCATCGCACCCGTGGTCGCGATCACGTCGCGGAGTGCGTCGGCGGTACGGCTCTCGTCGCGATCCAGCCCGATGAGGATGCCGGATGCGGGTGCGCCGGTGAAGGACAGTTCTGCGTTCGCCTGCGCGAGCAGCGCCTCGCGGACGTCATCGTCCGCCTCGGAGGCGGCAGCGGACATCGTCGCGGACACCTCGGCGTCGGTCACCAGCACGCTGGACGCCCCGACGCGGGTGTGACCGGTGGCCGTGTCCTCGGCTGTCGACGTGGACGGCAGGATCGTCGTCGCGGGTGCACCGAGATACGTGTCGAAGGTCGCGAGATCGTCGGTGGTGACATCCGCGCGTGGCCACAGGATGCCTTCGAGCTCGCCGCGCAGCGCCGTGAGCTCAGCCAGGTCAGGGAGCTCCGCGACGCTGCTCGCCGAAGGCGTCGGTGTCGGCGAGGGCGTCGGCGCCTCCTCGACGGGGAAGTCCGCCGCGTTCATGAACGGATCGAGCGTGGTCGGGGCGAGTGCCGCATCGAGGCCGGCGTGCGCCTGGGTCGCGACGTCCGCATCGCCGAACTGGAGCGCGAAGGTCTCGTTCGGCAGGGCCTCGAGGCGGTCGAGCCATGCGAGGGCCTCGGGAGGGGCGGACGTGCCCAGCACGCGGATGGCGGCGGGGATCGCCGGGTCGACGGCGAGGACGGCCATCGTTCCTGTGACACCGTCGAGCTGCGCGGTGAGAGCCCCGTCCACAGCGGTGAGCGCGGACAGCTCGTCAGCGCTGAGCAGGGCCCCGGATGCCGGGGTGGCCGTGATCGGGACCACGACGCTCACCTGGGCGGCGGTGGCAGGACGCACCGTGAGGACGGAGCGCACTGCGGCGTCCCATGAGGTGCCGTCGCCGGTGACAGCCCCCGCCAGGGAGGCGTTCACCGCGTAGACACCGGGCGGCAGGAGCTGCACCAGGTCGGAGGTCGCCAGGATCGGCGTCTCGAGATCGTTCTGCGCGGCGACGGGCGCGGTCGGGGCGGAGAACAGCGTGGTCGGTGTGCCGGCGCCCGTCCCGGATCCCAGCCAGGCCATCACCGCGGCGGCATCCGCCAGCGGAGTCGGATCGACCTCGAGTGCGACGCGCGCCGCGGAGAGCTCCTCGCCGGTGTCGTTCTCGACGGTGACGGATCCCGAGAGCGGCGAGCCGGACGGCACCGCCCCGTGCGAGCCCAGCGACAGCGTCAGCGTCACGGATCCGTCGGTGGTCGGCTCCTCCGTCGGCTCGGCGACGGCCGGCGTCGCGATGCCGAGGATGCCGACGGACGCTGCGACAGCGGCGATGGCGAGCACAGCGAGGGCGCGGGCGAAGGGATGCCGACGCGCGCGCGGAGCTGTACGGGGGATGATCACGGTCTCGGGGTCTTCCTCGAACGCGGCGAGCGGTTCGTGAGTGCGGACCATGCGATTCTAGGCGGGGCGCTGATCCGAAGGCTGAAGGCGCGTAGAGTGACGGCCGTGTCCGACACCCCTGCCATCGTCCCGGATCCCCTGCGCGTCTCGGCCCTCGCCGCCGATCTGGATGCCGCCGACCTCCGTTCCGAGCCGCTCCGGCGGCTGTGGGGAGAGGTGGCGGACGACGCGCTCGGCCGCGGAATGCGCACGCCGATCCTGCGGGCGATCGACGGGGACTCCTCCGCGCTCGCCACCCTGGGGCGATTCTTCGTGCTCGGCATCCCGCAGCCGGAGGATGCCGTGGCCGCAGCGCTGCCGCGAGCGGGAGTCGACGGTCTGGTCGCCCTCGGGCTGGGAAGCACGGATGCTGCGGCATCCGTCATCCGTCCGACGGCGCTGCTGCGACCGCAGTCCTTCGTCGACGTCGACGGGGTCGGGGAGTGGTGGATCGCGAGCGACCTCGACGAGGTGGCGCGGGGCTCCGCACTGCCGGCGGACCACGTCCTCGGGGTCGGTGGCGCTTCCCGGACGCTCGCCGAGCTTGTCATCCCTCAGCCGGTGAATCGTGCGCTGGACCTCGGCACCGGCTGCGGCATCCAGGCCCTGCTGGTGTCGCGTCACGCGGGTGCGGTCGTCGCGACCGATATCTCGGAGCGCGCACTCGCGTTCGGCGAGCTCAATGCGCTGCTCAACGGAGTGACGAACATTGAGTTCCGTCACGGCAGCATGTTCGAACCGGTCGCCGGCGAGGCATTCGACCTCGTCGTCTCGAATCCGCCGTTCGTCATCACCCCCCGCGGCGGCGACGTCCCGGCGTACGAATATCGCGACGGCGGGCTGATCGGCGACGCGCTCGTCGAGCAGTTCCTGCGGACCGTGCCGGATCATCTGACCCCGGGCGGGATCGCGCAGCTGCTCGGCAACTGGGAGTCTCGCGGCGGTTCCGCAGGGCTCGACCGGCTGCGTTCCTGGATCCCGGAGGATCTGGATGCCTGGGTGATCGAGCGCGAGGAGCTGTCGCCGCTGGCCTACGCCGAACTGTGGATCCGCGACGGCGGCACGACGCCGAGGGACGCCGGATTCACCCCGTTGCTTGAGGCCTGGCTCGACGACTTCGCCGCGCGGGAGGTCACCGCGATCGGATTCGGGTACGTGCTGATCCGCCGTGGGAGGGCGGATGCCGGGACGCTGCGCCGGTTCGAGCGGATCACGCAGCCGCTGTCGCAGCCAGGGCGCGCGCTGCAGGGAGGACTCGCGGCCCACGATGCGATCGCCGGCGGCATCCCGCAGACGCTCTTCGTCGCCGGCGACGTCACCGAGGCGCGTCACCTGATGCCTGGGAACGACGACCCCAGCGTCATCGAACTGCGTCAGGGCGGCGGATTCGGGCGGACCATCCCGGTGGACCCAGCGCTCGCCGCATTCGTCGGCGCGTGCGACGGCGATCTCACCGTGGCGCAGATCGTCGGGGCTCTTGCGGACCTGTTCGAAGTGCCGCTGCCCGAGCTCTGGACCGACCTGGAGCCGCGCATCCGCCAACTGATCCTCGACGGGTTCCTGGCACCGGCGCCACTGGCGGAATAGCCACCGCGGTTCATGCGTTCGAATGAATCATGAAGGCTTTCGGATTCCTCTCGTTCGGGCACTACGCCGACGTCCCCGGTTCGTCGACGCGCACGGCCGGCGACATGCTGCGCCAGACCATCGAGATCGCCGAGGGCGCCGATGAGATCGGCGTGAACGGCGCTTACTTGCGCGTGCACCACTGGGCGCGACAGGCGGCGTCCCCCATGCCGCTGCTGAGCGCCATGGCCGCGCGCACGAAGCGCATCGAGGTCGGCACCGGCGTGATCGACATGCGCTACGAGAACCCGTTCCAGTTCGCCGAGGAGGCCGCGGCCCTGGATTACATCGCCGACGGACGCATCGCGCTCGGTGTGAGCCGTGGTTCACCCGAGACCGCACTGCGCGGCTACGAGACATTCGGATACGTCGATGGCGAAGACCCCGAGCGCGGCAGCATCCTGGCTCGGGAGAAGTTCGACCTGTTCCTGCGGGCGATCGACGGCGAGCGGATCGCCCCGGGCGACCCGCGCATGGTCGGGCCGGGGCAGTACCTGCACGTCGAACCGCACTCGCCGACCCTGCGCGACCACATCTGGTGGGGTGCGGGGTCGCGCGCGACGGCGGAGGACACCGGACGCAAGGGCCTCAACATGATGAGCTCGACCCTGCTCACCGAGGCCACGGGGCAGCCGTTCCACGAGCTCCAGCGCGAGCAGATCGATCTCTTCCGCGCCGCCTACAAGGATGCCGGTCACACCGGCGCTCCTCGGGTGTCAGTGAGCCGCAGCGTCTTCCCGCTGGTCAGCGACATGGACCGGGCGTACTTCGGACTGCGCAGCGAGGACGGCGACGACCAGATCGGCATCATCGACGGGATGCGCTCGACGTTCGGCAAGACATACGCGGCCGAACCGGACGTGCTGATCTCGCAGTTGAAGCAGGACGAGGCCGTGATGGCCGCTGACACGCTCATGCTCACGATCCCGAACCAGCTCGGACCGGACTACAACCTGCACGTTCTGCAGGCGTTCGCCGAGCACGTCGCCCCCGCGCTCGGGTGGAAGCCCAACACGGAGGGTCCGGTGCAGGGCGACGCCGTCTGAGCCCTGCCGACCCCGCGATAGCGTAGGCGGATGGTCACGATCACCCCGCTTCAGCCGCAGGACCGCGCCGACTGGCTTGCGCTCTGGAACGGCTATCTGGCCTTCTACGAGTCCACACTCGACCAGGCGACGACGGACGCGACCTTCGACCGGCTCACCGCGGATGCCGAGCTGCACGGCGCCATCGCCCGCGACGGTGACGGTCGCGCGCTCGGGATCGTGCACTGGCTGACGCATCCGGCGACCTGGACGACATCCGACTACTGCTACCTCGAGGACCTCTTCGTCTCGCCGGATGCCCGCGGCGCCGGAGCCGGCGAGGCGCTCATCGAGCACGTCAGGGCGTGGGCAGAGCAGAACGGCAGCGCCAAGGTCTATTGGCTGACGGACGAGAGCAACGAGACCGCCCGCCGGCTCTACGACCGGGTCGCCGACCGCAGCGGTTTCATCCACTACCAGATCCGGATGCCGTGAACCGAGCGCTACTCTGACGGCATGACTTTCGACGGTGGATACGACGACCCTCGTGTCGTGGCGCTGCGCGGTGAGCAGCGCCGGCGGCAGACGCGGTTCTTCATCGCGTTCGCACTCATCGAGGGACTCGCGCTGCTCGCTGCCGTGATCCTCGTCTACGGCTTCGAGGTCGTCGACCCCGATCAGGGGATCTGGCTGCTCGTGGCCATCGCGGTCATCGGCGGCATCGTGTTGAGCTCGTCGCTGCTTTCGATGATGCGCCGGCACACGCAGGAGCTGCGCGATCTCGGTGTGCCGCCGGGGCCCGCACAAGGCGACCCGAACAACGCCGGCTAAGACCTCGCTGCGATCGCCCCCTGCGCCACTGCGTCCGGGTCTGGACGCGAGGCGACGAGTTTCACGATCGGACCGAGCGCCGACCGCACGCTGAGCATCCGCATGATCGTCTCTCGAAGCAACGCGATCACGCGACCGCGCCGGAACATCAGCTTCGCCAGCATCCGGGAGTTCGACTGCGCCGACTCCACGCGCGGGCGCTCGACGCGCTCCCACGCCGCGAGGATCCGTGCGAGCGAAGAACGGTCGGCGTGCCGCAGCATCCGTGACAGCATCCAGGCCGATTCCATGGCCATACCGGCGCCGATGCCGGCCGTCGGGAGGAACCCGGCGGCGGCATCGCCGATCAGGATGCCGGTGGGCAGCACCCAGTGCGCCGTGCGGACGTCCTCGAGGTGCCACAGGTACGGGTCGGGGTCGGCGGCGACCGCGGCGATCGCCGACTCGATGCGCGGATGCCCGCTGACCATGCGCGAACGCACGGATGTCGCGAATGCCTTAGGCCCGACTTCAAGGTCCGCGATCGGGCCACCCAGGAACACGCCCGTCTTCCCCTTGACGGGGTAGGTGCCCAGGAAGAATCCGTCGCCCCACAGCTCTTCGCCCAGGTCGATCTCGTCCCCGGCGTCCGCCCACGCGATCCAACCCGACCAGCCGGTGTCGACGACCTCGGGCGGGGCGAGCGTCATGAGCTCCCGCATCCGGGAGTGCAGGCCGTCGGCGCCGACGACGAGGTCGAAATCGCCGGAACCAGCGTCCGTGCCGGCATGATCGACGAACGAGACTCGCGTGACGCCGCCGACGACGGGCCGCAATGATCCAACCGTCGTGTCGAACGTGACCGCGCAGCCGTTCGTCGTCAGCACCTCGACCAGCTCGCGGCGGCCGATGCCGTTGTAGTCGCCGTAGATGCTCAGCAGCTCGCTGAGCGAGTCCTCGCGCACCGGACGTCCGCGGTGCGAGCGGAACCCGTACCGCCGCAGCGGAGTGCTCGCCGCGCGGTACTGCTCGCGGATGCCGAGATCGATGAACACCTGATCCACGAGCGGCATGAGGGCGAGCATGTAGCCGGGGTGGTCCATCCGCGGCATCCGATCGATCAGCACCGGATGCAGCCCGTCGTGACGCAGCATCTGCGCGATCGTGAGCCCTGCCATGCCGGCGCCGACGACGAGGACCCGCAGACGATCGTCGGCCTGGGCAGCGAGCTGAGTGTCGAGTGGTGTGGCGTCGAGCATGATCCTCCTCGGGCGTGCCTCCACGCTACTGCGGCACCCGTTCGGAGGCGGCGGGGCGCCCGGTACCCTGGAGATCATGCTCAACATGGCCGATGGCCTCGCTCGACTCGGCGCGCTCGCCGCAGACCCGGTCGTCCGCACCCTCGCCGACGCGTTCGCCGCGCAGGACTTCGAACTCGCCGTCGTCGGCGGCCCGGTGCGCGACGCGCTGATCGGTCGCCGGACGCACGACCTCGACTTCACGACCAATGCGTCGCCCGACGAGATCCTCGCGATCGTCAAGCCCATCGCAACAGCGCACTGGGATATCGGGCGCGCGTTCGGCACGATCGGCGCCCGAGTTCAGGGCGAGCAGGTCGAGATCACCACCTACCGCGCGGACAGCTACGACGGCGTCACCCGCAAGCCGACCGTCGAGTTCGGCGACACGATCGACGGCGACCTCGTCCGCCGCGACTTCACCGTCAACGCGATGGCGCTGCAGGTGCCGGCGGTCAAGCTCGTCGACCCGACCGGCGGTGTGGAGGACCTCGTCGCCGGCATCCTGCGCACCCCGACGGACCCGACCGTCAGCTTCGGCGACGATCCGCTGCGGATGCTGCGGGCAGCGCGCTTCAGCGCCCAGCTCGGCTTCGCGATCGACGACGCGACGCAGGACGCCATCGCCGAGCTCCGCGAGACGCTGAAGATCGTGAGCCCCGAGCGCATCCAGGGTGAACTGATCCGCCTCATGCAGACCGAGGACCCCGTCCGCGGCATCCGGGTCCTGGTCGACACCGGTCTCATCGAGGAGTTCCTGCCCGAGGTGAGCGCCCTGCGGCTCGAGGTCGACGAGCACCACCACCACAAGGACGTCTACGAGCACTCGCTGACGGTGCTGCAGCAGGCGATCGAGCTCGAGCACGCCCGGCATCCGGGAGCCGAACCGGATGTCGCGCTGCGCATCGCGGCTCTGCTGCACGACATCGGCAAGCCGCGCACCCGCAAGCTCGAGCCGGGCGGAGCGGTCACGTTCCACCACCACGACGTGGTGGGCTCGCGCATGGCGCGCAAGCGCCTGCAGTCCCTGCGCTTCGACGGCGAGACGACGGATGCCGTGGCGAGGCTCATCGAGCTGCACCTGCGCTTCTTCGGGTACGCCGAGGGCACCTGGACCGACAGCGCGGTGCGCCGTTACGTGCGCGACGCCGGCGAACTGCTGGACCGTCTGCACATCCTCACCCGCGCCGACGTCACGACGCGCAATCGCCGCAAGGCCGCGCGCCTCGCGACCGCGTACGACGACATCGAATCCCGTATCGCGACGCTCCGAGAGCAGGAGGAGCTGGACGCGATCCGCCCCGAGCTCGACGGCAATCAGATCCAGGAGATCCTGGGCATCGCGCCAGGGCGCGAGGTCGGAGAGGCCTACCGGTTCCTGCTCGAGCTGCGCCTCGACGAGGGCGTACTGGGTCCGGATGCCGCGGAGCAGCGCCTGCGCGACTGGTGGGCGAGCCGCAGCTGAGCCCGCAGGGTCTCAGCAGCCGCAGGAGCGGCCGATGACGAGGTGCGCGTCGACGACCATGTGCACCCGCTCATGCGGCGGGCCGACGAGTGCTTCGACGGCCGCCTCGGCCATCTCGGCCAGCGGCTGCGCGACGGTCGTGAGCGTCGGCCAGCTGTAGGCGGCGTCGAGCGACCCGTCGAAGGAGACGATGGCGACGTCCTCCGGCACGCGCAGGCCTGCTTCGTGGGCCGCCTTCAGCACGCCTCGGCCCATCTGGTCGGAGCTCACGAAGAGCGCCCGTGGCACGGCATCCGAGCGGATCAGCCGACTCATCGCCTCGTACCCGCCGTCCGGGGTGAACCACCCTCTCGCGATGGGACCGGGCGCCAATCCGAGGCGCTCGAGGCTCTCGCGCCACCCGGTCTCACGACCGTCCTCCTCATCGCCCGTCGTGCCGCCGATGACGATGCCGATGTCCTGATAGCCGTGCCACGCCAGATGCTCGACCGCGAGGTGGGCGCCGTGCAGCAGATCGACGCCCACCGAGTCGCGGGTCGGCACCCCCGCGCTGTTGTTCAGCAGCACGATCGGGATGCCGGCGATATCGAGGTTGCGCAGGTCGGGCTCGAACACCGTGCTGCACAGGAAGATGCCGTCGACGAGGCGCCCGGCCAACTGCTCCAGCTGGACGCGCTCCGTGGCGATGGAGGAGTCCGAGCTGGAGGTGATGACCATGTATCCGCGCTTGGCCGCTGCGGCCTCGACCTCGTGCGCGAGCTGCGCGAAGTACGGATTGGTGGTGGTCGGCGTGACGATGCCGAGCATCTCCGTCGAGCCGAGCCGAAGCGCGCGGGCGGATGGATTCGCCCGATACCCGAGCTTCGCCACGGCATCCCGCACCCGCTGCTCCGTGTCCTCGCCGACGCGCTTGGTTCCGTTGACGACGTAGCTGACCACCGCAGGGCTGACCCCGGCGAGCTTCGCGACGTCGTTTCGGGTAGCCCGGCTCTGAGAGGAGGAAGAGGAGCGGGACACGGCGCCATCCTAGCCGCGCGCGGTCTGCGTCTCTCGCGCCTCGAGCCGTGCGGGCGCATCGCCGAAGTCCGGGATCGTCAAGCGCTCGCCACCGCGGAGGGCTGAGCGATGGGCGATGATGCCGGGCAGCGTGTAGCGCGCGGCCTCCCACGCGTTCACCGGCGGCAGGGTGCGCGTGGTGACCGCCGTGGCGAAGTCGTCCACCAGGAAGTGGTGACTGCCCTCGTGCCCGCTCGGCAGGCGCTTGAGCGATTCCGGCAGCCGTGACGCGTCGTGCACGGGAGCCAGTCCCGAGATGAATGCGTCGCGCAGCGCAGGATCGACGCCGGCGAGCGACGGGTCGTCGGCGGACATCGACGGCTTGGTCTCGAGAAGCTCGGAGACGTCTTCGTAGCCCTCCTTGTCCTGCCAGACGGCGTTCGCGACGAGCTGCTCGAAGCTGCCCTCGGTGCCGAAGTAGCGGAACCGGGACTCGCGCAGGTGAGAGGGATAGCCCACGCGACGGAACTCGTTGATGCGCATGCTGCCGCCACCGGCGAGTTCGAACAGGGCCGTGGCATTCGAGAAGTCGTTGTCGAACATGCTGACCTCACGGTCGAACACGCCGTCGCCGCGGTCGTCGCGCACGCCGATGCAGCTCACGCTCACGGCGTGCGAGCCGATGGCCCCGATCACGCCGCCGACAGAGTGCGTCGGGTAGAGCATCGGCGGGTAGCTGGCCGTGCTCTTCCATTCCTCGCCGCCGCTGTACTGGTACGCGGCGTAGAAGCCGAGGTCCATGTCGTGCACATAGTCGCCCTCGGCGTAGAAGATGCGGCCGAACGCTCCGTCGGCTTTGCGACCCCGCGCGTACACGGTGGCCGGGTTGTAGTAGCTGGTCTCGCCCATCATGTAGGTGAGGCCCGTCTCGCGCACAGCCTCGATGATCGCCGCGATCTCCTCCTCGCTGATCGCCATCGGGACCGCGGAGTACACGTGCTTGCCTGCGCGCAGCGCCCGCACCACCAGCGGGCCGTGCGTCCAGCGCTGCGTGAAGATCGCGACGGCGTCGACGTCGGAGGCGAGCAGATCGTCGAAGCTCCGGGCCGTGCCGGCGAGGTGCTCGCGCTCGGCGAGTTCGGTCGCGCGTTCGGGCAGGACATCGGTCACGACGACCGAGGAGACGAAGGGGTGCGCGTTGAAGAGCTTCGCGAACTGGCCCGCGAACTGCCCTGCGCCCACGATGCCGAGGGAGAAGGTCTGGTGTGTCATGCGCGAGAGTCTGCCACGATTGGTTACACGAGTCAACACCTTCTCTTCTGCGGAAAAACAGTTCAGAAGTCACCCTTGTGTCATCCAAGTGACTCGTGTAACTTCGCGGTCATCCTGATCATCGCATAACGACGGAGTGTGAAGATGACAACGAGCACGATCGTCCTCGGGCGTCGCGGAGCGACGCGTGACGGGGGAGTCAGAACGCGAAGAACGCGCAGCGACATCAAGATCGCCCTGCTGTTCATCGCCCCGGCGCTCATCGGCCTGATCCTGTTCTACTTCGTGCCGACCATCCGCGGGCTGTACCTCAGCTTCACGGAGTACAGCGTGCTGGACGACCCGACCTGGGTCGGTACCGCGAACTACGAGCGCCTCGCCCAGGACCCGCTGTTCTGGAACGCGCTCGGCGTCACGGTTCAATACGTCGTCATCAACATCGTGCTTCAGACGGCCATCGCCCTCGGGCTGGCACTGCTCATGCAGCACGTCGCCCGCTCGACGGCGGTACGAGGGATGCTGCTGATGCCGTATCTCATGGCGAACGTCATCGCCGCGCTGCTGTGGTTCTGGATGCTGGATTACCAGCTCGGCATCGTGAACAACATCATCGAGTGGCTGGGTCTGCCCCGCGTCGCGTTCTTCGGCAGCGCCGAATGGGCCATCCCGACGCAGGCGCTGATCAACACCTGGCGGCATATGGGCTACACCGCCCTGCTGCTCTTCGCGGGGCTCCAGGCGATCCCCGGCACGGTGTACGAGGCCGCGAAGCTGGACGGCGCGAACCCGTTCCAGACGTTCGGACGCATCACCCTGCCGCTGCTGCGGCCGGTGATCGCGCTGGTGCTCGTGCTCACGGTGACCGGATCCTTCCAGGTCTTCGACACCGTCGCCGTCACCACGCAGGGCGGACCGGTCAACGCGAGCCGGGTGATCCAGTACTACATCTTCCAGAAGGCGTTCACGCAGCTCGAGTTCGGCTACGCCTCCGCTCTGGCGATGATCCTGTTCATCATCCTGGCCATCGTCGCCTTCGTGCAGATGAAGCTCCTCCGCGGCAACGAATCCGACCTGGCGTAAGCGAAAGGAAGAGGCCATGACCACGACCACGACCATCGTCACCCAGGGGCGCCGCATCCGCCGGCGCGTGACCTGGGGAGCCGTCTTCGGCTGGATCTGCCTGGGCATCGCGATCGCGATCAGCATCCTGCCGTTCTATTGGGTGCTGCGCACCTCGCTCTCGATGAACAGTGCGCTCGCCGCCAATTCGTCGAGTCTGCTGCCCGTCGAATTCAACCTCGGCGCCTTTGCGCGAGTGTTCGGACTGCAGTCGACCGAGGAGGCGCTCGCACAGGGAGGATCGGGAGCAGAGATCAACTTCTGGCAGTACCTGCTGAACTCCACGATCTTCGCCACGCTGACCACGGTGGGGGCGGTGTTCTTCAGCTCGATGGCGGCGTACGCGTTCGCACGGCTGCGCTGGAAGCACCGCGACCTCGTGTTCGGGCTGTTCCTCGCGACCGTGCTGGTGCCGCCGATCTTCACGGCGCTGCCGAACTTCCTGCTGATCAAGAACCTCGGTCTGCTCGGGACCATGTTCGGGATGATCCTGCCGTACATCTTCATGACGCCGTTCGCGATCTTCTTCATGCGGCAGTTCTTCCTGAACATGTCGCGCGAGGTCGAAGAGGCGGCGATGATCGACGGCGCATCCCAGTGGCGCATCTTCACGCAGGTCGTGCTGCCCAACGCCGCGGCGCCGCTCGCCACGCTGGCGCTGCTGACGTTCATGGGGCAGTGGAACGAGTACTTCTGGCCGCTGCTCGTGTCGGACGAGAGCACCCGCGTGCTCACGGTCGGGCTCGGCACGTTCAAATCCCAGTCGCCGCAGGGCGCTCCGGACTGGTCGGGCCTGATGGCGGCGACCCTCGTCTCGGCCGTGCCCGTGCTGATCCTGTTCGCGGTGTTCGGCAAGCGGATCGTCAACTCCATCGGCTTCAGCGGGCTGAAGTGATCATGAAGGGACATCGGACAATGAGCCGCATGAAGAAGATCGCCGCCGGCACTGTCGCCGTGCTTTCGGTCGCGGCGCTCGGCGGCTGCGCCGGCGGAGACGACCCGAACACCATCGACTACTGGCTGTGGGACGCGAATCAGCTGCCCGGCTATCGGCAGTGCGCTGCGGACTTCAACGCCGCGAACCCGGACCTCACGGTGAAGGTCACCCAGCTCGGGTGGGACGACTACTGGGGCAAGCTCACCAACGGCATGGTCGCCGAGAACGCGCCCGATGTCTTCACCAACCACCTCTCGAAGTACCCGGACTACCTGCGCTTCGAGCAGCTCGTGCCGCTCGACGACACGGAGGTCGATTTCGATCGATACGCGGACGGTCTCGCCGACCTCTGGGTCGGGCAGGACGGCCAGCGGTACGGCGTTCCGAAGGACTGGGACACCATCGCTCTGTTCTACAACCGGGACATGCTCTCGGATGCCGGCATCAGCGAGGACGAGATGGCGGAGCTCACCTGGAACGCCGAGGACGGCGGAACTCTCGAGGACGTCATCGCGCAACTCACGATCGACTCGGCGGGCGTCCGCGGGGACGAGGAGGGCTTCGACAAGAACGACGTCGAGGTGTACGGCATGGGGCTGGCGAACTCCGGGTCCGGGATGGGCCAGGCCGAGTGGAGCTGGTTCACCGGCACGACCGGATGGACGCACACCAACGAGAACCCGTGGGGCGACCACTACAACTACGACGACGAGCGGTTCCAGAGCGCGATCGCGTGGTGGGCCGGCCTCATCGACAAGGGGTACATACCGCGTCTGGAGACGACCGTCGGTGCCTCGATGCCCGACAACTTCGGCGCCGGGAAGGCGGCGATCAACTCGCACGGATCGTGGATGATCGGTCAGTACGCGAGCTACGACGACATCGACCTCGGCATCGCGCCGACGCCGATCGGGCCCGAGGGCGAACGCGCATCGATGTTCAACGGCCTCGCCGACTCGATCTGGGTGGGAACCGACAATCTCGAAGGGTCGAAGAAGTGGGTCGAGTACCTCGGGTCACCGGCCTGCCAGGACGTCATCGGCGACCAGGGCGTCGTGTTCCCGGCCATCCTCTCGTCGGCCGAGCGCGCCGTCGCCGCCTACGAGGAGCGCGGCCTGGACGTCTCGGCGTTCACCGAGCACGTCACGGACGGAACCACGTTCCTGTTCCCGATCACGGCGAATGCGGCGCAGATCGATGCGATCATGAAGCCCGCCATGGACTCGGTGCTCACTGGACAAGCGGATGCCGGCTCCCTGACAGACGCGAACACGCAGGTGAACCGGCTGTTCGAGGATGCCGCGGACGACTGACGCTGCTCCCGCAGCGCCGCTTCACGAGCGGTGCTGCGGGACGACGATCTCGAAGGAGCTCATCACGGTCGGGTCGCGCTGGCGGCAGCATCCAGCCAGGCCGTGATGTCGACGCCGATCGTGACGATGCCCTCCTCGGCATCCGAGACCGCCTGCGGGCGGAAGATGTGCTCGTCCATGGTGTGCTCCCGGGGTCAGGGCGCCGGCGTTGTCGTCGGCTCGGGCGTCGGACCAGGAGGCGTCGGCGTGGGCGTCGGATCGCCGGACTCGATCGCTGTGGCCTGACCGAACGGCGCCGGCGCCGGCCCGACGGAGTCCTCGTCGAGTTCGCCCATATCGGTCAGCTGCGCCTCCTGCAGCGGATACACGTTCCAGATCGGCTGACCGCGGAAGTCGTGCAGAGGAACCGTGACCTCGGGGCGGTCGTCCTGCCATCCGTAGTCGCCGGTGTCAGGCCCGTGCAGGTTCAGCGGCGTGCCCTTGCCCGTGAACAGCTGGACATCTTGAAGCGGCTTCCCTTCGGCGTCGTACACGAAGATGTTGCCCACCTGCACGCCGTCGAGCAGCAACCCGCTCGGCGGGTAGTACCCCTCGTCGATGTACTCGGTCTGCGTGCTGACCATCCAGACGAAGACGAACGGCAGCGCCACTGCGGCGACGATGCTCACGATCGTGCGCATGTGGCGCAGCGCGTTCTTCGGCAGCCACCTGCCGCGTCCCCACTGCACGCTGACGAGCGTCAGGGCTGCGAGCAGCCCCCAGCCGGGGAGGCTCCTCGGCCAGTAGCTTCCGTAGCCCTGCCCGGTGATGGCCAGCAGGACGCCGTAGATCGCCGCAGCCCGCAGCACCCACCACACCGGGCGCAGGGCGATGAGCAGATCCAGCATCCAGGCACCGAACCGACTCGAGCGGATGTCGGTCGCGAGGGCTCCGAGGCGGGAGCGCACCCGGGTGCCGAGGGGCTGGCGTACCTTCTTGTCGGATCGCGGCGGAAGGCCGGCAGCACCCCGCAGCTCCTCGGCGTAGCCTGCCGGGTCGTTGAGGTCGATCGCTCCGTCGTTGTCCACCGCCTTCTCGGTGAGGTCGGCGACGAGCCCGACCGTGATGTCCTCGGCATCCTCGCCGGGGAGGTCGTCCAGATGGCCGCGGACGGCTGCCGCGAAGGCGCGGATGCGCTCGTCCAGCGATGCGTCGATGGTGTTCATCACTCGGCTCCGATCGAAGGGGATGCTGTGGGAGAAGAATCGAGCAGTCCGCTCATGGCGGCGGAGAACTCGGACCAGGTGGCGTGCTGCTCATCCAGGGAGGCGCGCCCCTGAGGGTTGATCGCGTAGTACTTGCGATGCGGACCGCCGTCCGACGGGACGACGTAGCTGGACAGCGATCCTGCCGCGTACAGGCGGCGAAGCGTTCCGTAGACGGACGCGTCGCCGACATCGCCGAGCCCGGCCTCGCGCAGGCGACGGACGATGTCGTACCCGTACCCGTCCTCCTGACGCAGGACCGCGAGGACGGCGACGTCCAGAACGCCCTTGAGCAACTGCGTGGTATCCATCGAACTCCTCTGTCGCAATGCACGCTACCACGCAATGCACAGTAGTGCGGGAAACGCGATTGTCGTCCGCGTGTGTCGCATCAGCTGCACGACAGAGCCCCTGCGGAACCGCCCGGTCTGCAGGGGCTCGGGATCAGGATGCCGGGGCTAGCCGATCTGCTCCCAGGCGCCGTTCTTCTTCGATCCCGGCTCCTCGTCGCGGGTCCACCACTTCGCGCGCCAGAGGTCGTCGCCGAAACCGACGATGTCCCCCGTGTCGAACACGCGACTTGGCGTCCAGATCGCGATGCCGGAGGCATCCGCCGAGATCTCCTGCCAGGCGCCGTTCTTCTTCGATCCGGGTTCCTGACCGCGGGTCCACCACGACGCGACCCAGACGGAACCGTCGAACGTCACGGCATCCGCTTCGTCGTACGTCGTCCGTGCCGACCACTCCGCCGGCGTCTCGGCCGATGCCCCGTCGTCGTCGCCGACGATGATGCCGCGGCCGTTCGTCGCGATGTACACGCGGCCGAACTCGTCCGGGTCTCCGGTGATGTCCGCGCCGATCCACCCCCACTCGTTGGCGTCGTCGTTGATGCGCTGCCAGTTCGCACCGCCGTCGATCGAGCGGTACACGCCGCGCTGACCGTCGCGAGAGGCGGCGGTGTAGATCGCGGGTGTCGTGGCGCCCGGGGCCGCCGTGCCGAATCCGATCGTGTCCGCCTCGTCGAAGCCGGGTATCGCGGCCCAGGTGGTTCCGCCGTCCTGTGATCGCCACAGCCCGTAGGCGCCGTCGTCTTCGCCGCCGGCCAGCCACACGTCGCCGATCGCGCCGGGCATGGCCTGGAAGCGCACCGGACCCTCGACGGGCAACGTAGCCTCGCTCACCGCCTGGAAGCTCGCCCCGGCATCCTCTGAGCGGAAGAAGGTTCCGCCGACGAAGGCGTACACGCGAGCAGGCGAGACCCGATCGCTCTCCACGCGCGCCCCGGCCGGCAGACCGGTCGATTCCGTCCACGTCGCGCCGCCGTCGGTCGAGACGCGTGGCGCAGCACCGGCCGGCGCCCAGACGATCGCCGAGCCGTCGGCGTTGACCGTGACGGTACCGGGGCCCGTCGCGCCATCCGCGGCCGGGGATGTTGTCCAAGTCATGCCGCTGTCACTCGAGGATGCGACGACGTGCGCACCGCCGCCATCGATGCCGGCGCGCACGATGACGTTCGAGGCGCGCCCGGCGAGGTCGACACTCGTGCCGCCGCCGAAGTACGGGTCGCGGAAGCTCTGCGGCACCGTCGCGATGTCGTCGTGCACGAAACCGCCCAGATCGAGCATCGCCGACACCAGATCGACTTCGCCCGCAGGCGCGACGAACTCCTGAATGGCGGTCTCCTCGATGCCATATGCCTCTGGAGTGATATGGATCACGCCGCCCGGCTGATCCCACGCGGTGAGGTCCTCGCTGCGATAGATCGTCGCGCCGGTGCCGTACATCAGCTCGTCGGAATCGAACGGGTCGATCTCGAGCGCGGATGTCATCCACCCGAGCTTCGGCGTCGGCTCCGCCCACGCGACCGGCTCACCGACGTCTTTGCCGAACGACAGCCAGGGCACGTCGTCGATCGACTGCTCGTAGCGGCGCGTCATGGTCGCCGAGCCGTCGTCGCCGTACGCGTAGTCCCAGATCGGCGTCCACGTCGCACCCCGATCGGTGGAACGGAAGATCAGGATGTCGGGCCACCACTGGATCTGCGTGGCGACCATGATCGTGTCCGGATCGTTGCGGTCGATCGTCAGACCACCGAAGCCGAAGTCGCCGCCGACCGGGCGCTGTGCGGGCGTGATGTTCGTCCAGGATCCGTCGTCGATGCCGTAGCGCCAGACCTCGCCGTCCGATCCGTCGTACGGTCCGGACGTGTTGCTCGTGGTGATGTACAGCGAACGGCTCGCCTCGTCGACGACGCCGTGGTGCGGCAGGAACCCCGCCGGCGCACCGGCGACGGGCTGCCACGTCGCACCCGCGTCGTCCGAGCGGTAGAGGATGTCGTCGGTGTCGGCGACGGCTGTGAAGACGGTCTCGGTCGGCTCGCCTTCGGCCGTGGATGCCGTGTCGAACGCGGTCCAGAGCACGCCGAGGTTCGAGGTGAGGTACGAGTTCTCTGAGCCGGGCTCCGGGACGAAGTCGCCGGCGTTGGGGAACGCGTCCACCTTCTCGAAGCTCACCCCGGCATCCGTCGACCGCCAGAGTCCCTGACCCTGCTCGGCCCCGTAGTAGAGCACGTCGTTGTCGCTCGGGTCGACCTGCAGGCGCTCCCCGATGCCGCGACCGGGCATGTTCCCGCCGACCTTGAACGGCAGCGGGGTCGCCTCCCAGGTGTCGCCGTAGTCGTCCGATCTGAGGATCGCGCCGTTGTTCGGGTCCCAGTCGTTCGTGTACATGCCGGTCGCGACATACACGCGATTCGGCTCGACAGGGTCGGTGGCGAGACTGAGCACGCCGAGGCGATTCCAGTCGTCCCATCCGATGTGATCGAGCAGCGGAACCCAGGTGTCGGTGTCTCGGCCGAGCCGGTACGCGCCGCCGATGTCCGTGCGGGCGTACACCAGTCCCGGTTCGGTCTGGCTGTAGATGATGCCTGGGACGTAGCCGCCGCCGGTGATGGCGGCATTCGACCAGGTGTAGTCGGATGCCGCGGCATCCGATCCTGCTGCCTGCGCCGCCGGAGCGGCGAGGACGAGCGGCACCAGGCATCCGGCGGTGATGATGACTCCGAGCGCGGAACGTCTGAATCTCACGGGAAACACTCCTGTCGTGTTCGTGGACGGTCTTCTTCGACCGTTCGCGACATTATCGAAGCGCTTCGAGTCTGTCGAGGACTATTTCGTCATAAGCCCTCGCCCGTGCTCAGCCCGCCATGCGCTCACCGTCGGGTGTCAGCACCCACCACACGTCGTTGACGCCCTGGCCCTTGACCTCTCCGGGTGCGGCATCGCCGACGAAGTAATACAGCGGCCAACCGTTGAGCGTCAGCTGCGTCTCGCCGTCGACGCCGGTGATCGTGCCGACCTCACCCGTGACGCCCTCGACTTCGGGTGCCTCGCCGTCGACGGCCACGGCGGGCCAGTTGTCCGCGCACTCGCCTTCGCAGGTGCTCGCGTCGGCGCCCTGGGTGTCGTTGTCGAACATGTAGACCGTCATCCCTTCGCCGTCCACGACGATGCTGCCCAGTGAGGAATCCGCCGTCATGAGCGCGACGTCGGCGGTCTCGGTCTGCTCCTCGGCCGGAGCGCTGGGCTCGGCGCCTGTGTCTCCCGAGTACGGGTCACCGCCGCTGCCCGATCCCGAGGAGCATCCGGCGAGTCCGAGCGTGAGGATGAGGGCGACGGCGCCGAGGCGGACCGCTGGTGCGATGTTCATGAGGTGACTCCTTCGTCCGGTGGGAACGGGATGGGCATCCCGTCACCGTGGACACGAGATCCGCGTCCGAAGAGTTCAGGCCTCAGTCGTCGAGTTCGTTCCGCATCAGAACGGCACCGGACTGCGCACGCAGCTCGATCGCCGCGATGTCGTCCGATCGCAGCGCCGTACCGGCGGCGACCTGCGCGGTCGTGTCGGGGAAGGCTCGCCAGGTCGACAACTGGGTCTCGGTGCCGGACGTCGAGACGACGACGAGCGCGTACTCCCACCCGTCATCGGGTGCGTCCGCGGCCGCGCCGTAAGTGCAGGTCAAGGAGAGGCGCGTCCCCCACGCGACATCCTCGATCCGCACCGAGGCGTCCAGCGGCAGGTCTTCGACGAGCTCGAGCGCGACGGTCTCGACCGGACCGACCTGCTGTGAGAGGACGGCCGGCACTGCGACGAAACCGGCGATGACCGCCGCGGCGGCCGCAGAAGCGAGCAGCCAGCGGGTGCGCCGGGTGCGGCGCGCCCTGGCTACGCCCAGTTCGACGATGCGCGCGCGGGCCGGGTCGCTCGCGGGTGCCTCGGCCGACTCGTCGACGGACAGCAGATCGATCGCGTCGGTTCGCGGGACTCGTGCCAGCAGGCCGGGCAGCGGGGCGAGATCGGCCAGGGCCTCACGGCACATCGCGCACTCGGACGCGTGCGCCTCGAACGCGGCGCGATCGGCCGGGCTCAGCGCGCCGAGCACGTATGCCGCATCCCATTCCGCGAAGCGCTCATGCTCGTCGTTCATCGCGTCACTCCCTTCTCCTGCAGTGCGAGCCGCAGCGCCTTCAGGCCGTAATGCAGGCGGGACTTGACAGTCCCCTCCGCGACGGCGAGCTCCTCAGCGATCTCGGCGATGCTCGATCCGAGGTAGTACGCGCGCACCACGACATCGCGGTGGGCGCGACTGAGGCCGGCCAGCGCCTCCTCGATGAGCATGGCGTCGAGCACGGCATCCGCGGCATCCTGCACCGCCGTCTCGGGCGTCTCCGCCATCGTGATCTCGCGGCGCCGACGCGCGCTTCTGGCCTCGTCGACCACGAGGTGCCGGGCGACGGTGTACATCCACGACCGGGTGGCCGCCGGATCCTCAGCGAGGATGCGCGGCGTGCGCCAGGCGCGCAGCAGCGTCTCCTGGACGACATCGTCGGCTGCCGAGCTGTCTCCCGTGAGGTGCACGGCGTATCGCCGGACCGATGCCGCATGCGCGTCATAGAGCGCACCGAGGCGAGACGCGTCGTCGGGCATCGGTCACCTCCTCACCAGGGACACGAGGCCGGCGTCCGCGAGGTTCAGATGAACCGGAGACGCGATCGTCTCGTGTTCCCCGCATGGACACGTTCGAGATCGCTGGACTTCCGCTTCATCCTCTCATCGTGCATGCGCTCGTGGTGCTGCTTCCGCTGACGGCGCTCGCGCTGGTGCTCGGCACGTTCCTCCCCGCGGCGCGGCGACGGCTGGGCGTCGTCACGCCTGTCGCGGCGCTGGTCGTCCTCGCGCTCACCCCGATCACCGTCGTGGCCGGGGATTCGCTGATGGAGACGGTCGGTCCGCTGCCTGGTGTCGCCGAGCACGCCGATCTCGGCCGGATGCTGCTGCCGTGGACGATCGCACTCTTCGTCGTCTCGGCGGCGCAGTGGGCCTGGCACCGATTCCGTCCCGAGCGGTCGGATCCTCGGCGATCGGATGCCGTGGTGACGGCGATCCTCGCCGTGCTCGCCGTCGCGGTGGCGGTGGGCAGCACCGTGATGGTGGTGCTCATCGGCGAGGCCGGGGCGCGGGCCGTGTGGGGGTGAGCCCCCGCCCCGCGTGCGCCGATAGCCTGGCCGCATGAGCGATCTCACCACCGTCCTGCAGGTCACCCACAACGCGCGCGGCATCGGAGGCATGGCATCTGAGTCCGGAGGCACTGTGCGCTCGGGCATCCTCTACCGCTCGGATGCGCTCGGCGGACTCACGGCCGCAGGCATCGGCGCATTCGCCGATCTCGGCATCGGCACGGTGATCGATCTGCGCACGGATGCCGAACGCGCGCGATCGGCCGACGTGCTGCCGCAGGACGGGAGCGTACAGCTGCTCGCATTGCCGATCCTCGGCGGTGCGATGGACGAGATGGTTCGTCGGATGCTCCCCGGCGGCGACGGCACGCGTCCGAGCGAGGACGACGTCGCCCGCATGCTGGAGGCGGTGCCCACGCTCGAGGAGCTCTATCTCGGGATGCTGAAGGACGGTGCCGCGCAGTTCGTTGCGATAGGGCGGGCCGTGATCGCTGCGGCCGGCACGGATCGACCCGGCGTGCTGTTCCACTGCACGGCAGGGAAGGATCGCACCGGTGTCGCCGCGGCCCTGCTGCTGCAGCTCGCCGGCGCGAGCCGTGCGGACGTCGTCGCCGATTACACGCTGACCGGGCAGAATCTCGCTGGCGCGTTCGCCGAGTCGCTCACCGGTCTCATCACGAGCATGGGCGTTCCGCTCACTCCGAAGCTCCGCATCCTCGCGACCGAGGCGCCGGCGGAGGCCATGGAGGCTGTCCTCGATCGGCTCTCGACGGAGTACGGCGGTGCCGCCGGCTATCTGCGCGCTCACGGGATGACGGATGCCGAGATCGGTGAGCTCGTCGGCATCCTGACGGTTGTGGCCGAGGAGCCGCTCAGAACATCCGCATCCAGATGTTGATCCCGATGACTGCGACCACGACGACGATCCACATCCAGCGCTTGCGGTGCTTGAGGCGCCGCCCGGACGGTGCGACGCCCGGCGGCGGTGTGACCAACCCGACCGGCGGGACGAAGGGCAGGCTGTCGACTGCGGCGCCGGATGCCGGGACCGCCGCCGTTGCTGCGGCCGCACGATGCTCCGCGTGCAGCCGCTCGTCGCGCCATCGCGCCCATTGGTCGAACTTCGTGATCAGCGCGCCGACGCTGCCGAACAGCCACGCCCAGGTCGCCGGGTCGAGGGTCGAGGCCTGGCGCTGCGTGTACAGGAACAGCCAGTCGTCGACGATCTCGACGTCCAGTTGGGCGGCGTTGTCGATGAAGCGGGCCATGATGTCGGGCGTGAACAGGTACAGGGCGTCCTGTTCGTAGCCCTGCGGGCAGTACAGCGTGAAGTACCGGTCGAAGTCGCCCTCGAGCGAGAGGTGCTGGTCCTTGTCGAAGGAGGCGGGGAGGTTCGATCCGAACCCGTTGTTGCCCACGGCATCCAGGACGATGTTCGGCAGCGGAACGTCCAGCTTCACCGCGACGTACCCCCAGTGGTACGTCGTCGAGCTCTTGCCGTGCTTGACCGTGTACTGATAGTTGCCGAACTCGACGAAGCGGGGACTGTGCCCGCGCACGAGCATGCTCGAGCGGCGCGAGTTGCCGAACTGGAAGATCATCCCCGGGAGCCCAGGGCTGTCCACCTGATCCTCATAGGTCATGTTGTTCGCGGCGGCGAATCGGCTCAGTCGGTACCGCCTGACGCGCTTCTTGCGGTGGCTGAAGAAGGCACCCACGCCGATTCCGACCACGAGGATGCCGAAGATCGCGAACGGGATCATCGCCGGACTGGAGAATCCCTGCGATGACAAGAGGGCGAACATCGTGACGAGGATCGGCAGTCCGATCACCAGGCACAGGATGCCGATGACGATCCCGATGACGGTGCCCGCGGTCATGCCGCTGCCGGATCGTCGGGCTCTCATCTCGGCCACGAAGGCGCTCACGGCCTTCGGATCCACTGGTTCGGTGAGCGGGCGCGCGTCGAAGGCGACGGCGGGATGCGGAGTGCTCACGGGTTGACCTCGTCTCCCGTCCAGGAGAGGTCAGCACCGTCCGGGATCGGCAGCGCCTCGAGCCGCGCGTCCGCGCAGATCGCGGCGATCAGCTCTGCGGATCCCGCGACGACGGTCGAGTCGAAGTCGATCTCGCTCACCATCACCCAGGCTCGATCCTCCGGCCACAGGATGCTGGGGTGCTCGGCGCGAGGCTCGAAGCCGCGCTCCTCGAGGGGGCGGTCGCGCCACGGTGCGTCGAGGATCCACTCCGGGTCGGCGAAGACAGCCGGGGCGGCGGAGAACAGGACATGGTCGCGACCGGGCAGTTCGAGTCGCGGTCCCTTCGAGATCTCGTCCGACAGGATGCCGGGGTGCCACGTCGGCTTCGCGAACGGGTTGTTGAACCGGTCGTGGATGCTCTGATCGAGCATCGCCTGGTGATTCGGGTCGCTGCTGATGAAAGCGTGCGAGGGTGCGGACTTCATGGCGCCGACGATGTCGCCCCAGCCCTCCCAGACCGCGGCGAATCCGGCATCCGGCGTCGTGGTGTGTGAGATCAGGTGCGAGGCCAGCTTCGCGAGGTCCGTCGGGGCCAACTGCCCCTCATCGGGGGAGGTGAACTCGCGTCCGTCCGGCGCGACGCGGGCATTCCAGTCGACGCCTTCGGGCGTGCGGACGATCCGCTGCCACTGCGCGAGCGGGTGCAGCGTGGTGCCGAACGCTGCCGCGGTCTCGGCCCAGGTCGCCTCACGATCCTCGAACAGCTCGATCAGGCGCCGCTGCTCGGCACCCGGCATCCGCGCCCAGTCCTCCATCTCGGGAACCGCACGGTCGGGCAGCGAACGCACCCGTGCGGGGTGGAGCACACGGACGTAGGCCGGGAACCCGTGAGGCACGACGCCCAGGTTCTCGTCCAGCCGCTCCCGCAGCCATGCGCCCGCCGACTCCGGATCCGCCACCCACTCCATGCGTCAACGGTACCCGGCCGAGCTGAAGCACCGTCTGTTCACCGCACCGTCGCCTCCCGGCAACACGCGCATGTCACCATGCCCGCCGTGCGAAAGCCTCACGTCACCGTCATCCTGCCTGCCAAGGATGCCGCGCCCTACATCGGCACGACACTGGAGACTCTGACGCGCCAGTTCGACGATCCGGTGACGCTGAAGCTCGTGGCGATCGACGACGGTTCGTCCGACGGCACCGGCGCGATCATGCGCACGTACGCTGACCGTTTTCCCCACGCCGAGGTCATCATCAACCCGAAGCCCGTGGGACTGGCGACCGCTCGCAACCAGGGCCTCGACCACGTCGAGGGGGAGGCGTTCTGCTTCATCGACGGCGACGACTGGATGCAGCCGGGGCGACTGCGCGTGCTCACGGATCGTCTGCGCGAACTGGACTGCGACTTCCTCCGCACCGATCATGTCCGCGTCACCGGCACCAAGCGCACGGTCGTCCGCGCCCCGTATGCCTGGCGGGGGAAGGTCGCCTCCCCTCGTGACGCGATCCTCCCGCCGGACGACACGACTATGGTCGACTACCCGTATGCCTGGGCGGGCATATTCCATCGTCGCGTCATCGACCGGGGGCTCGCGGTGTTCGACGACGGCCTGTTCACCGCCGAGGATCGCCCCTGGATCTGGCGTCTGCACCTGCACGCGCGATCGTTCGCTGTCGTCGACGCCCCTGCTCTGCTGTACCGCCGAGGCGTGCCGACCTCTCTCACGCAGGTGCGCGATCGCCGGCAGCTCGACTTCACGCGTGCGCTCGGTGCCGTGCTCGACACGGTGGAGCAGGACGACGAGGCCGAGCGCTTCCTGCCGAAGGCGGTGTGGACAGTACTCGCGCTCAGCTCGCACCACCTGGTCCGCTCCCGCCGGATGACACGTGCGCTGCGACGGGACATGCGCGGCGGCATCCGGGAACTGCTCCGGCGCCTGCCGGCGGATCAGGCCGCGTCGGTGTTGCAGAGACTGGACGGGCCACGGCGCCGCGTGCTCGCGCGCAGCCTCCGACAGGCGGAGCGGACGACATGACCCGCCTGTTCATGCTGCACAGCACATACGGGCTGGCGACGGCGACAGCGGCGCTCGACGCCGGGATCTTCGACGGCGCGCACGAGAACGTGCTGCTGCCCGTCAACACCGCCCGAATCCCCGAGACGAGTCCTGGCATCGACGCGCTGCCGAGCCTCGAGTCGCTGCGGGCGCGATTCGCGCGGTCCGAATCCCTGGACGAACTGCTGTCGCCGCGGCATCCGTCGTCCTGGAAGCCCCACGCGCCAGACCTGCCGATCCTGCGCCGGCTGCTCACCCGTGTCTGGGATCTCGACGACGACCTCGAACTGTGCGTGCAGAGCCCGCAGGTCGCGCCGGCGAAGACGCTGCTGTCGCTGTTCCCCGATGCGCGGATCACGATCATCGGCGACGGCCTGATGACGTACTCGCCGATCCGGGTCGATCTCGGACGGACGGTGACCGAGCGCGTGGGTCGCGTCGTCCATGCCGATGTCGTGCCTGGTGTCGCACCGCTCGTGTTCGCGGAGGCAGGAGCGGAGCGGATGCCGGTGCCGGCCGCCGCGTTCCGCACCGCGCTCGCCGAGACGGTCGTGCATGATCCCGAACTCGAAGTCCTCGCCGACGGCACGCGCACCGCACTCGTGCTCGGCCAGTACCTCGCCGCACTCGGCCTCGTCGAGCCGGACGAGGAGATCGCGATGCAGCAGCAGATGATCGACCGCGCGATCGCAGCGGAACCGGCGCGGATCGTCTTCAAGCCGCATCCGTCTGCACCACCGGCGGTCACATCGGCACTCCGGCAGCGCGCACTCCGGCACGGCGTCACCTTCGTCGAGTACCGCGGTCCGACGCCGGCCGAACTCGTCGCCGAACGACTGGATGCCGCGGTCGTCGTCGCCGGATTCTCGACGGCCCTGCCGACGGTTCGCACGCTGTACGACAGACCCATCGCCTCCGCCGGACTCGAGACGGTGCTGGCGCGCCTGACCCCGTACGAGAACAGCAACCGGGTACCGGCGACGATCGTCGATGCGCTGACCCGCGAGGACTCGCCGTACCGGGATCCGGAGCGGCTGCAGCTGCTCGTCGATGCCGTCGGCTACGCCATGCAACCGCGCATCGCCGCGCACCTGCGGCCGCACGCCGAACGGCTGCTGGAGGAGCTGGATGCCGGGGAGCGCGACCGCTACTTCGCGGCCGATCGACGCATCGCCCTTGGCCTCCCCGGTGCCCCGCCCGAGCGCATCCTGCGGCGGGTGATGCGTTCGCAGGGCGGCGTCGGGCGCATCGAAGAGGTGCGACTCACGGTCGCGGGCGCCGGACGGCGCGCCGCGCGAGCATGGAAGGCGGTTGCAGGACGATGACCCAGACAGTGGCGATTATCCCCGCCAGGGGCGGATCCAAGCAGGTGCCCCGTAAGAACCTGCGACGAGTCGGCGGGGTGCCGCTCGTCGAGCGCGCTGTCCGTGCGGCGACCGCGGCATCCGGCGTCGACCTCGTGGTCGTATCGACGGACGACGCAGAGATCGCGGCGGTGGCGATCGCCGCCGGCGCGCGCGTCATCGCCCGCCCCGCGGAGCTCTCGGGCGACAAGGCGTCGTCCGAGAGCGCGGTCCTGCATGCCCTGGACGAGCTCGAACGCACCGGCGTCCAGGTCGGCACCGTCGTCTTCGTGCAGGCCACGTCGCCGTTCATCCCGACGTCGGGGATCGACGAGGCGATCGAACTGATCGGCAGCGGGCGCTTCGACAGCGCCTTCTCGGCGCACGAGACCTACGGGTTCCTGTGGCGTCGCGACGAGGACGGAGCTGCCGAGGCCATCAACCACGACGCGTCGCATCGTCCGCTGCGGCAGGAGCGGGAGCCGCACTACTTCGAGACCGGCGCCTTCTACGCGTTCGATGCCGCAGCCTTCCGGGTTGCCGGCCATCGCTTCTTCGGCCGGATCGGGATCGTCGAAGTGCCGGAGCAGACCGCCGTCGAGATCGACGACGCCCAGCAGCTCGCGATGGCCTCCGCCGTCGCCGACCTCATCGACCGGTCGGGCGAACGCATCGATGTGCGGGCGATCGTGACGGACTTCGACGGCGTCCACACCGACGACACCGCGTTCGTCGACAGCGAGGGACGCGAGCACGTGCGGGTCAGCAGGGAGGACGGCATGGGCGTCTCGCTGCTGCGGCGCGCCGGCATCCCGATGCTGATCCTGTCGACCGAGGTCAACGCCGTCGTCCGGGCCAGAGCCGACAAGCTCAAGGTTCCGGTGCTGCACGGCATCGATGACAAGGCGGCGGCGCTCACGGCCTGGGCGGCCGAGCAGAACATCGCCCTCGGCGACGTGGCCTATCTCGGCAACGACGTGAACGATCTCGAGGCGATGCGGATCGTCGGGTGGCCCGTGGCCGTCGGAAACGCGCATCCCGTGGTGCGCGAGCAGGCGCGGATCGTACTGAACCGCAACGGCGGACAGGGGGCCGTTCGCGAACTGGTCGAAAGGGTGTTGCCTCGCTGACCTGCTCCGGTAACCGTCAGGTCGCGTGACGTTCACACTCGCGGCGTACCCATGAGAGACGGGGTTCCACGACTGGAGGACGAGATGACCGTAAGCATCGGATCGCACGTGATCGGCGGCGGCAGGCCCGTCTACGTGATCGCAGAGATCGGCTTGAACCATAACGGCGACGTCGAACTCGCCAAGCAGCTGATCGACGTCGCAGCCCGCAGCGGCGCGAACGCGGTGAAGTTCCAGAAGCGCACACCGGAGATCTCGACGCCTGAGCACATGCGCGATGTGCCGCGCGAGACGCCCTGGGGCACCATGACCTACCTCGAGTACCGCCGCCGCGTCGAGTTCGGCCGCGACGAGTACATCGCGATCGGCGACCACGCGACCATGCTCGGCCTCGACTGGTTCGCCTCCCCGTGGGACGTGCCCAGCGTGCACTTCCTCGAGGACCTCAACGTCGTCGCCCACAAGGTGGCGTCGGCGAGCCTGACGGACACCGAACTGCTCGAGGCGCTGCGCGCGACGGGCAAGCCGGTCATCCTCTCCACCGGCATGTCGACGCTCGAGCAGATCGACCGGGCGCTCGAGGTGCTCGGCACCGACCGGGTGGTGCTCATGCACGCCACCTCGACGTACCCGATGGAGCCCGAAGAGGCCAACCTCCGGGTCATCGCGTCGCTGCGCGACCGGTACCCGGGCATCCCCGTCGGCTACTCCGGCCACGAGCGCGGCCTGCAGATCTCTCTGGCCGCCGTCGCGATCGGCGCCGTCGCGGTGGAGCGTCACATCACGCTCGACCGCACCATGTGGGGCTCGGACCACGCGGCGTCGCTCGAGCCCACGGGCCTTGACCACCTCGTCCGCGACATCCGCGTGATCGAGACGGCGCTCGGCGACGGCATCAAGCGCGTGTTCCCCGGCGAACTCGCTCCGATGGCGAAGCTGCGTCGCGTACCGGCATGAGCGCCCGCCTGCGCGTCGTCGCGATCGCCGATGCCGACTCGTTCGTCAAGTGGTCGGCGTCGCTGCTGGCGGGTGTCGACGGCATCCGTCGCCACCTGCTGATCGTGAGCACGCCCCTGACCGTGAGCCGGGAGCAGGAGCGCACGGCACTGGCCGGCACCGGGTTCACGGATGCCGAGGTCACCCGCCTCTCGTTCGACGAGGTCCGAGGGTGGCTCGCCGGCCACCAGCCGGATGCCGTGGTCCTGGCGGGGCGCGGCGCGTTCGTGCGCCTGATCGGCGGACAGATCGACCGGCTCGACAGGCGGCCGGTGGTCGTCGGCGGGATGCCGGGGATGTCGATCCCTGCGCAGCGCGGCGCGCTGGAGTACCGGAAGCACTGCGACCTCGTCGTGCTGCACTCGCACCGGGAGCGGCGCGCGTTCGCCGAGCTGGGCCGGCGGATCGATGTGGACGTGCCGCTGGGGCTCGCGACCCTGCCGTATGCCACACGCACTTCGTTCGTTGAGCGAGCGGAGCGAGCCGAAACGGGTTCTCAGTCGCGGACGCGTTTCGGCTCGGTCGGCTCCGCGGTCCTTGCGGGGGGAGCGGCGGGAATGTGGGGCTCCGCCGGCCTCGCGGGAGGGGCGGGGGGAGCGTCCTCCTCGACCGTGCAGACGAAGGAGCGCGGCGAAACTCGAGCGACACTGCGGCCGCCGGCCACGGACCTCGTCTTCGCGGCGCAGGCCATGGTCCCGGTCGAGCGTCACGAACGCTCGGTGATCGCGGAGATCCTCGTCCGCGCGGCCGAGGCCGACCCGCGTCGTCGCGTCGTCGTGAAACTGCGTTCGCGCGACGGCGAGGCGGAGACGCATCTCGAGCGGGACGCCTACGCCGACCTGTTCCGCTCGCGCCCGAGCAATCTCGTCTTCTCGTACGAGCCCATGGCGAGGGCGCTCGAGCGGGCCGAGGGCCTGGTGACGGTGAGTTCGACCGCGGCGATCGAGGCGCTCGCCGCTGGTGTCCCGGTCATCGCCCTCGACACCTTCGGGGTGCGCAAGTCGCTGCTGAACACCGTGTTCATCGGCAGCGGACTGCTCGGCGGCGGTGAAGAAGTGGTGCGACGGCAGTTCCGGCATCCGCACCCCGGCTGGATGTGGGACAACTACTTCCACCCGGCACCCGACTCGGGATGGTGGGCGGACGTCGAGAAGCTGATCGCGCAGCGCAGAGCCGGAGCGCTCGCTCCGCGGCCGGTTCCGCGGCCGCGCAGCGGCGCGCTGCACGCGGCCTGGCACCGTAAGAGCGTGCTCGGATCGACCGATCGCAGTCTCACCGGCGCCGTCGCGCTGGCTGTCGGGGCGCCGCTCGTGCGCAGCATCCTGTCGCGTCGTCGCGCGTCGGCCGACACGTGGTCCGAGACCGGAACCGACTTCACGCTCGAGCCGGCCCCGCACGTGGACTCGCTGCGCCGCTGACCTCGCGTTCGCGACACGCCCGGAACTCCGCTAGACTGTCACGGTTGTCCGCCTACCGGCATCCGTTCGGGATGCCAGGGCGGACACGTGCACACACCCTCCTGCTTCCAGGAAATCCCTGGAAGCCGTTCTAGTCCGAAGGAGGTGGGTAAGTGACGCACCAGTACGAACTCATGGTCATTCTGACCCCCGAGATCGACGAGCGCCAGGTCGCCCCGACACTGGACAAGTTCCTCAAGGTCATCACCAACGATGGTGGCACTGTGGACAAGGTCGACATCTGGGGTAAGCGCCGTCTGGCCTACGAGATCCAGAAGAAGACCGAAGGCATCTACGCCGTCGTGAACTTCACCGCGACCAGCGAGACCACTCAGGAGCTGGACCGTCAGCTCGGCCTCAACGAGCAGATCATGCGCACCAAGGTGCTGCGTGCTGAAGAGGCTCAGGCGATGGTCGCCGCGGAGGCGAAGCGCTCCGAGGAGAAGGCCGCTCGCAAGTCCAAGGCTGCGAAGGCCTAAGTCCCATGGCCGGCGAAACCGTCATCACCGTGGTGGGAAACCTCACGGCCGACCCCGAACTGCGTTACACGCAGAACGGGCTGCCGGTGGCGAACTTCACCATCGCATCGACGCCGCGCAACTTCGACCGTGCCGCGAACGAGTGGAAGGACGGCGAAGCGCTGTTCCTCCGTGCGTCCGTCTGGCGCGAGTTCGCCGAGCACGTGGCCGGTTCGCTGACCAAGGGCATGCGCGTCATCGCGCAAGGCCGCCTGCGTCAGCGTTCCTACCAGGACCGTGAGGGCAACAACCGCACGGCGATCGAGCTCGAGGTCGATGAGATCGGCCCGTCGCTGCGTTACGCGACGGCTCAGGTCACGCGTGCGGCTTCCGGCGGTGGCGCCGGTGCCGGTGGCGGGCAGTCGCGTCCGCAGCAGCAGCAGGTGTCGGAGGAGCCGTGGTCCACACCCGGTTCGTCGACCAGCGCTGACGCCTGGAGCACTCCGGGCAGCTTCGGCGACGACACCCCGTTCTGAACAAACTCTTCATTTAAGGAAAAACCATGGCTGGAAAGTCGAGCGGCGACCGCCGCAAGCCGCGGAAGGGTGGCAAGCCCACCGCTCCCGCGAAGTCGATCCGGGTCGGCGTCATTGACTACAAGGACGTCGCGACCCTTCGCAAGTTCATCTCGGAGCGCGGCAAGATCCGCGCCCGTCGTATCACCGGTGTCTCGGTTCAGGAGCAGCGTCTGATCGCCAAGGCGATCAAGAACGCACGCGAGATGGCTCTCCTGCCCTACGCCGGCGCTGGCCGCTGAGGGGTACGGACATGGCAAAGCTGATTCTCACGAATGAGGTCGCCGGGCTCGGAAGCGCCGGTGACGTGGTCGAGGTCAAGAACGGGTACGCCCGTAACTACCTCATCCCCCAGGGCTACGCCACGGCGTGGACCCGTGGTGGCGAAAAGCAGGTCGACCAGATCCAGGCTGCCCGCAAGGCGCGTGCGATCCACGACCGCGACGAGGCCGTGGCGCTCAAGGACAAGCTCGAGGGCACCAAGGTCCGTCTGGCCGTCAAGGCCGGCGCGACCGGTCGCCTGTTCGGCTCGGTCAAGACCGCCGACATCGCGGATGCCGTCGAGGCCGCGGGTCTCGGCAGCATCGACAAGCGCAAGGTGCACATCACCAACGCCATCAAGGCGACCGGTGAGCACGAGGCCACGGTTCGTCTGCACGACGACGTGACCGCTGTCATCACGCTGCAGGTCGTCGCCGCCAAGTAAGGCACGACACCGCAACGATCGGATGCCGTCCTCCTTCGGGAGGGCGGCATCCGTCGTTTCGCGGCGCGGGTTCACTCACGGCCGAGCAGCCGCAGCAGGGCGTTCTCGGGCGACGCCGACCGGTCGACGAACCGTCCCTTCCGGGCCGCGGCGAGCACGCGCGGATCGATGTAGCTCGCTCTGGCGACGGCTCTCGTGTTCCCCAGCGCGGCCGCGACGGCGTCGATGGCGGCGCGCTCGCGGGCCTCGGCATCCTCTTCGGCGTGCCCGGCGAGGATCAGCGCGGCCGTCGTCGTGCCGCGGAGCGTGCGGAAGTCCTTCGCCGTGAACGGCTCGCCGGCGCACTCGGCCAGAAAGGCGTTCACGTCGCCGGGGCCGATCGCGCGTCGGCGGCGCCCGTCGCCGTAGCGCAGCAGGAACGCCCGCGGCGGGTGCGCCGGATGGGAGGTGATCCAGGCGATGACGTCCTCGTCGTCGAACTCGATCGTGTGGACGAGGTTCATCTTGCCGCGGAAGGACAGCGTGATGGTCGCTTCGCTCCAGGCGATGTCCGCCCACCGCAGCGTGGTCAGTCCTCGGCTGCCGTAGCGGCGCAGGTAGCCGGGAGATCCGACCCGGATCGCGGTGCGATCGAGCAGGCGGAAGGCCACCGCGAGCACGCGTGCGCGTTCATCGGCGCCGCGCAGGGCGCGCGTGGCCTGGGCCCGTAACGAGGGCAACGCGCCTGCGAGCCGCAGCGCCCGCTCGAACTTCTCGCCGTCGCGGCGGGTCCGCCAGTGCGGGTGATAGATGTACTGACGTCGGCCCGCGGCATCCGTTCCGACCGCCTGCACGTGCCCGTCCGGGTCCGGACTGATCCAGACTCCGGTCCAGGCCGGTGGGATGGCCAGGGCGGAGATGCGCTCCCGATCGGCGCTTCCGACGGCGGTGCCGTCCGGGTTGCGATACCGGAAGCGTCCGCGCGAGCGGACCCTGCGGATGCCGGGCACGGATGCCGGATCGACGCGACGGATGCGCGGCATGACCACCTCCTCCGTGACAGCAGACCGGATGCGTCGGTCGAGCGTCAAGGGGGTTGCGGGAGGGACGTGCGGTGGGCGCGACGGATGCCCCGAGGGACGAACTCGGGGCATCCGCCTTCTCACGTGCGCTGGCGCGACGGTGCCGAGAACCGGCAGCGTGAAAGAGCGCGGGAGGGTTCCCGGCTCCGCGCCGTGCGCACGGACCGGACGGGGACCGAACGACTCCTCCCCCGAGGGCGTCGATCCCGGTCCGGGGTTGTGCGCTACGCCATTCGGCGCGCGTGGGTGAGGGGATCCTCCGCCGTCGGAGCCGTGTCGGCCTGGGGAGCCGGGCTCGGAGTGGAGACCTGGGGAGCCTCCTGTTGGGATACGACGGCGGAGGCCCCGGCCTGGGAGGTTTCGGGGGCGCTCAGAGAGTGCGGGGTGAGACAGCGCATGATTCAGCTCCTGAAGCGATGAGTGATCTGGATGGCGCGCGCAATCGGGGGTGTGCGCGCAGCACCGCATGACCGTCCGCGAGGGACGGCGCGATCACCGATCAGTCAGGAGAGACGTCGGTGCCGGCGACCGCTGACGACGGCAGATCGTCGTCCGGATCGCTGTGGGCCCGCATCCAGCCGTGGAGCGGGCGGTCGGAGGCGTCGCCGAGGCGAGCACTGTCGCTGGAGGAGCCTCCACCGTGACCGGCGGAGGAAGTCGGAGACGTCGACGAACCCAGCGGCGCCGCCGGATCGTCGGATGCCGGTGCGCCGGCATCGCCGATCGGGCCGAGCGGTGACGGTGAGGCTGCCGAGGAGCCCGCGGCCGACGCGGACCACGCGTCTGCCCCGGATCGGGCGGAGTCGGGTTCGGATGCCGCGAGCGCCGCCTGCGCGACCGGTGCGGCGACGGGCGCCGAGTCGACGGGCGCCGAGTCGACGGGTGCGGAATCGTCGCCGGTGGGCGGCGTCACGCGGACGACGGGAGCCGTCGGCGAGACGTCGGGTGTCGTGGGCGTGATGACCGGGATGGTCGGTGCTGTCGGGTTGATCACGTCGGGGACGTCGCCGTCGACCGGGGTGGTGGGGACGATCGGTGCGACGATCGGCAGTACGACGTCTTCGACGATCGGCGTCACGATCGGGTCGATGATGGGCTGGATCACCTCGTCAACGATCGGGTCGACGATGGGGCCTACGACCTCATCCACGATGGGCTGGGCCACTTCGTCAACGATCGGGTCGACGACGGGCTGGACCACGTCGTCCACGATGGGTGTGACGATCGGCTGCACGATGTCTTCGACGATGGGCGTGACGACGGGTTCGACGACGTCATCCACGATCGGGGTCACGACATCTTCGACGACCGGCTCCACGACTCCCGTCACGATCGGTTCGACGACGGGCTCTACGACGTCTTCGACGACGGGTTGAACGACCTCTGTCACGACCGGTTCGACGACGGGTTGAACGACCTCTGTCACGACCGGTTCGACGACGGGTTGAACGACCTCTGTCACGACCGGTTCGACGACGGGTTGAACGACCTCCGTCACGACCGGTTCGACGACGGGTTGAACGACCTCCGTCGCCACCGGTTCGACAACGGGCTGAACGACCTCCTCGACGGCATCCGTCACAGGCGCGACGACCTCGGCCACCGGAGCCGTGACGTCGCCCACGGTGTCCGTCACTTCGCTGATCACTGACGCCCCAGCCGCTTCCGAACCGTCGTCAGCGGCGTGGGCCGTCCCTGTTCCCGTCAGGAGGGTGATCCCCGCCCAGGCGAGGACACCGAACGCACCCCAGAGGACACCGTGCGAGACGCGGTGTCGAACTGCTGTGGGGGTCACGTTCGCCTCCCCCTCCGAAGGAACGCTGTCGACGCACGCTGCACCGATCCGCTGAGGTTACTCCCGGCGACAGACACGTGTCCAGAGGGTGCGGCGGCGAGTTTCGCGGCGTGTCGCCCGGTGACGCGCCCGACCGGACTTGGACTTGACTTTCCCCAAGTTGTGCACATGTGGGTTTGTCGGAGGCAACCTTAAAGCCGTCGTTGAAACTGAATTCCATCCACAGCCTGGGGAATCAGGTAACCGCAGGTCAACAAGGATTAATTCGCTGCATGAAACTGTGTTTCACAGGCTTATCCACAACCGTTGTACACAGACACTCCGGCGTTGTCCGCAACCTCTCCACAGAGTTATCCACAGGCCGTGTTGCATGTGGAGAACGTCGCTCCTAGCGTTATCGAGCGACGAGATGTCTGAGGTCCGTGGTTCGCTGTGTTCGGCTGCGGATGTCGTCGCAGCTGCCGGCTTTCCGGCCCGCCCCGTTCACTGCACCGAAAGGAGCCCTGTGTCGATCGCTGACATCTCGGAGGAGCGACTCGGTGGGCGGCGCACCCCGGAGCGCACCCCGCCTCACGACCTGCTCGCAGAGCAGAGCGCGCTCGGCGGCATGCTGCTGTCGAAGGATGCCGTGGCCGACGTCATCGAGACCCTCAGGGGCGCCGATTTCTACATCCCCAAGCACGAGCTCATCTTCGAGGCGATCCTCTCGCTGTACTCGCACGGGGAGCCGACGGACGTCGTCGCCGTCACCGACGAACTGATCAAGACCGGCGAGCTCGGGCGCGCCGGTGGTGCCGACTATCTGCACACCCTGACCTCGATCGTGCCGACCGCGGCGAACGCCGGCTACTACGCGGGCATCGTGTCGGAGCGCGCGATCCTGCGCCGGCTCGTCGACGCCGGCACCCGGATCGTTCAGCTCGGGTACGACGGACAGGGTGATGCGACCGATCTGGTAAACAACGCGCAGGCCGAGATCTACTCGGTCACCGGTACCGAGACGGCGGAGGACTATGTCCCGCTGACCGTCGCGGTGGATGCCGCACTCGAAGAGATCGAGGCCGCGAGCGGCCGCGACGGATCGATGACCGGCATCCCGACCGGCTTCAAAGAGCTGGACGAGCTCACCAACGGCCTGCACGGCGGACAGATGATCGTCGTCGCCGCACGACCTGCCATGGGCAAGTCGACGCTGGCTCTGGACTTCGCACGCTCCGCGTCGATCGGTCACAACATCCCGTCGATCTTCTTCTCCCTCGAGATGGGCAAGAGCGAGATCGCGATGCGTCTGCTCAGCGCCGAAGGGCAGATCCCGCTGCAGAGCATGCGCAAGGGAACACTCGACCCGCGCGACTGGACCACCGTCGCCGCCACGCGCGGCCGCATCAACGATGCGCCGCTGTACATCGACGACAGCCCGAACATGACGCTCGTCGAGATCCGTGCGAAGTGCCGTCGCCTCAAGCAGCGCGAAGGACTGCGGATGGTCATCATCGACTATCTGCAGCTGATGACGAGCGGCAAGCGCGTCGAGTCGCGTCAGCAGGAGGTGTCCGAGTTCTCGCGAAGCCTCAAGCTCATCGCCAAGGAGCTCCAGGTGCCGGTGATCGCGCTGTCGCAGCTGAACCGTGGACCCGAGCAGCGCCAGGACAAGAAGCCGGCGATCAGCGACCTCCGAGAGTCCGGCTCGATCGAGCAGGATGCCGACATGGTGATCCTGCTGCACCGCGACTCCGTCTACGACAAGGACGTCCGCCCCGGCGAGGCCGACCTGATCGTGGCCAAGCACCGTAACGGCCCGACCGCGACGATCCAAGTCGCCTTCCAAGGCCACTACTCGCGCTTCGCGGACATGGCTCCGGGTGACTTCGGTGGTGGCGGCGGCCCCGGCGGCGACTTCCATTAGTCGTTGACGGCCGGTCGCAGAACGGAGGGCCGGTCATGGATATCGAAAGAGTCGATCCCGCACTGCGGAAGGCGACGCTGAAGCTGCCGTCGACAGACCCCTCGAAAGCGTGGATGCGCACAGTCATGCGGCTGGCCACGCGCATCATGCCGGTGTCTCGGATCGACGGCGTCACGGTATCGAACGTCACGATCGGAAGCGTCCGACTCCGCATTTATCGGCCGGAGACCAGCGGTGGCGGCGGCGCTCTGTTGTGGATTCACGGTGGAGGACTGCTGTTCGGCGACGCGCGTCAGGACGAAGTGCTCTGCGGCGAGACGGCCCGCGAACTCGGCATCCCGATCGTCTCCGCGAACTACCGCTTCGCGCCTGACCATCCGTTCCCTGCTGCGATCGACGACGTCCACGCGGCATGGGTGTGGCTCTGCGAACACGCTCGGAGTCTCGGCGCCGATCCCTCGCGACTCGCCATCGGCGGCGAGAGCGCCGGCGGCGGACTGGCGGCGGCGCTGGTACAGAGGCTGCACGACGAAGATGGAGTGCAGCCGGTGGCGCAGTGGCTGTTCGCGCCGATGCTCGACGATCGCACGGCCGCCGATCGGTCGCTCGATGAGATCGATCATTGGATCTGGAACAACCGTGCGAACAGGGTCGGCTGGAGCGGATACATCGGCGAGGCCATCGGCGCGCAGGATCTTCCGCCGTACGCGGCTGCCGCCCGGCGAACCGATCTGACCGGCCTCCCGACGGCCTACATCGCCGTCGGCGACATCGAGCTCTTCTTCGCTGAGGACGAGGACTATGCCCGTCGCCTGCAGAAAGCCGGCGTCGATGTCGAGTTCGACATCGTTCCCGGCGCGCCGCACGGCTTCGAGAACTGGGCGCGGGACACCCAGCCTGCGAACGCGCTCATGGGCAGGGCGCGCGCGTGGCTGGAGCGCGCTCTGGGCCAAGTTCAGGCGGCTCACAACGAGCGGCGCTGAGCGCGGGTCCGAGACGACGACCCCTCCTGCGCTACGTCACACGGCGACGTAGTCGAATTCCTGGAACGCCGCGACCTCCGGCACCCACCGCTCTGCCACGAATGCGACGTGCGCCGGATGCTGGTCGTAAGCCGCGTACGCGCCCTCGTCTGCGAAGACCATCGAGAACTGGAAGGTGAGGTCGCTCTTCGGGCTGATCTGCGCATGGATGCGGAAGTCCTCCACGCCCGGGATGGAGCTCAGCGTCGTGTGCGCATCGCTGAGGAAACCCGCTTCGGCCGGAGACCCTGCCGGGTGGAAGAGGCGGAAGGTCACGGTGTGCTGAATGCGCGGCATGGATTCATCCTGGCATCACTCGCGAAAGGGCGAACCGACGCCGGGCTGCTGATGCGGGCCGGATATCTCGGGGAGGCGCTCGGCGCGGATGACGCGCGTCAGGAACCCGCAGCCTTGCGGATGTGCTCGGCGACACGCGGTTCGGTCTCGGGCGTGAGCGCCTTCAGCGCGAAGGACGTCACCCACATGTCGCCGTCATCGAGCTGGGCGGCCTCTTCGAAGCCGAGCGTCGGATAGCGCGTCTCGAACTTCGAGGCGGGCTTGAAGAAGACCACGATCTTGCCGTTCGCGTCGGCGTACGACGGGAATCCGTACCAGGTCTTCGGGAACAGGTGCGGTGCGACGTCCTTGACGATGCTGTCGATGCCCTCGGCGATCGCGCGGTCGTCATCCGGCAGTGCCGCGATCGCTTCGCGGAGGGCCTTCTCGCCGACCTCGCGCGTCTTGCCTGCCTTGGCCTCGGCGCGCAGCTCCGCAGCGCGCTGCTTGACCGCTGCGCGCTCGTCCGCTGAGAGTCCGTCCGTCTTCGTAGCCATGGGATGCTCCTTGGTCGTGATGCTGGGGGATGTGTGGATCTGGTTCCAATGTAGGGACGCACGAGTGTCGGCACTTCTCGATTCCTGATCATGTCGGCGGCGCACGGTTCGACTGGCAAGCTGGCTGACGTGAGTGACTCGGCATCCCCTCGGGCGGCGGCCTTCGAACGCGCCAGGCAGGAGACCATCCGCTACCACGAAGAGCTCTACGCGCAGGCGGACCTGGGGGCCGAAGGAACGTGGCTGGCCAAGCCGCACAGGCTTGTCTTCGATACGTTCACGCTGAAACTCGAGTTCGTCAACGACGTCGATCTCGCCTTCGCCTTCTCGTCGGTCGAGCACTTGGCGGATGCTGGACAGATTCGGCAGCTGTTCCGACGGATGAGGTCGGCACTTGTCCCGGGCGGCGTGGTCGCCCTTGGCATCGTCGCCGATCGGTACGAGGTCGATACGTCGGGGTCGAGACGTCCTGCACTTCTCGAGAGCGGGATCTCGGTCGCCGAAGTCAATGACCTGCTCTCCGACTCGTTGGCAGGATTCGAGGTGATCGGTCGCGACGCGCGGCGGGCGGCAGTTCGCGAGCAGCGCGATGGTGAGGAGTACTTGATGTCTCTGACACTCACCGAACCGGAGGATAACGCGCGAACGGGAGGACCTGAACACGCGATCTGCTCCTCCGGATCGTGTGGCCTCCTCCCGTTCTGAGCGCTCTCTCACCCGGGGACGGCGCTCGCCACGCGCTCCTCTCCACAGGCGTGCTCTTCGGGCTGCTTGTCCACAGACGCGGTGGAACGCTGGGGTCGCGCCCTGCACCGGATGCCGAGACGCGACGATCATGAGCCCATGTACCGGCTGACCGACTCCGAGCCCCTCATCCGCCTTCCTGAGGTCACTCCGGCTGAGATCGCAGACACGTACCTCGAGCTGGGCCGCATCGCTGAAGGGCTCCCGTACTTCCGCGTCATCATGAGCGCCGCCGAGGCGAAGCGGCACAGTGCAGAACTCCCCCGGGCATCGGGCGTGATGACGCATGCCGAAGTCCTCGGGCTGATCGTGCCGATCACTGAGACCCTGTTCGATGACAGTGCAACGGTGAGCCCCGCATTCCACGTTCAGATCATGATCATGTTCGGGTTTCCGATGATCCCGGAGTCCCTGGCTCTGCAGGCTGCTTTCGGACGCCGAGTGGGCGAACAGCAGCACCTGAAGCTCGTGCGGCTGGCGGATCGCGCTCAGCGGCAGGGACTCAGCGTCGACGAGTACGTCGACGATCTGCGGCGTCGAAATGCCGTCGAGCACGATCATCTCGTTCGTAAGTTCCTCGGCAAGATCAGCCATGAACCGGATGAATCGCGGTTGGAGACAGCGGTTTCGATCCTGCGCCGAACCGCCGCGCTCGCCCCAGAAGAGCTGCGCCCGCCGGTACTGTGTGCGATCGCCTGGATGCTGTGGGCGAGAGGGCGCGGCGTGCTCGCGCTCGCCCATCTCGCCGAGGCGCTGAGGATCGAACCAGGGCATGTCCTCGCCTGCGGTCTGATGCTGCACTTCAGCAGCACGGTTCCGAAATGGATCCGTTCTCGCAGGGCTCCGTGCTGACGCACGAAAGGGAGGAGAACGCACGGACGGGCGGATCAGAACGCGCGATCCGGTCCTCCGGATCGTGTGAAGTCCTCCCGTTGGTGAGCGCGATCGATCGCCCGTAACAAACGCCGAGTACCGTGGCGGCATGAGCCACAGCATCCGCATCGAATACTGCACCCAGTGCTCCTGGATGCCGCGGGCCACCTGGATCGCGCAGGAGCTGCTGACGACCTTCGTCGATGAGTTGCGCGGCGGAGGCGTGACCCTCGTGCCCGGGACCGGCGGCATTTTCGAGATCCACGCGGACGGCGAGCGGATCTGGTCCCGCGCCGACGATGACGGCTTCCCCGACATCGTGGAGCTCAAGCGCCGCGTGCGCGACCGGATCAACCCGGAGCGGATGCTCGGACACGCCGACCGGGCGGCGGACCGCAGCGGTTCCGGCACAGACTGACGGAGGATCGCCTCGCTGACGCTGGTACCCTCGCGTCGTCGAGCCGACCTGACGATCCTCGAGACCCGAAACGACCCAGAGCCTCCGGACTTCGGCCGAGTCCACACCGTGATCCGCGGAGGAGCGCAGGTCTACAGGGCTGACGGATGAGTGCTCCGACCGCCTCCGAAAAGGAGGAGAACGCACGAACGGGCGGACCAGAACGCACGATCGGCTCCTCCGGATCGTGCGAAGTCCTCCCGTTCGTGCGCACCGGGCCAATAGCGGGAGCAGCGGACGCGCTCAGGAATTGTACGTGATCGTACAGAGGCGTACAATTCGAGCATGACGACCATCAGTGCGAGCGCCGCACGACAGACATTCACGACGCAGCTCGACCGCGTCGAGGCCGGTGAAGAGGTCTCGATCACGCGCCATGGCCGTGTGGTGGCCGTGCTCGTCCGTCCGGATGTCCTCGCGGCGCGACGTGCGCAGAAGGCATGGGATGCCGCGGAACGCATTGCGTCCCGGCTTGAGGCATTCCGCGCCGAACGCCTCCCCGACGTCACCATCGACGCCGCTCGCGCTGATGATCTGATCGCGTCCATCCGTGCCGAACGGGCAAGACGGTGACGACGGCCTTCGATGCCGACGTCATCATCTATGCGGCCACCGCAACACCCCTCGGACGAAGGATTTCGCCGCTGTTCTCTGAATCAGCCGAACGACCGGTGGGCGTCGGGTCCGTGCTCCTGATGACCGAAGTCCTCGGCAAACCGTTGCGCGAGGATCCGGGCTCCGCCGAGGCCGCCGTCCTCTTCGCACTGCTCAGTCGCCTCGACCTGCGCCCGCTCGATGAACCCACTGGCCGGCTCGCCCTGGCGCTCGCCGTCGCGTACGGCTTGAGGGCCGCGGATGCCGCGCACCTGGCGACGGCCGTCGCTGCCGGGGCCGACAGGTTTCTGACGAACAACCGCAAGGACTTTCCGAAGTCGATCGTCGAGATCGACGTCGTCTATCCGGAGGATCTTCCCGACCCCGCCTGACCCTGACACCGGGCAGGATGGAACCAGGCCCGAGAGGAGACGGCGATGGCATGGCACTGGATCGCGCCGGAGTGGGGAAACCCTGACGTCTGGCGATTCGAGGAGTACACGCCTCCCGCTCCAGGCCGGGGCGAGGTCACGATCCGAGTGCACGCCGCCGGAGTGAACCCCGCCGATGCCAAGCACGTCGCCGCCGAGCGCCCCGGTGTCCGCCTCCCCGTGGCGATCGGGTACGAGGTCTCGGGTGAGATCGCGGCAATCGGACCGGACACCGAGATCGGGTCCGGCCCGGCATCCGTCGGAGATGACGTGCTGGCCTTCCGCGTCAGCGGCGGCTACGCGACAGAGCTGACGATTCCCGCCGAGAAGGCCTTCCACAAGCCGTCGACCCTGAGCCATCCCGAAGCCGCGAATCTGCTGCTGACCGGGACGACCGCCGCCGAGATGCTCGCAGTCACACGGGTGGCAGCGGGCGAGACGGTGCTGCTGCACGCGGCATCCGGAGCCGTCGGCGTCAGCGTCCTCCAGCAGGCCGCGCTCATCGGCGCCCGAGTGATCGGCACCGCGAGCCCGGCCCGAGCCGACGAGGTGCGGTGCTTCGGCGGCAGCCCGGTCGCGTACAGCGACGGGTTGGCCGACCGCATCCGCGCGGCCATGGCGGATGCCGGAATCGACCGGATCGACGCGGCGCTGGATGCCGTGGGCACCGACGAGGCCGTCACGACGTCGCTCGAGTTCGTGCCGGATCGCTCCCGCATCGTGACGATCGTCGCGGCCGGAGCGGCGAAGGCTGAGGGCTTCGCCGCGATCGCCGGATCGATGCCCGCCAGCACCGTCTTCCGCGACGACGCGCGCGCACGACTGATCGACCTCGCCGGCCGCGGTGACCTCGTCGTGCCGGTGGCACGGACCTATCCGTTGAGCGAGGCTCCGGCGGCCCACGCCTTCCTGAGCGAGGGCCACCCCGGCGGGGCGCTCGCGCTGATCCCCTGACGGCCGCGCGACCCGGCGCCGCGTACGCTTGATACGTGACCGACGCCTCCACGACCGCCCAGCGACTCGTGCGTCGTTTCGCCCGTGACACCAACCTGCTCATCGCCGGACGCACCTTCTCGGTCCCCGGTGCGGATGCCGTGTCGCACGAGCTTCGTCGGCTGCTCGCTGCGCTCGGTGCGCACCTCGGCGACAGCGGCGTGACCTTCGCGCCCGAGCAGGCACCCGAGATCCTTCTCGACGGCGAGCCACTCCCTGCCCGCGTCTCGGCCGCCGACCGCGTCGACTTCGCGGGTCGGCACATGCCCGTGGCGGCAGAGCTCGCGCGGGATCTGCAGCGGAACGGCACCGTCCGCGGCATCCGGATCGGCATCGCGATGGTGCTCGAACCCAAGACCGCGCAGCTCGCGCTCCTGCTGCGGGATGCCGGGGCCGACGTCGCCGTCTACGCGCACCCGGACGAGATCGACGTCACCGTCGCGGAGGTGCTCCGCGAGCGCGGCATCCCGGTCGACGGGGACCCGGCGCTGAGCGGTGCCGCGGAACGCGCAGCTGCCGTCGACTTCCTGCGACGCGGGTTCGACCTGCTGCTCGACGACGGCTCGCACCTCATCCGCCTCGCCCATGAGGAGGGCCTCGCGACCACGCTGCGCGGCGCCGCCGAGGAGACCACCAGTGGCCTCACCCCGCTGCGTCTGATGCAGCGGGACGGCATCCTCGGCATCCCCGTCATCGCCGTCAACGACGCCCCGATGAAGACATCCTTCGACAACCGGTACGGAACAGGGCAGTCGTGCGTCTTCGCCATCGCCGACGTGCTGGATGCCGCGGGCATCGGCATCCGCGACCAGCCGGCCGTCGTCGTGGGCTACGGCCCCGTCGGCGAAGGCGTCGCGGCCCACCTGCGGGCGCTCGGTGTGCAGGTCTCCGTCGCCGAGACCGACCCCGTGCGGGCGCTGCGTGCCGCGCACGACGGCTTCGGGATCGGAACCCTGGCGCAGCTCGCGCCCGACGCCCTCGTCGTCTCCGCCACCGGCGCTCCGCACACGATCGACGTCGACACGCTGCGCTCCGCCGCGATCGTCGCGGTGGCCGGCGGGGTCCCGGAAGAGGTCGACGTCGACCCCGCTTCTCTGCGACCGCACCGTGCGAGGCACCTGGACCGCGTCGACGACGGTGCCCTCCTGATCGCACGCGGAGGATGCGTCAACCTCGCCGCAGCCGAGGGGAACCCGATCGAGATCATGGACCTCTCCTTCGCCGTGCAGCTCGCCGCCGTCGAACAGCTGCTCGGTGCGACGTTCACACCGGGCGTGCATGTGTTCCCGGTCGAGGCCGACCAGCGGATCGCGCGCGCTGCGCTCGCCGTCCGGGGAACCGCCATCGACGAGCGCAGTCCGGCACAGGTCGCAGCACTCGCTCAGTGGCGATCGCCGCGCTACCTCGGAGCATCCGCATGACCGACGTCACCGTCTACTCCGCCGATCTCGTCGTGCCGATCACGGCGCCGGCGATCACCGACGGTGCCGTGGCGGTGCGCGACGGCCGCATCGTGCATGTCGGTGAGCGCTCCTGGGTGCTGCGCTCGCTCGCCGATCGCGGCATGACGGCATCCGAGATCCACTGGGCCGGCGTCCTCACACCCGGCCTCGTCAACGCGCACACGCACCTGCAGTACACCGGCATGGCCGAGGTCGGTCAGGGGCGCTACGACGGTTTCGAGGACTGGGTCCGCGCCTTCGATCCGGTCTACGAACGCGGTCGGGACTGGGCGGCGGATGCCGCAGCCGGCGCCGAGCAGGCGCTGCGCTTCGGCACTACGGCCGTGGCCGACGTCGTCACGGACAGCCCGGCCGCCTCGGCCCTGCACGATGCGCGGCTGCACGGCATCACCTACTGGGAGGTGATGAGCTGGACCAACGCCGACTGGGCGCGCACCGGCCGCACCCAGGTCGAGCACGCGCTGGATGCCCTGCCCATGCCGCCCGGAAGCGGACTGTCCCCGCATGCGCCGTACTCCCTCGACATCGAACCTCTCCTGGAGATCCCGGACATCGTTCGGGAGCGCGGCGGCCGCATCCACATCCATCTGGGCGAGGCCGCCTTCGAGAGCGAGTTCGCCCACGAGCACCCGCAGGCCTGGCACACCGCCGGTCTCGCCAGCTTCCAGGAGCTGCGCGACGCCGGCTTCGGAACCAGCGCGACAGAGTTCGTCGACCAGCTCGGCGTGCTCGGCCCCGACTGCCACATCGCGCACGGCGTCTACATGAGCGCGCGCGACCGCGCCATCCTGCGCGAACGCCGGACGACCGTCGCCCTCTGCCCGCGCTCGAACGCCGTGATCGGACTCGAGGAGCCGCCGATCGCCGCCTACCTCCGCGAGGGCAGCCCGATCGCCGTCGGAACGGACTCGCTGTCGTCGAGTCCGTCCCTCGACGTGCTCGCCGACGTCGCCGAACTCGCCAGGATCGCCCGCTCGCAGGGATACACCGACCGCGATCTGCACGCCCGCCTGCTCGGCGCCGCCACCCTCGGGGGCGCGCACGCCATGGGCATCGACGTCGGACCTGCGCGGACCGGCTACCTCGCGGTCGGCGCGCTCGCCGACCTCGCCTTCTTCGACATCCCGGCCGGAGAGGATGCCGTGGCAGAACTCGTCGAGTCGGGCGCCGGACGCGCCTGCGCCACCGTCGTCGCCGGTGAGGTGCGCTACGCCACCGACGCGTTCGACCGGTCGCCGGTCGTCGCACAGGAAGGAACCCGATGACCGGACAGCGCCCCGCCACGGCCGAGAGCCTCGACCTCGCCCCGCACCCCGAGGGCGGCTGGTTCCGCCGCACGTGGACCAGCCCGCTCGCCGTCGAGACGCCGAACGGTCCACGACCGGCAGGCACCTGCATCCACTACCTCCTCCAGCCGGACGAGGCGAGCGCCTGGCACGTGGTGACCAGCGACGAGCTGTGGCTCTGGCACGGACCGGGACGGCTCGAGCTGAGCCTCGGCGGTGACACGGCATCTCCCGCCCGGGCGACCACCGTCGTGCTCGGACCCGACGATGCCAAGCAGCAACTGGTGCCGGCTGGCGTGTGGCAGGCGGCCCGTCCGCTCGACGATCTCGAGGTGCTGGTGTCGTGCTTCGTGTCGCCGGGTTTCGACTTCGCGGATTGGCGACTCGCCGAGTCGCCTACGCTATAAGGCGAACCCGAATCTTCTTCCCTGGAGTCGCCGTGCCTCTCGCGCCCATCTTCCGTCGTGCCGCCATCGTCGCCGTCGGCGTCGCAGCCGCCGTCTCCCTCGTCGCCTGCGCCCCGGCATCCGAGTCCGCCGGTCAGGAGGGCACCTCTTCCGAAGGCCTGCAGACCGTCACCGAGGGCAAGCTCACCATCGCCACCGGCGAGCCGAACTACGAGCCCTGGTTCGTCGATGACGACCCCGCCAACGGCAAGGGCTTCGAAGCCGCTGTCGCCGCCGAGGTCGCCGATGAGCTCGGCTACTCCGCAGATGACATCGTCTGGGTGCGCACCACCTTCGACGGCGCGATCGCGCCGGGCCCCAAGGACTGGGACCTCAACATCCAGCAGTTCTCGATCACCGACGAGCGCAAGAACGCCGTCGACTTCTCGTCGCCGTACTACACGACTGCCCAGGCGGTCGTCGCGGTCGGATCCTCGCCGGCGGCATCGTCGACGACGATCGACGAGCTCAAGGAGGCCAAGGTCGGCGTCGCCAGCAGCACGACGAGCTACACGGTCGCGAAGGAGCAGCTCGGCGACGCGAACCTCAGCGTCTTCAACTCGGTCGACGATGTCGTGCTCGCGCTCAAGAGCAGTCAGATCGACGCCATGATCACCGACCTCCCCGGTGCGTTCTACGTCGTGGGCGCACAGCTGGACGACGGCGTCGTCACCGGACAGTTCGCGGATGCGGACGGCGGCGACGACTTCGGCATCGTGCTGCCCAAGGGCTCCGAGCTCACGGAGGACGTCACGGCTGCCGTCGACGCGCTGCGCGAGGACGGGACGCTGGACGAGCTGCAGCAGGAGTGGCTGAGCGACGCCGTCGACGTCCCCGTCCTGAAATGACGCAGAACGCCGTCGATGCGCCGTGGCAGCCGAGTGAACTCGAGCTGTCGCGCCGTCGGCTGCGTAAACGCGCGACGACGAAGTCGGTGCTGATCGCCTTCATCAGCAGCGTCGTCGTCGCCGTCGCGGTGGTCGTCGTCGTCGCGAACACCCCTGGCTGGGTGGCCGTCCGCGAGATGTTCTTCAACCCGAAGGTCGCGCTGGACAGCATCGGCCCGATCTTCCAGGGTCTCCTGGTCAACCTGCTCGTGCTGGTGATCGCCGCCGTCGGCGTGGCGATCTTCGGAACGCTGCTCGCCACCCTGCGGACGCTGCGGGGACCGGTGTTCTTCCCGGTGCGTGCGCTGGCTGCCGGCTACACCGACCTCTTCCGCGGCGTCCCGCTGCTGATCGTGCTGTACATCATCGGCTACGGCATCCCGGCGCTGATGATCTTCCCTCGTATGCCCCCGGCATTCTGGGGAACGATCGCGATCATCGTCACGTACTCCGCGTACGTGGCCGAGGTGCTGCGCGCCGGCATGGAGGCCGTGCACCCGTCGCAGCGCGTGGCCGCCCGGTCGCTGGGACTCAGCCACGCGCAGACCCTGCGGATCGTCGTCATCCCGCAGGGGATCCGCAAGGTCGTCCCGGCACTGATGAACGATTTCGTCTCGATGCAGAAGGACGTCGGGCTCATCTCGGTGCTCGGCGTGATCGATGCCGTGCGCGCGGCGCAGCTGCAGGTGGCCGACACCTACAATTACACCCCGTACGTCATAGCCGGCCTCTTCTTCATCATCCTGAGCTGGCCGATGATCCGGCTCACCGACGGACTCGCGGCACGACTGAACAAGCGCGAGCAGGCCGGAGGCGTCGTATGACCGTTCCCGTCATCGAGGCCCGCGGCGTGCGCAAGCGCTTCGGCGACCACGACGTCCTGCGCGGAGTCGACCTCGCGGTCGGCACGCACGAGGTCGTGGTCCTCATCGGCGCATCGGGCTCCGGAAAATCCACGCTGCTGAAGACGATGAACCTCATCGAGCGCGTCGACGACGGCCAGATCTTCCTCGCAGGTGAAGACATCACAGACCCGCGGGTGGATGCCGATGCCGCACGCGCGCGGATCGGCGTCGTCTTCCAGCACTTCAACCTCTTCCCGCACCTGACCGTGCTGGACAACGTCACCCTCGCCGCGCGCCGCGTCCATCGGATGCCGAAGTCGGAGGCCTTCGCCCGCGGGCGCGAGCTGCTCGAGACTCTCGGACTGGGCGACAAAGCCGGCGAGTACCCTGATCGTCTCTCGGGCGGTCAGCAGCAGCGCGTCGCCATCGTCCGCGCCATCCTGACCCGCCCCGAGGTGCTGCTGCTCGACGAGATCACGAGCGCCCTCGACCCGCAGCTGGTCGGCGAGGTGCTCGATCTCGTCCGCGAGCTCAAGCGACGCGGCACCACGATCGTGATGGCGACGCACGAGATGTCGTTCGCGCGCGAGGTCGCCGATCGCGTCGTGTTCCTCTCCGACGGCGAACTGATCGAGCAGGGGACGCCCGAGCAGATCTTCGACGCCCCGCAGCATCCGGCGACCGTGGAGTTCCTGGCGCGCGTGCAGCACTGACGCCGGGGGAGGCTCAGGGCCGCACGCGGACCGTGCGTCCTTCGAACGTCACCAGATCGCCGTCGTGCAACTGGCGCCCACGACGGCGATCGACCTCGCCGTTCACCGCGACGTAGCCGTCGATGATGACCTCTTTGGCGTTTCCGCCGGAGTCCAGGAGCCCGGCGAACTTGAGGAACTGTCCGAGGCGGATCATCTCTCCGCCGATGGGCACGTCTTCGATCGGGTCTGTAGCGGCCATTCTTGAATGCTAGAGGAGATCCTCGTCCAGCCCATCCTGGATCGTCGCGATGATCTCGGCGAGCACGCCGGTCCCCAGCAGACCGGGGCCGAGCGGTCCCGCGGTGTCCTCGCCGACGCGCGGCAGGCACCGAAGAGCCGCGCGCACATCATCGGTCATGGTCGAAAGCTGCCACTGGATCTCATGCGCCACGGTATCCGGATCATCGGGTGCGGCGAGCTCCGCCGCGCGCACGGCGTACGCGGCAGCCCCCAGCGCATGAGCGCCCATGTGCGCGACACCGGCCGCTTGCGCCGCGGCGCGGGTGGCGGCGACGGCGGCCGGCCCGTGCACGACCTTGGCGGCGCGACCAGCGACGAAGCGGCGCCGTATCTCGGCTGCGGCCGTGAGCTCTCCGCGGGCGAAGGCGCGGGCCCTGGCGATCGCATCACGCGGTCGTCCGTCGGTCGGCGCCTCGGTCTCGAAAAGCGGGAGTACGCGTTCGGCGCAGGCGGCCGCCCACGCGGCCACCGCACGCCTGTCCGGCTCGGCCAGGGTCTGTGGCGAACTCATGCGGTGCCCCGTCGCCGCGCCGCTCTGGCGCGCGCGGCCTCGTGCGCTTCATCGAGCATCAGGAGGACGGCATCCGCTGTGCGCACGCCGGGATTCACGACCGAGATCCACCCGGCGTCGCCGTACACGGGATGCAAGGCCAACACATCGGACTCGGCGGGGTCGGCATCCGGAGCGGCCAGCGAAGCCACCCGCCCCCGCCCTGCGTGGATGTTGACGCGGAAGCGGTCGGGCGCATCCAGGCGACTTGCCGTGTCGTCGGGGTAGTCCTTCGTGACGATCGTTCCGTAGGGCTGCGTGCGCTCGGGCATCACCCCATCGGGCGCGTAGTAGAAGAACGCGTCGCCCCAGGCCAGACGCGGATACGGCCCGTTCTCGTCGGGCTCGACGACGAGTGCACCCTTCAGAGAGCGGACGTGACTGATGATCTCGTGCATCTGCATGCTTCGATGATGCCCTTCATGTGCTTATGTGGAGTCCGACCCCGAAATCACGGGAGGATTCATGCCAAACCCTCAAGAGCCGACACTCACGACCGCTGAGGTCGGCCGAATCACCGGATATTCGACCCAGCAGATCCGCGATCTCGAACGGCTGGGCGCGATTCCCGTGGCCGAGCGTGGTGCGAACAACTACCGCCTCTATCGACCGGTGCACGTCGCTGCCGCACACGCGTATCGCTCGCTCGCGGCGGCGATCGGTCCCGTCCCGGCGCGGCGCATCATGCCGCGGTTGGTGACCGGGAGCCTCGACGACGCCGCCGAGCGCATCGACGGCCTCCATGCGGCACTCGACGCCGAGCGCGCGCGAGTGCGAAGCGCCCGCCGGGGGCTCGATGCGGTGCTCTCCGAGCCCGAGACGGACTTCGACGAGCGCGACGTCATGACCGTGGGCGAGCTGGCGCAGGCGCTGGGGGTGCGCGCGTCCGCGTTGCGGCACTGGGAGGACGCGGACCTCGTCGGACCGAGGCGCCATCAGCACACCGGTGCGCGGCAGTACGGCGATCGCAGTATCGCCGAGGCGAGGATCGTCGCCTCATTGCGGGAGGGCGGCTACCCGATCCCGCGGATCCGTCAGGTGCTCGTGCAGCTGCGCGAGCACGGCCTCACCGAGGCCGCCCGAGAGCTCCTCGACGAACGGCTCGCCGCGCTCACCGCGCGGAGTCTCAGCCTGCTCGCCGCCGCGAGCGACCTGCATGCGCTCCTCACCGCTCGATCCGCGTGATGGGCTGAGCGAGAACGGGTTCCGCGCGGCATCCGACCGGCCTAGGCTCCTGCGTGAAGACCGAAGGAGATGACGATGCAGACCCTGACGATCGACTTCATCTGCTCCCTGGACGGGTACGGCGCCGCCGAGGGATGGCCCGGATTCTGGGGCATGGAGGGACCCGAATACCTCGCGTGGCTCGAGAGCTCCCCCGAGAAGGACGACCCGCTTCTCATGGGGGCGACGACCTACCGGCTGATGTCCGAGTTGGCCTCGGGCGGCGAACCCGGAACGGACATGCTCGACGGCATCCAGAAGTTCGTCTTCTCGTCCTCTCTGGCTGAGCCGCTGGCATGGGCGAACACGACGCTGGTCCCCACGGATGCCGTGGAGTACGTCCGCCGACTCAAGACGGAATCGGAGCGACCGCTGCGCACCCTCGGCAGCGTGGCGCTCTGCCGGTCGCTGCTCACCGCCGGACTCGTCGATCGCTACCGCGTCGGCGTGTTCCCCGTCATCACCGGTGCGACCGGTCGCGATCGCATCTTCGACGGATACCCCGATGTCCGACTCGACCTCGTCGAGGCACGCACCTTCGATCGGCGCATCCAGCTGCTCGAGTACGTGCCGACGGTGCTCCAGAGTCCGCCGCTCGGCTGAGTCTCAGCCGTCCGCGGCATCCGTGCGGTGGACCGTCGGATCCGGCAGGATCGTCTCGATCTGCGGTTTCGCGCTCGCCTGCGCGCGGCACCAGACCACGAATCCGACTGCCGTGAACGCGCCGTAGAAGACGTACATGAATCCGGTCGCGTAGTAGCCCGAGCTGAACAGCAGCGGCACGCCGACGACGTCGACGGCGATCCAGATCAGCCAGAACTCCGTCCAGCCCTTCGCCATGCCGTAGGTCGCCAGGAGCGAACCGACGAAGGTCCAGGCATCCGCCCAGACCGGCTCCCAGGAGCCGAGCGCCCGGAAGAGCGGGGTGAGCGCAATGGTCCCGACCACGAGGACGACGACGAGTCCGACGCGCTCGCCGGTGGAGGCCCAGCGCGGCGTCACCTGCCCGCCTTCGTCCGCTGCACGGCGCCAGCGGATCCAGCCGTATATCGCGACCGCGATGAACATGATCTGCCGACCGGCCTGGCCGAGCAGCGCCGGCAGCGAGTGGGCCGGATCGAGGATCGACGCGAGGAAGACGGTGAGCAGGAGCAGGTTGCCGACGATGCCGACCGGCCACGCCCAGACCTTGCGGCGCATCCCGCCGAGCGCGCTGGCGAGGCCGAACGCGTTGCCGATCACCTCTCGGATGAGCAGCGTCTGCCCGCCGGGCAGCACCCACTGCGACGAGAAGACGTCGACGAGCCAGCGCAGGAATTCCATCGCCTCAAGTCTCTCAGGGCGGAACGCGTCTATCCGTGCGCCGGCGGGGCTACGGAATCCCGCACCAGCAGCTGCGGATCGAGCACGATGCGTCGCGGATCGCGTCGACCGTCGAGCTGGTCCATCAGCAGCTCGACGGCTGCTCGCGCCTTCTCGGCGATGTCCTGGCGTACGGTGCTCAGCGACGGCGTGACCATCTCCGCGATTGGCAGGTCGTCGAAGCCGACCAGGGAGAAATCCTCCGGCACCCGGATGCCGCGACGCGCGAACGCCTTGATCAGCCCGATCGCGAGGATGTCGGCGGTGACGACCGCTGCGGTGAAGCGCGGCGTGCGTCCGAGCAGGTCCTCTGCGGCGGCATCCGCATCCGCGAAGGTGAGATTCGCGATCACCCGCTGAGGATCCGCGGACATGCCCTCCTCGGCGAGAGCCCGTGCGAACCCGGTGAAGCGCGCATTGATGACGCCAGCGCTCGAGGCGCCGGGGCCGACGAAGGCGATCTCGCGGTGGCCGGCATCGAGAAGGTGACGCGTCGCCGCGTAGCTGCCCTGCGCGTCGTCGATCCCGACAGTCGCGACCTCGGCATCCGTATAGGCGTCGATGAAGACCATCGGCACATCCTGGTGAAGACGCAGCTGCTCGACCTCGTCCGCCAGCACGCCGAGGAACACGGCGCCGTCGACGTTCCAGGACCGCAGCCGGCGGGCGGTGTCGGCGGCATCCGTCGCGGCGTGGATCATCAGGTGCTTGCCTGCGGCGCTGACATGGCGCTCGATCTCGCCGAGCAGCATCGCGTCGTGCGGGTTCGACAGCCCGAGGTCACCCTCCGCCGCGGCGTAGTACACGAGCGAGACGATCTCGCTGCGGGCGGCCGACAGCGAGCGGGCGGCGGCGCTGGGCTGATAGTTCAGTTCGGCGGCGGCCTCGAGCACCCGCGTCCTGGTCGCCGCCGACACGCGGCCGTCCCGCGCGTTGAGCACGTTGGAGACGGTCATCTTCGACACTCCGCACACACGCGCGATGTCTGCGATCGTCACCATGTCGTCGTCCCCTCGTCTCCACACATCATGCCGCCTCTTGACGGAACGCGCCTCGCTGTTGCATCATAGTTTACCGGTACACGTATACCGGTAAACCAGACAAAGGAGTCTCCATGTTCCGAGCAAGCAGGCGAGTCAGCCGCGCTGCGGCGATCGGCGCAGCCGCGGCGTTCGCCGTGTCGTTGACGGCGTGCACGAGTGATGCCGGCGGTGTCGAGGACACCGAAGCAGACAAGGGTCTGCCCGTCGCCGGCGTCAATCTGACATACGACCCCAACACGCTGGTCAACGACGGCAAGCCCATCGAGCTGGAGTGGTGGGCCTGGAGCAACATCGAGCAGTTCCAGGCCATCGCCGACGCCTACAGCGAGATCCACCCGAACGTCACGATCAAGGTCGTGAACCAGCCGTGGGAGGACTACTGGACCAAGCTCCCGCTCGAGCTGCAGTCCGACGGGGGACCGGCGATCTTCAACGTCCACAACTCCCAGCACGACAACCTCATCTCCAAGATGGAGCCGTACGACATCGACGCGGCCGACCTCGACGCCGACTACACCGGTGCGGCTGCCCACGTCATCGACGGCGAGACGTACTACGTCGACCTCGGCCTCATGAGTGGATCGATCTACTACAACACCGACATGTGGGCGGCCGCGGGGCTCACCGACGCCGACATCCCGACCACGTGGGACGAGTTCCGCGAGGTCGCGAAGAAACTCACCATCCGCGAGGGCGACGAGCTGCGCCAGGCCGGCTTCAACTTCAACGGCGGCGGCCAGGCGATGCAGATGGGCATGGCCTACCAGCTCGGACAGAACCTGTTCGCGGAGGACGGCAGCACCCCCACCGTCGACAACGAGGCAAACCTCGAGGTCATCAACCGCTTCCTGGACATCTACGCCGACGGCTCGGGCGACGCGAACTTCGGCGCCTCGGGAACCGAGAGCTTCGGTCAGGGCCTGTCGGCCATGACCTACGCGTGGGGCTGGTTCTCAGGCACGCTGCGCAACGACTACCCGGACCTCAAGTGGAGCGCGTTCCAGACGCCGGTGCCGGATGCCGGGGAGACCCCGTACGCGTTCGACCGCTACAACGGCGAGTCGACGTTCGGCATCAACGCGAACGGAACGGATGCCGAGAAGGAGGTGGCCCAGGACTTCCTGCGCTACTACCTGACGGATGAGGAGTCGATGAAGGAGCTCGCCCTGAGCTTCAGCATCTTCCCGGCGTACAAGCCGATCGCCGAGGACCCGGCCTTCGCGGACGACCCCGCGCTCGCCGCGTTCGGCGACATCGAGCGCTACATCTGGCCCGGCCCCATCCCGGCGACCTTCGAGACCTCGACGGCCACCATGTGGGAGGAGATCCTCTTCAACGGAGTGGCTCCTGAGGACGCGCTGGCGGCCGCGCAGCAGACGATCGAGAAGGACCTCGACGGCACGGACTTCACGGCCGCCGAGAGTCTGTACGCGTTCTACTCCGCCGACTGAGCATGGTGACCGACACCACGCGACGGATCAGGAAACCGGCGAGCGAGCTGTGGCTGCGCAACATCACGGTCGGGACCGTGATGGCCTCCATCCTCGTGCTGCTGCTGATCCCGATCGGCATCGCCTTCGTCGGCAGCTTCCACGACTGGAATCCGCTCAACGGCACCTTCGACTTCACCGGGATCGACAACTACGCCGAGTTGTTCGCGGACGCCACGTTCTGGCGGGCGTCCGCGAACACCCTGGTCTTCGGCATCCTGGCCATCGCTGGCCGCGTGGTGCTGGGTTTGGCCATCGCGTACGCGCTGTTCTCGAAGCTCAGCCGGTGGCGGACCTTCTTCCGCACGATCTTCTACCTGCCGACTGTGATGCCGCTGGTCGCGGTCGCCTTTCTGTGGAAGCTCATGTACAACCCGCAGTTCGGCGCGATCAACACCCTGTTCGGGCTCGACATCAACTGGCTGTTCGACCCGCGCTACTCCCTGCTCGCGATCGTGATCATGACGATCTGGAAGGACTTCGGATTCGCCGTGATCCTCTTCCTCGCCGGTCTCTACGCGATTCCGGAGGACGTGCTGGAGGCGGCATCCGTCGACGGCGCGAACGCATGGCGCCGGTTCTGGCACGTCATCCTGCCGCTGCTGCGCCCCATGCTCTTCTTCATCGTGATCACGTCGATGATCGGGTACCTGCAGGCGTTCGTGCAGGTGCTCGTGATGACCAACGGCGGGCCGGGGACGTCGACGCAGCTGATCTCGTTCATGATCTACGACCAGGCGTTCGTGAAGTACGACTTCGGCTACGCCTCCGCGATCGCGTTCGTGCTGCTCATCATCACGGCTGTGCTCACCGCGGCGTCGTGGCGGATGAACCAGTCCGCGCTCGACGCCCCGCGGCGTCGGCGCCGGGCGAAGAGCTCCGAGGGGAGGGCGTCATGAGACTGCGCGTCTTCGCGTTGAACGCGACGCTGCTGGTCGTCGGCCTGGTCATCGTGCTGCCGTTCTTCTGGATGATCCTGTCGGCCTTCAAATCCAACGCGGAGATCGTCGGGTTCGATCAGACGTTCCTGCCGAAGGAGTGGACGATCGAGAACTTCATCTCGATCCAGACGAAGCTCGACTTCTTCCGGCTGTTCTTCAACAGCGTGTTCCTGTCCGTCACGATCACGGCGCTGTCGGTCTACACCAGTCTGGTGGGCGGCTTCGTGTTCTCGAAGTACCGCTTCCGTGGACGAGGCCCGCTGTTCGCCGTGATCCTGTCGACCATGATGGTGACCTGGGCAGTGGTCATCATCCCGCGATACACGATGTTCCGCGACGCCGGCCTGGCCGACACCTACGCGTCCATCATCATCCCGGCGGTGATCAGCGCGTTCGGCATCTTCATGATGCGACAGAGCATGGATGCCGTGCCGGACGAGATCCTCGAAGCTGCCCGCATCGACGGCGCATCCGAGTGGTTCATCTTCCATCGCGTCGTCGCGCCCATGAGCGTCAATGCGATCTCGGCGCTGTCGATCTTCGTGTTCCTCTGGGTCTGGGAGGACTACCTCTGGCCGTACCTCATGATCTCGTCCGAGGAGAAGCAGGTCCTCGCGGTCGGCCTCACCACGTTCAACGGGCAGTACAGCACCGACTACGGCGGGCTGTTCGCCGCCACGACACTGGCGATCGTGCCGGTGATGATCGTCTACATCGTGTTCCAGCGCCGGTTCATCGCCGGCGCCGCGAGCGCAGCACTGAAGGGCTGAGGATGCCGGAGCACACGAAGATCTCGCTGTCGGACGGAGCGCCGGCGCCGGCCGCTGACGATGCGACCGTCACCGGACCCGGCTACCGGATCTCCGTCCTGACGGACCGTCTGATCCGCGTCGAGTGGGACTCGGAGGAGCGGTTCGTCGACGAGAAGACACAGCAGGTGATGAACCGCAGGTTTCCGGTACCGGCGTTCCGGGTCGCGCGCACCGAGCACGGCATCGAGATCACCACCGACAGCCTTCGCCTGCGCTACGACGAGCGGATGCCCAGCACGGCCGGGCTCTCGATCACCCTGCTGGCGGGAGCGACCGACGTGCACTACACGACGTGGCGGCCGGGACAGGTGTATCCGCAGACCCTGCCGCTGCGCGGCAACCTCGGGAGCACGGTGCGAACACTCGACGAGATCGACGGGGCGATCGAGGTCCCGCCGGGGATCCTGTCGACCTTCGGCTTCGGCGTGCTCGACGATTCCGGCTCGCTGCTTCTCGGCGAGGACGGATGGATCCGTCCGCGCGACAGCACGGGTCAGGACTTCTACTTCTTCGGATACGGCCGCGACCACACCGCGGCTCTGCGAGCCTTCCATGAGCTCACGGGTCCCATCCCCCTCGTGCCGCGGTTCGCGCTGGGCAACTGGTGGAGCAGATACTGGGCGTACGACGAGACCGCGTACCTCGCGCTGATGACGCGGTTCCACGACGACGGCATCCCGCTGTCCGTCGCCGTGATCGACATGGACTGGCACGTCGTGGACGTCGATCCGGCGATCGGGACCGGCTGGACCGGGTACACCTGGAACAGCGAGTTGTTCCCGGATCCGGAGCGGTTCCTCGCAGAACTGCACGACCGAGGGCTCGCGGTCACGCTCAATCTGCATCCCGCCGACGGGATCCGTCGCCACGAGTCGTCGTACGCCGCGGTCGCCGAGACGATGGGGATCGACCCGGCGACGGGAATCCCGATCGACTTCGACGTGTCCTCCCGACGGTTCATGGACGCCTATCAGGAGCACGTGCTCGGGCCGCTCGAGGATCAGGGCGTCGACTTCTGGTGGATCGACTGGCAGTCCGGCGAGCATTCGCACCTTCCCGGCCTGGATCCGCTCTGGATGCTGAACCACACGCACTTCCACGCCTCGGCCCGGCACGGACGCCGGCCGCTGACGTTCTCGCGCTACACCGAGCGCGGCGGACACCGATATCCCGTGGGGTTCTCGGGCGACACGATCGTCAGCTGGGCGTCGCTCGCGTTCCAGCCGGCGTTCACCGCGACAGCCGCGAACGCGGGATACACGTGGTGGAGCCACGACATCGGCGGGCACATGCACGGCGTCCATGACGTCGAACTCGCCGTCCGCTGGCTGCAGTTCGGCGTGCTGTCGCCGATCAACAGGCTGCACTCGTCGACCAATCCGTTCAGCTCGAAGGAGCCGTGGGCGTACGGAGAGCCGGCCGCGACGATCATGCGCCGGTATCTGCGACTGCGGCACCGGCTGATCCCGATGCTCTACACCGCGGCGTGGGCGGCCCACCGCGACCATGTGAGCGTCGTGCGTCCGCTGTATCACGATGCTCCGCGCGCGGACGGTGCGTACCGGCATCCCGACCAGTACCTGCTCGGCGAGCACCTCATGGTGGTGCCGATCACGGCGCCGCGCGAGACGTCCGCGCTGCTCGCGACGGCGAGGGCGTGGCTGCCCGAAGGCGAGTGGGTCGACCTCATCACAGGACTGCGCTATCGCGGCTCGCGCGAGGTGCTGCTGACGCGCTCGCTCGAGGAGTATCCGGTGCTCGCGCGCTCCGGTGCCGTCGTCCCCCTCGATGCGGACCCCATGTCTCATGCGGCCGACGCGCCGGAGCACATGGAGCTTCTGGCGATCCCCGGAACCGCCGCCTCGACTCTCGTGGAGGACGACGGCTCGGCCGATCCGGCGCCGGGGATCGTGACGTTCGCGCAGACGATCGAGGTGCGTGCGGACGGGCGTGCGGACATCACGCTGGTGGCGACGCACTCCGGCGCCCTCCTGCGTGCTCGGCGGATATCCGTGCGGATCCCCGGCGTCGCAGGCGCCGAGTCCGTGTCGCTCCAGGACGGGCGGGGGCTGCCCTCTCGGGTGCTGCCTGCCGACCCGGAGGCGCTCGCACCGGCGGCCCTCGGCGTCGACCTCGGGGACGTCGCGCTCGACGGCGGCTTCACGCTGCGCATCCTCGGCGCGGAGCGGTCGGCGCCGTTCGATCCGGAGCGGGTCTTCGCGCAGCTGCAGCACGCCGGGATCGGCTACGAGACCAAGCGACTCGCCTGGAGGGCCATCACGGAGCATGCAGCGACGGACGCCATCGCGGCGATGGACCTGCCCGCGGAGCTCCGAGATGCGCTGACAGAACAGCTCGCTGCGGTCACCGCCTGGTGACTCGACAACATTGTTCCTTAGTCTTGATACAAGTTGTGATATACATATGACACAACTTTGATCGGAGGCACTCATGCCGGACTCGACCGCATTCGGTCCGCTGGACCTGGTCGCAGCGGCGTTCTCGACACCGCTGTTCTCGCTGCTGCTCGCAGGGCTCCTCGCCGCCGGCATCCTGATCATCCTGACGCGACCTCGTGACGACGCGGCGCCGACCGACCTGTCGGACGACGTGCGCCAGTCGCTGCGGCGGAGGTACCTGCCGGTGCGGCGAACACTGTCGATCGCCGCACTCGCCGTGATCGTCCTGTTCGTGGGCGAGCACGTGCTCAGCGGATATGTGCTCGATCTCGTCGACGCCGTCGCCTGGTGGCGGTACGCCACCCCGCTGCTGGTGGCGGCCCTCGGGCTCGGTGTCCTGCTCGCTCTCGTCCTCACTCGCGGCACGGCGCTGTCCGAGATCCCGGTTCCGCCTGTGGCCCGACGCACATGGCGCAGCTTCGGTCCGAAACTGGGGATCATCGGCACCGGCATCCTGTTCCTGATCCTGCTCGCGACGACCCTTCTCGCGGGACTGGCGTCGACGCCGAACAGCCGTGGCTGGTACGTGTGGCTGGAGATCCCGATCGCGAACGAGCCGGAGGTCGATTCGCTGCGACCGTGGTTCTACGGGTGGACCTACGGCGTGCCGGTGCTGCTGTGCCTGGCTGCGCTGGTGGCGGTCGCCTGGGCGGCGCTGCACGCCAACGCCGCACGTCCGTATCTCCGTCCGGAGGCCGTCGTCGCGGAGCGCGAAGGGCGCCGGGGAGTCGCCTCGGGGATCGTCGGGGTCGCCTCGGCAGGGATGCTGCTCGCCCTCGCCGGCGCATGGCGGCTGATCGCGCGCGCCGGTACCATCACGGGCGTCGTCATCGAGGGGCAGAACGGTGGCGCCTATGAAGCAACATGGCGATACGCCGAGTTGGCGGTGCTTCTCGGATGGCTCGCGCCGCTTCTCGAGATCGCGGCCTTCGTGGTCCTCCTGCTTGTCGTCGCCCGAGTTCCCCGATTCGCCCTCTCCGGCGCTCCGGCGATGCGGGCGCTCGGGGTCGAGGCGATCCGATGACCGTCCAGCCTCTCGCGTCGACGTCAGACGAGGCGAGTCCGACGATCGCGATCTATCGCCAGCTCCGCGGGCTCATCCTCTCGGGGCAGCTCGGTGCTGACGAGCGCCTGCCGACGGTGCGGCAGACCGCCGCCGACCTCGGCGTCGCTCCTGGGACCGCGGCCAAGGCGTACAAGATGCTCGAGCAGGACGGCCTCGTGGTGAGTCGAACGGCCGCGGGGACCCGCGTCGCCCCCTCGGCGGCGGTGCTTCCCGGCTCGGTGATCCGCCGGATCCGCGAGCTGGTGGACGAGGCAGGTGCGACCGGCGCGGATCGCGACGATGTCCTCAACGTGCTGCGCGTGGTCTGGCAGGCGGAGGCCGGGGGAGCGACTCCGTAAGCTGGAGCCATGACGAAGAACACGATCTGGACCATTCTCGGTGTCATCGTCGCCGTGGTGATCGCCTGGTGGCTGGTCGGTCTGCTGTTCTCCGTGCTGTGGTTCATCGCGAAGCTGGCGATCGTCGCCGTCGTCGCGCTGGTCGTGTTCCTCGTGCTGCGCAACGTCTTCAGCGCGAGCGACGACTGATCATCGCGAGCGTGCGATCTGCGCCCGTAGCAGCGCGATCAGGGACGGCACCGCCGCGCCGAAGACCAGAGCCAGGCCGACGCCCAGCAGTGTCTCGATGGTCCGTTCCACGAAGCGGGCGCCCGGTGATGCCGTGGACGTCGACAGGATCAGGGTGAGCACCACCAGGGTGGTGAAGGCCGGTGCGACGTACCAGCGGCTCTCCTGCATGGCGCTCATGGCGCCGATCGCGAGGGCGATCAGGAGCCCGATCAGCGCCCCGCCCGGTTCGAACAAGGCGAAGACAAGCGCAGCCGCTGCGCCGAGGAAGACCGACGCGGCGCGTCCGACGCTGCGCAGGATGACCTGGCCGCGCGCCGGCCGCATGACGAGCAGGACGGTCCCGGTCGCCCACCCGACGTGCTCGAGGTCGAGGACGTACCCGATGGATGCCGCGATGGCGCTCGCCAGACCGAGCAGGATGCCGTAGCCGATGAGATCGGCGCCCCGCGTCGTCGGAGGCGTCGGCGGCAGATGCTCATCGCGCTCCGGCCACAGCAGTGAGACCAGCCAGGCGTACACGGACCCCGCGACGATGCACGCCGCCATCACCCAGGTCGTGGACAGCTCGGGGAAGCTCAATCCCATGCCCACCAGCGGCAGCACCAGCGCGAGCATCAGCTGCCCGAGGCGGCCCCACCGCGTACTGAGGCTGGCGGCGACCGAAAGGATGAAGAGCGACACGACGGCGATCGCGGGGACGCGGGTCAGCGTCGAACCCAGTAGAAGACCCAGGGCGCTGAGCACTCCGACGATCGGGAGGATCGCGCGTCGGCTGCGCCGGGCCGGCAGACCGAACGCGGCAGCCGGCAGGACGCCGATGGCCAGGGCGAGTCCCGCGGTCGGCGAGAGCGGAGCCACGAGGATGCCGGGGAGCGCGAACACCACACCGAGCGTGAAGCGCGACCACTGCCACGTCAGTCCTGCGGGCACCTGCATGACACCCGTTATACACGGAGACGACCGTGGACGCGGACCCCGTGGGAACGATAGCGTTCTCAGCATCCGCACAGTTTCCGCGGGGGAGCACAACCGAAAGGTTCATCATGAACTTCTGGACATCGTTCTGGGACATCATCTGGTGGTTCGTCTGGGCATTCGCCTTCATCGCCTACCTGTTCGCGCTGTTCGCCATCATCGGCGACCTCTTCCGCGACAGGAAGCTGAACGGCTGGCTGAAGGCGATCTGGGTGCTCTTCCTGATCTTCGTGCCGTTCCTCACCGCGCTGGTCTACCTGATCGCGCGCGGCAAGGGCATGGCAGAGCGCAGTGCCGTCGAGGCGCAGCAGGTCAGGCAAGCCACCGATTCGTACATCCAGCAGGTCGCGGGCTCGAGCCCGTCCGAGGAGATCGCCAAGGCGAAGGCGCTGCTGGACTCCGGCGCCATCACGGCAGAGGACTTCGCGCAGCTCAAGGCCAAGGCGCTCAGCTGATCCGCTGAACTCCATGGCAAGGGGGACGATCCGACTCGGATCGTCCCCCTTCACGTTGCCACGGGCTGAACTCAGAAACTCCCGATGCCCTTGCCGATCATCGAGAAGCCGATCACGAGCAGCAGCACGGCCATGATGACCGCGTTCTCCTTGGTCAGCCAGGTGCGCAGAGCATCCAGCGTGCCGCTGAGCCTGTCGGCGGCGATCAGGTAGCCGACCACGGGGATCAGGACGGTGGATGCTGCGATCAGCGTGTAGATCGCGATCACGCCGATGATCGAACCGGAGGACAGTTCGGCTGCTCCGATGTCCGTGCCGGCGCCGGCCGCCATGATGAGATTCTTCGGGTTGAGGGCAGAGAGCAGGAAACCGAGCCCGAAGGCGCCGAAGAAGGAGACCTTATCGATCGCCTGCATCCATCCGGGCAGCTTCGGCTCCTCGCCCTCCTGGGGGCGACTGCGCCACTGCTTCAGCGCCAGCAGGAACAGCAGCGCTCCGAGGACGAGCTGGATGATGCCCTTGATCGGCTGCGAGGCGTCCTCGTCGCTCTCGGGGAGGATCGAGGACAGCAGGGTGAACACGGTGACGGCGAGGATGATGCCGATCAGCCAGCCGAGCAGGAACCCCACACTCGTCACTCGCGCCTTGGGCGAGAGCAGCATGAGGATCGCGGCGATGATCGGGATCGGACTGATCGCGACTCCGAGTGCGAGGGGGAGGAGCTCCCCGATGACGGCATTCATCAGCTGTCCTTCGTTTCAGCGCCGGTGAGATCAATGATCGCGGCGCGGTTGGTGGTGTAGAGCTTCTCGTCCGTCAGCAGCTCCAGGCGTCTGAGGCGATGCTGGGTGTTCGGGCGCACGCGGCTGAAGCCCAGCGTGATGTTCTCGTCGGCAAGCCAGGTCTTCAGCGCGGCGAAGGACTCGGCGCCGGTCACGTCGATGTCGGTGACGGCCTCCATGTCGACGACGACGTGCTCGACCTGGCCGTCGCCGGCGGCGGTGACGGCGTCCTTGACAGCGGTGGTGAACACGGCGCCGTTCGCGAAGAAGAGAGGGGCCGCCATGCGGACGACGATGACGCCCGGGGCCGTGACGGTCCCTGCCGGCGCGTCCTCGAGCAGGGATTCGCCCGGATCGCCGGACGACTCCAGGACGTCGATGGCCGGGCTGGCCGCCCGCTTGGCGATGTTGATCAGCGCGAGCACGAAGGCCACGAGGATGCCGGGGATCGAGCCGACGAACAGCGTCACGAGGAAGCAGATCGCGCCGATGACGAACTCGAAGCGGTCGGCCTTCCACAGGTCGATGAACTCCCGGATGCCGAGCAGCGGGATGACCGCGACACCCACGATCGCGCCGATCACGGGGGAGGGGATGTCGGCCAGCAGCTCGGTGCCGAACAGGAGCAGCAGCAGCGTGCCGACCGCGAGGACGAGGGAGGGCAGCTGGGTGCGGGAACCGGCCTGGTCCATCGCGGCGGTGCGGGAGGTGGATGATCCGACCGAGAAGCTGCCCTGCGCGCCCGCGGCGATGTTCGCGAAGCCGAACGCCATCAGATCGCGGTTCGCGCGGAACGGGTAGCCGTGCTTCTCGGAATACGAGCGCGAGACGAGAAGGCCTTCGGCGGTGGTTACCAGCGTCAGCGCGATGGCGGAGGGAATCAGCGCCAGCCAGGTGGTCCACTCCAGCATCGGCCACGTGAGCGCCGGCGCGCCGGCCGGGACCTCGCCCAGCACGGCGACGCCCTTCTGGTCGAGGCCGGCGGTGACGACGACGACGGTCGCGAGCACCAGCACCACGAGCGCCCACGGCACGGCCCGCAGGTAGACGCGGCCGAAGATCAGGACCGCCACCGAGACCACCGAGATCAGGACCGACCAGCCGTTGATCGTGCCGAGACCGGTGATCAGATCGTAGACCTTCTCGACGAACTCGCCACCGGATTCGATCTTCACGCCGAGCATCTTGGCGACCTGGCTGACCATGATGTCCAGCGCCAGCCCGCCGACGAAGCCGACGAGGATCGGCTTGGAGAGGAAATTGGCGAGGAAGCCGAGTTTGAACACCGCGAGCAGGATGAACATGATGCCGCAGATGATCGCCTGCGCCATGGCGAGAGTCGCGTAGTCGGCGCTGCCGGCGGCGGCGAGCCCGCCGACCGATGAGGCGACCAGGGCGGCGGCCGCGGCATCCGGCGACGCCACCACCTGGCGCGACGAGACGACCAGCGCATAGATGATGGTCGGCACGATCAGCGCGTACAGGCCGGCGGTCGGCGGGAGGCCGGCGATCTGCGCGTACCCGATGTTCAGCGGGATCGCGATCGCGAGGAGCGTGACGCCGGCGGTCAGCTCGGAAGCCAGATTCTTGGAAGTGAGGCCGGCCAAAGGGCGCTGCATCGTGGTTCCTCTCGTACGTCCTGTCCCACATTGGCACTCGAGAGCCCCCTGCGGCCACCGCCGGGCCGAAAGATCACGCGGGAAGGATGAGGCCTCAGCGGGTCCGAACGGTCTGCTTCAGACGCGTGCGCACGTCGAAGAGCTCGTTGCCGCCGACGATGCGCGCACCGGGGACTCCGGTGCGCAGGACGGTGCGCAGGGCGCTGCGCCGCACGGCGATCACGGAGACGTTCCCGACGACTCCGAGCTGCGTGACGGGCTGGACGACGTCGTCATCCGGAAGCACGACGATCGCTCCGCCGAAACGCACCCGCGCGGAGCGCGCCACGGCTCGCATGCGGGAGAGTAGTTCGCGGATCGGCATCCGATCTCCGGCTTCAGGACCCGTGATCTCGTCGCGGCGGAATCCCACCGGTCCACCGAAGTCCTCCGAGACCAGACCGTACAGGCCGGTCGGGCTCAGCACGACATGGTCCAGCGTCTCATCGCCGGGGCCGGTGGCGACGGCGTGCCAGACGGTGAAGCCGATACCGAGGTCCTCCATCGCCCGAGCGGTGTCCTCCTCGGCGAGAGCATCCGCCAGCAGACGGCGCAGACTCCACGGCGTTGAACGGACGAAGGCCGGCGAGTACGGATCGGCGACCTCGCCCTCCGCCCACTCTCGGACGAGGGACAGATAGCGCTCGCGACGCCAGGAGCCGGCGCGGCCGTAGGATGCCGTCTTCGGGCGGGTCCCGGCTCTCGCGCCGGTCATCCGTCCGCCCCACTGCAGCCGATCTCCGTCGTCGTGTCCGCGGTCGTAGGCGCGGCGAGCGTCGGCCGTGCCGATCAGCTCCCACGCGTGCTGGACCTGGATGAAGGCTGCGGCATCCCCTCCGGTGTCGGGGTGGGTCTCGCGCAGGCGCAGCCGATAGGCACGGCGCAACCCGTCGTCGTCCACGTCGGGGGCGACGCCGAGCACCTCGTACGCCGACGCTGAGAGAGGGCTGTCGAACACCGGTTCAGGCTATCGATCCGTGAGCGCGTGTGCTTGCATGAGGCGACGCGCCGGACGGCGCCGAGGGGGAGGTCGCATGTCTCGCAGGATCGGTGTCGTGGGTTGTCTCGTCGTGCTGGCGGCGCTGGTCGGATGCGCGGGCGCCGGTGCGCCCGGTGCCGAGGGCACGCCGACGCCGACGCCCACCGCCGCATGCCCGCAGGTGGAGGGTGCGGAGCTTCCGCCCGAATGCGCGCCGTACGACCCGGATGCGGCGATGGCGCAGAACGACCGATACCGCCAGCGGATGGAGATGTCGGAGGACGCGACCGCGGCGGCGCAGGAGTTCGTCGAGCCCGTGCGGGCGGGGCTGGAGGAGATCCGCGTGTCCGGAACCATCTCGGCCGAGACCGTCGAGCAGGTGATCACGGATGCCGGGCTGCCTCAGCCGCAGCTCCGATCCGGCGCCGGGGACGTCCTGTTCGGCGTCGCCGGCCCAGAGGGCGGCTGCGTCTTCGGTGCGGTGACCCCGGAGGAGGTCATCATCGAAGTGGGCGGGATCATCATGGACGGCGGCTGCCTGCCGGCGCAGTAGGTCGCGCTCAGGCCGGGGCTGTGCGCTCGTCCAGGATGAGCTGCAGGAACGCGAGATCGAGCCAGTCGCCGAACTTCGTGCCGACCTGAGGCAGCAGGCCCGTCTGCACGAATCCATGCTTCTCGTGCAGGCGGATCGAGCCGACGTTGCGGCTCTCGATCGCGGCGATCATCACGTGCACGCCGAGCTCGCGCGCCCGTTCGATCAGCGCCGACATGAGGTCGTTGCCGATGCCGCGGCCCTGACGGTCGGGATGCACGTAGACGGAGAGCTCGACCGTGTGGCGGTACCCGCTGCGGGCGCGCCATGGACCGAACGTCGCGTATCCGAGGACTCCGGAATCATCGACGGCGACGAGCACCGGGAAGCCATGATCGGTGCGATCGGCCAGCCAGGCCGCGCGGTCGGCGACGTCGACGGTCTGCTCGTCCCAGACGGCCGTGGTGTTCACGACGGCATCGTTGTGGATCTCGGTGATCGTGGTGAGGTCGGCGGCCTCGGCATCCCTGATGTGCACGTCGTCGACGCTAGCAGGATGGGTGGTCAGCGCGCGTACCCTGGAACAGGGACGACTCGGGACCAAAATCGCTGCGTTCGTCGTTGTCCTCTGTGGACGCACCTCACATCAGAGCAGCGTCAGAGAAGGAGTGCCACTCATGACCGACACCGGAGCCATCACCCGCACGCCCGGAACCGAGACCGCCGTCCTCGCCGGCGGCTGTTTCTGGGGCATGGAAGACCTCATCCGCCGTCAGCCCGGCGTCCTCGACACCCGCGTCGGATACACGGGCGGCGAGAACGACCACGCGACCTATCGCAACCACCCCGGTCACGCCGAGGCGGTCGAGATCGTGTTCGACCCCACGAAGACGACCTACCGCGACATCCTGGCGTTCTTCTTCCAGATCCACGATCCGTCCACGCTGAACCGCCAGGGCAACGACATCGGATCCAGTTACCGGTCGACGATCTTCCCGCTCTCGCCCGAGCAGGAGCAGGTCGCCCGCGACACGATCGCCGACGTCGACGCGTCGGGGCTGTGGCCGGGCAAGGCCGTCACCACGATCGAGCCCGAGGGCCCGTTCTGGGAGGCCGAGCCCGAGCACCAGGACTACCTGCAGCGCATCCCCAACGGGTACACCTGTCACTTCCCACGGGCCGGTTGGGTGCTGCCGCGGCGCGCGAACGTCTGACCCACGAGGATCGGACCGTGACGATTCACGGACCCGGTGACGATTCACGGATCGATTCACCGGATTCGTCCGTGAATCGTCACGGCATCCGTGATCCGTCGCCTCCGCCGGGCGACCGCGGTGTCAGGCGTGCACGTCGGCGGGGGACTCCCCGCCCTCGGTGAAGCTCGGCTCCTTGCCCAGCATCCGACCGATCAGCAGCACGATTCCGACGATCACGAGTCCGAGGACCAGACCCGCGATGGCCGACATCAGGGTGTCGCCGACCCAGACCACGAATCCGCCGAGCGGCTCGAGCAGGTGCTCGACCCCGTGGACGAAGTCGGTGATGCCCACCAGCCCGACGGCGCCGAGGTTCGCCAGCACCAGGTGGCCGCCGACCCAGAGCATCGCGACGGTGCCGATCACCGAGATGACGCGGAACACGGCCGGCATCGAGCGCACGATCCTGGTGCCGGTGTGCCGCACGCGGCGGTCAGAGTTCTTCGCCATCTTCAGGCCGATGTCGTCGATCTTCACCAGCAGCGCCACCGCGCCGTAGACCACGCCCGTCATCAGCAGCGCGATCACGGCGAGGATGCCGAGGGTCATCCAGATGCTCAGCCCCGACTCGAGGTTCGCGAGCGAGATGAGCATGATCTCGGTGGAGAGGATGAGGTCGGTGCGGACGGCGCCGAACACGAGCTTGTTCTCGTCGCGTGCGCCCTCGTCGGCATGGCCGTGATGGAACCCGAACCACTCCAGCACCTTCTCGGAGCCCTCGAAGCAGAGGTACGTGCCGCCGATGATGAGCAGATACGGCAGCACCCACGGGGCGAACGCGGTCAGCAGCAGCGCGATCGGGATGATGATCACGAACTTGTTGACCAGCGATCCGAGCGCGATCTTCAGGACCACTGGCAGCTCGCGCGCGGGCGTGATGCCCTGCACGTACTGCGGCGTGACCGCGGCGTCGTCGATCACGACGCCGGCCGCCTTGGACGACGCCTTCAGCGCGGCGCTGAGGATGTCGTCGACGACCGCGAGCAGACCAACCGACATGGGACCCCCTGTGTGTGATGCCGGGTGCCACTCTAGCGGGGACGCGTGGCTGGTTCGCTCGGCGTGCGCCTCAGCATCCCCCAGGCCGTCGCCCCTACTCCGGCGGACCGTTCGGGAGGAGAACGCGCGAACGGGAGGAGCGATCACCGCGTTCCGGTCCTCCCGTTCGCGCGTTCTCCTCCGATTCGGGCGCGGGCGCGGGCGCGGGGCGCAGCGCCCTTCAGCCCTCGACCGCACTCGGCAGACGCACGTCGAATCGGCATCCGGTCGGCTCGTTCGTCGCGCTGATGCGGCCCTGGTGCGCCTCCACGATCCCGCGCACGATCGCCAGTCCCAGCCCTGCGCCGCTGGTGCCGGCGATCCCCGTTCCCGGCGTGCGGGCGTGCGTGCCGCGCCAGCCCGGATCGAAGATGCGGTGCAGATCCTCCTCGGCGATGCCCGAGCCCGAGTCGCGGACCGAGAGCATCACGCCCTCGGCATCCTGCACCGTGCTGATGCGGACCTCGCCACCGGTCGGCGTGTGCTCGAGAGCGTTCATGAGCAGATTCGACACCACGCGGGAGAGCTCGCGCGGGTCCCCGACCAGCGTGTGGTCGGGGCTGGTGCGCTCCACGAGCACGATGCTCTTGGCCTGCGCGACCGCAGCGAGCTCCGCCGCCGCGTCGCTGACGAGGTCGTGCAGCGACAGGGGCTCCAGGGTGAGCACGAGCGTTCCGGAGGAGATCTTCGACAGCTCGAAGAGGTTGTCGACGAGCGCGGTCAGCCGGTCGACCTGCAGCCGCATCTGATGGTGGAAGCGGGCCGGGTCCGACGCGAGCCCGTCCTCGAGCGCTTCGGTCATCGCCCGCAGGCCGCTCAGCGGAGAACGCAGATCGTGCGAGATCCACGCCACCAGCTCGCGCCGTGATGCGTCGATGGCCTGCACCTCCTCGCGGGCCTGTGCGAGTCGGAGGCTCGTCTCGGCGAGTTCGGTCGCCAGGGCCTCGAACTCGGCGCTGGGGGATGCTGATGGATGCTGGTCGACGACCTCTCCGTCTCCCATCGCGTGCGTGAGGCGACGCAGCTCGTCGCCCGCTCGTGCGATGCGCAGACCGAGCAGCAGGGCGATGCCGACCGAGACGATGGCGGAGACGATCGTGACGGTCACGACGACGAGGAAGTCGTGCGGCGAGATGTACATCGCGAGGGCCACGGCGAGCACCCCGGCGGCCAGCGACAGCACCGAGGTCAGGACGACGACGAACAGCTGCGCGATGAGCGGGCGCCGACGCAGGAGGTGCAGCGCGAGCAGGCCCAGCGCGCCGACGACGAGCGCGCACGCCAGGGCCATGCCGACGATGGTGAGGAGGTCGGGCAGCGGCATGTCAGCCTCCGATATCGAGTCGGTATCCCACGCCCCAGACGGTGACGAGGATCTCCGGATGGCCGGGGTCGGCTTCGATCTTCTCCCGCAGCCGGCGCATGGTGACCGTCACGGTGGAGAGGTCGCCGAACTCCCAACCCCACACCGTGCGCAGCAGTGTCTGGCGGTCGAACGTCTGCCGCGGGTGCTTGAGCAGGAAAGCGAACAGGTCGAACTCGCGGGCCGACAGCTCCAGCGGCGTCCCCGAGGCCGTCACGATCCGCGCCGAGGGATCCAGATGGAACGGGCCGAGGTCGAACGGCGCCTCCGGCGCGAACGCCGCGAGGCTCCGGCGCAGCACCGACTGCACGCGCAGCACCAGTTCCCGCGGCGAGAACGGCTTGGTGAGGTAGTCGTCCGCGCCGGCCTCGAGCCCGTCGATGCGGTCCTCCGGCGCACCGAGAGCGGTCAGCATGATGATCGGCACCTGCGATGTCTCGCGGATGCGCCGGCACACCTCGACGCCGTCGACCCCCGGCAGCATGCGGTCCAGGACGATCAGGTCGGGGCGGCCCTTCGCCGCGGCATCCAGCCCCGAGAACGCATCGGACGCGACGTCCACCAGGAACCCGGCCGCGTGCAGATACGTCTCGGCGACCTCGCACACCATCGGGTCGTCTTCCACGATGAGCACGCGACGGTCGGCGAGGTCCCCTGCGGGCTCGGCGGGCGCGGTCGACGTCATGCACCCAGGTTAGGCGGGGCGATCGGCCGGCGGGCGCGAAGGTCGCCCGGCGTCCGCGGTTCGTAAGGGTTTGGGGGCGGCGCTGACGGCTCGGAGTTCCTACATTCTGGGTATGAGCCCTTCCGTCGACGTGATCCTGCCCTGTCTCAACGAGGCACGGGCTCTTCCGTCGCTGCTCGCCGAGCTCCCGCCGTCGTACCGGGCGATCGTCGTGGACAACGGCTCCACCGACGGTTCGGCCGAGATCGCCAGACGCCTCGGGGCGACGGTCGTGACGGCAGGCCAGCGGGGATACGGAGCGGCCGTGCACACCGGTCTCATGGCCGCGACTGCGCCGATCGTGGCGTTCTGCGACGCGGACGGCTCGTTCGACCTGCGTCAGCTCGATCGCGTCGTCGATCCGATCCGCCGAGGAGAGGCCGATCTCGTGTCGGGGCGCCGGATGGCCGTCTCGGCAGGCGCCTGGCCTCTGCACGCACGTTTCGCCAATGCGGCGCTGCTCTGGTTCGTGCGGCTGCGGATGGATGTCGAACTCCACGATCTCGGGCCGATGCGGGCCGCCGGCCGAGAACGTCTCGTGGGCCTCGGCATCCGGGATCGGCGCAGCGGGTATCCGCTCGAACTCGTGCTGCGGGCGCAGCGGGCCGGTTGGCGCATCGATGAGGTGCCGGTGGACTACCGCCCTCGCGTGGGGAAGTCCAAGGTCACCGGCACGATCCGAGGGACGGCTCAGGCGATCGGCGACATGCTCCGGATGCTGCGGAGGTACGCATGAACGGCGTCACGGTGGTGATCATGGCCAAGGAGTGCATCCCCGGCCGGGTCAAGACGCGGCTGCACCCGCCGTTCTCGCTCGAGGATGCCGCGCAGATCGCCCAGGCGGCGCTCGACGACACGATCGCGGCGGTGCGCGGCGTCGACGTCCGGCGTGTGCTCTGCGTGCAGGGGGCGCTGCCCGAGACGCCAGGGTTCGAGCAGATCCCGCAGTCGGCGGGCGGGCTCGACGACCGGATCGCGGACGTCCTCGACCGCCTCGACGGACCGGTGCTGCTGATCGGCATGGACACTCCGCAGATCGATCCCGAACTGCTGCGCATGGTGGCGCGCCGCTGGCCGCTCGGGGTCGACGCCTGGTTCGGCCCGGCCTCGGACGGCGGCTTCTGGCTACTGGGCCTGCGCGATCGCCTCGCCGGAGGGATGCCGCGTGGCGACCTCGTGCGCGGTGTGCCGATGTCTCGGGACGACACCGGCGCCGTGCAGCGCGCCCGGCTGGTGGATGCCGGGCTGAGCGTCGCCGATCTGCCCATGCTCACGGACATCGACGACATCGACAGCCTGCGTACGGTGTCGGCCGAACTCGACGGCTCGAGCGCTCTCGCGCGACTGCTCGATGCGTGGGGCCTCACGCCGGTCGCCGGGGGCGCGTCATGACACTGCCGATCGTTGCGCACTTCGATGCCGGCGACGCATCGCCGTATGCGACGGCGCTGCGCAGCGGAGGCGGTGTCCTGCGCATGGTCGATCACGACGGCGCGCCGGGTGCGCCCGTCGAACTGGGGCGCTTCCTCGCTGCGGCCGACGATGCGGATCGATCGGTGCTGGAGCGCGCATCAGGAGCGATCCTTGACGTCGGCTGCGGTCCCGGGCGCATGGTGCGGGCCGCGATCGTCGCTGGCCACCTCAGCCTGGGGGTGGACGTCTCGGACGCGGCCGTCGCGCACGCGCACGCTCAGGGGCTGCCGGTGCTGCATCGCTCGGTGTTCGACGCGGTCCCCCGCGAGGGCGAATGGGGTACGGCCCTGCTGATGGACGGGAACATCGGGATCGGCGGCGAACCCTCCGAGCTGCTGGCGCGCTGCGCGTCGCTGGTTCGGCCCGGCGGTGCCGTGATCGTCGAGGTGCACGCGGATCCCCACCGCAACCGCGGATTCCAGGCCACGCTGATCGATCATGAGGGCCGCGCGAGCCTTCCGTTCCCCTGGTACGAGATCGGCCTGAACGGGCTGCGCCGGTGCGCAGCGGATGCCGGGTTGCAGGCGGTGGAGGCCTGGGCGCACGCGGGGCGGGTGTTCGCGCTCCTCGTTCGCTGAGCGAGGCGCGGCGCCGCTCCGCCGGGCAGGGGTCGCATCTTGCCGCGTCGAGCCGCGTGAGGCGACGATTCGCGGCCCCTTCGACCGGGTGCGCACGCCGTTCTGCTCGGTGGGGGTCGCGTGTGGTCGCGTCAGCCCGCGGGAGGCGGCGAAACGCGACCCCTCCGCGTGATGGCTCGCCGCCGCAGCACCGTGATCGCCGGCACGAGCACGAAGTCGTGCACGATCACCGCGGCGGCCAGCCACACGGCCAGGTTCAGCAGCTGGTCGGGACGCTGCGTGCTCACGAGCAGCCACCCGCCCCACAGCATCGCCGCAACGCCGAGCACGGCAAGCACGATCCGCATCACACCACCTCGATCGCCGTCAGCCACTTCGTCTGCAGCACGCCGGGGCGCCCGGGGGCGATGATCCGCGCGGGGTAGCCGTGATCCAGGTCGAGCCGCTCGCCGTTGACGTGCAGCGCCACGAGCGTCTTCGGATCCCGCGTGTACTGCGGCGGCATGGTCGTGGCGGCGAACCCTCCGCGCTGCTGCATGCTCTGCAGGTGCACGGTCGCGTCCTGCGGCGCCTCGACGAGGTCGAGGAGGTCGGAGAGACGGACGCCCTGCCACGCGGCATCCACCGTCCACCCTTCGACGCAGGCGATCGGCAGCACCTCGCGCTGCTGCGGGAGCGCGTCCAGCTCGGCGAGGGGCAGCTCCCGCACCCGCGAGCCGCTGCGCACGGTCAACCGCCAGTCGGGGTCGGACGCGAGCTCGGTCACCCGCGCCTCTCGAGCCGAACGGTTCACCGGGAGCGCCTGCGGCGCCACGATCCTCCGGCGGTCGTCGGTCACGCTGAACGGGCCCGCGGGGAGGATCGCGTGCGTGAGCGCCAGCGCTCCCATCGCCGCCGAGCCCGCGCCGACACCGAGCAGGAAGCGCCGTCGTGACACGGCATCCGATTCAGTCATTCGATCCTCCGGCCCAGTGCCGGCGGATCGTCGGCAGCTGCACGGCGATGTGCAGCGCCAGCGCGCCGATCAGCACCCAGGCGAGCGCGAAATGGGTCCGTCGGAACGAGAACTCCCACGAATACCACCCCAGGACGTTGAGGACGCCGGTCACCGGCAGCACCAGCGCGGTCGCGACCAGCACACCAACCGACGCGCGCTCGACCAGGTTTGCCAGCCCGGTCACCGGCGGCCACTGGAACAGCCGCGGGTACACCACCCACAGCTTCGCCAGCAGCAGCGGGAACAGCATGCTGCCCACGATCACGTGGGTCCCCTGCGTCCAGGCGTACAGGTACTCGGGCCGCGCTGGTGTGACGAACCAGCCCACCGGACTCTGCAGGAAGTGGCTGTACAGACCGGTCGCGAAGCAGATGAGGAACGCGAGCCCGAGCATCCGACCGACGACGACCGTCATCCGCGCATCCCGCACCGGCGAGGCGAGCGCGCTCTGCACGCGCGCCGCGCGCGGGCGGAGGACAGCATCCAGCCGGTCGATCAGCGCGGTGCGGTCCGTCATGGCTTCAGTGTGCGCGGACGATCGCCGATCGCGCCCGTCGATTCGCTTACAGGGTGGTGACGCTGCACCCGGATGCCGGAGGTGTCACGGAGGCGTAAGGAATCTCCGGTACCGCGCGGAGTCTGCGCAGAGGAGTCTGAAGGCATGCAAGACGAAAACGTCGAGATCGCCGTGATCGGTGGCTCTGGACTCGCCGCCCTCGCCGTCGACGACGCCAGAAACCTCGAGCCCGTGCCGACACCGTACGGACCGGTGTCGGGCATCGTGCTCGGACGACTGGCCGGGCGGCGCACGGCGTTCCTCGCCCGACACGGCGCAGGTCATCGGGTGCCGCCGCATCGGATCGACGCGCGAGCCAACCTGTGGGCGCTGGCGAAGCTGGGTGCGCGGATCCTCGTCTCGACGAACGCCGTCGGCGGGCTCGAGGCCGACATGCGCCCCGGCGACCTCGCCCTCACCGACCAGCTCATCGACCGCACCTGGGGTCGCGCGGATTCGTACTTCGACGGCGGCGACATCGCCCAGGGCGTGGAGCACCTGCCGCTCGCCGAGCCGTACAGCCGTGAGTTGCGACGCCTCGCCGCCGCCGCGCTGCGCGATGCGGGCGAGACGCCGCGGGAGGCGGTCACGAGCGTGGTGATCCAGGGGCCGCGGTTCTCCACCCGCGCGGAGGCGGGCTGGCATCGGCTGATGGGTGCGGGGATCGTGAACATGACCCAGTTGCCGGAGGCCGCGCTCGCGGCAGAGCTGGGGTTCGCTCACGTGAATCTCGCAATCATCACCGACACGGACACCGAGCACGGCGACGGAGACCAGGATCGCTCGGTCACGGCCGAGCGGGTGTTCCAGGTGATGGCCGCGGCCGAACCGCGCCTGAATGCCGCGATCGCCGCGATCATCCGTGCGACCCCGGCTGGGTTCACCGCGCCGACGCTGCTGTCCGAGGACGCCGTGCGCAGCATCCTGGCGGCCGAGCCGAACGACCGGGACGGAGGCGCCGGATGAGCCTGCTGCTGGTCACGGGGGGACGCGGATTCATCGGCGGCGCCATCGTCGAGCAGGCGCTCGCGGCGGGGTGGTCGGTCCGGGTCTTCGACTCGTTGCGCGAAGACGTGCACGGCGACGGCGGCGGGCGCCCGGTGCCGGAGGGCGTGGAGTTCGTCCAGGGCGACATGCGGGATCCGGATGCCGTGGCCGCCGCCCTGCGCGGCGTGGACGCCGTCTGCCACCAGGCCGCCAAGGTCGGACTCGGTGTCGACATCGGCGATGCGCCGGACTACGTCGCCTCCAATTCGCTCGGCACGGCGGTGCTGCTCGCGGCGATGCGGGATGCCGGCATCCTTCGTCTGGTCCTGGCATCCTCGATGGTCGTCTACGGCGAGGGGCTCTACCGGGATGGCGCGTGGGTGGGGCAGGCGCCGCCGCGGAGGCTCGCCGATCTCGCGGCGGGGATCTTCGACCCTCGATCGCCGGTGACCGGAAACCTGCTGCAGCCCGAGCTCATCGACGAGGATCAACCGTGCGACCCCCGCAACACGTACGCCGCGACCAAGCTCGAGCAGGAGCTGCTCGCGCGCGACTGGGCCCGCGGCACCGGCGGGACGGCCGCGCTGCTGCGGTACCACAACGTCTACGGTTCATGGATGCCGCAGGGCACGCCCTACGCCGGAGTGGCGTCCCTGTTCCGCTCCGCGCTGGAGCGCGGAGAGGCGCCGGACGTGTTCGAGGACGGCGAGCAGCGACGCGACTTCGTGCACGTCTCCGACGTCGCCTCAGCCAATCTCGCGGCTCTGCGCTGGGCCACCGGCGCAGGGGAGGCGCGTGCGTTCAACGTGGCCAGCGGCGACGTCCACACGATCGGCGACTTCGCACGGACGCTCGCCGCAGCCGTGGGAGGGCCCGAGCCGCGCGTGAGCGGGAGATTCCGTGCGGGAGATGTGCGGCACATCACGGCATCCTCGGCTCGGATCCGAAACGAACTCGGCTGGCAGCCGCAGATCTCGTTCGAGGACGGCGTCGCGCAGTTCGCGCAGGACCCGATGCGGGCGGCGGTCGCGGGGCGGTGAGCGGCATGATGGTCCGGCCGCGGGTGGCGCTCTGGAGCGGGGCCGCGGCCGCCCTGCTGATCGCGGCGGCGATGATCATTCCCGCAATCTCGGGCTGGAAGGTGTACGTCACGCTGCCACCGCTGCACGCGGAATGGATGCCGCGGATCGGACCCGGTCTGCCGATGGCCGTCGCCCTCGGCATGCTGGCGGTGATCTTCGCGCAACGACTGGTCGCGCGTATGCGGTGGGTGCCGCTGCAGCTGATCGTGTTCGGCGCGGCGCTGGCATGGTTGCTGTCGCTCGCTCTCGTGGACGGCCTCGACGGCATCGGGACGATCCTGAACCACCGATACGAGTACCTCGGCACCGCGCGCGAGGTCACTGACTTCGGGGCGACCCTGCGGGAGTACGTCGAGCGCATCCCGTACGCGCACGACGACAACTGGCCGGTGCACATCGCGGGGCATCCGCCTGGGGCGCTGCTGTTCTTCTATCTCCTGGTGCGGGTGGGGTTGGGCAGCGGACTGGCGGCGGGACTCGTCGTGATCGTCCTGGGGGCGACGATTCCGGTCGCGGTGCTGGGGACGCTGCGGTCGCTCGGGGCTGAGGAGTCCGCCCGTCGGGCCGCTCCGTTCCTCGTCTTCACGCCCGCCGCCATCTGGATCGGCGTCTCCGGTGACGGCATGTTCTCGGCGTTCGCGGCGTGGGGGCTGTGGGCGCTGGCCCGTGCGGCGACGTCGGCGCGGCGGCGGGAGGGGGCCGTCGCGATGGTGGCGTGGTCTCTGCTGGCGGGCGTGCTGCTCGGATACTGCGTGATGCTGTCGTACGGCCTGCCGCTGCTCGGCATGCTCGCCCTTGCGGTCCTGTTCGCCGCGCGGCAGTGGTGGCCGCTGCCGATCGCCGCGGTCGCGGCACTGGCCGTGGTCCTCGCGTTCGCGGTCGGCGGCTTCGCCTGGTGGGAGGCGTTCCCGGTGCTGCAGCAGCGCTACTGGGATGGCGTCGCCTCGCGGCGCCCGCCGGAGTACTGGATGTGGGGAAACATCGCGGCGTTCGTGATCAGTGCGGGGCCGATGGTCGCGGCATCACTCGGCGGGGCAGTGGATGCCGGTATCCGGCGCCGTGGTCGACCGGGCAGGCTGCGCGACGACGGCGTGCGGGTCGTGCTGCTGCTCGTGGCGGCGGCGTGGCTGAGCATCCTGCTGGCCGACCTGTCGAACATGAGTCGAGCGGAGGTCGAGCGCATCTGGCTGCCGTTCGTGCCGTGGGCTCTGCTCGGGCTCGCGCTGTTCGGGCGCCGCATACGTCGGATCATGCTCGGAGTGCAGATCGTGTTCGCGATCGTGGTGCAGTCGCTGCTGCAGACCGGGTGGTGAAGCGGGGCGCCGCGAATCGCGCCTGGCGGCTCTGCGGCCCCCGTGGCTAGGCGGCAGGGGTCGCCATTGGTCGCGTCCGCCCGGCCGTGGCGACCATTTGCGACCCCGCTCACCCGGCGGCGACGCAGCGGGGGTCGCGATTGGTCGCATCAGCGCGCGGGAGAAGACCATTTGCGACCCGCGCCACGTGCCGCCGATTCCCGGGAAACGCGTGTCCCGTGCGATCTGCGTCCGCGCTCCAGGACCGCGCCCCGGCGCCCGCGCTCAGCCGGCGAGCGTCGACGTGTCGATGACGAAGCGGTAGCGGACGTCGGACGCCAGCACGCGATCCCAGGCCTCGTTGACCTCGGATGCCGAGACGATCTCGACCTCGGGGGCGATGCCGTGCTCGGCGCAGAAGTCCAGCATCTCCTGCGTCTCGGCGATCCCGCCGATGTTGGAGCCCGCGAACGATCGCCGCCCGCCGATGAGCGTGCCGACGTGCAGGCTGAGCGGCTCGGCCGGTGCGCCGACGTTCACGAGCGTGCCGTCGAGCGCGAGCAGCTTCAGGTGCGCGTCGAGGTCGATCGGCGCCGAGACGGTGTTGATGATGAGGTCGAAGGCACCGCGGAGCTCGCGGAACGTCGCCGGGTCGTTCGTCGCGAAGGCGCGGTCGGCGCCGAGAGACAGCGCGTCGTCCTTCTTCGCGAGCGTGCGCGTGAGGACGGTGACCTCGGCGCCCATCGCGTGCGCGAGCTTGACGGCCATGTGGCCGAGCCCGCCCAGTCCGACGACGGCGACGCGGGTGCCGGGGCCGGCGTTCCAGTGGCGCAGCGGCGAGTATGTCGTGATGCCGGCGCACAGCAGCGGTGCCGCCTTCTCGAACGGGATCTCCTCGGGCAGGCGCAGCACGAAGTTCTCCGTGACGACAACACTCGTCGAGTACCCGCCCTGGGTGATGGTCCCGTCGACGTCCTTCGCTCCGTAGGTGCCGATCGCACCGTTCAGGCAGTACTGCTCGGACCCCGCCGCACAGTTCGCGCAGTCTCCGCAGGAATTCACCAGGCATCCGACGCCGACGCGGTCGCCGACCTTGTGCTTCGTGACCTCGGAGCCGACCTCGGCGACGAAACCGGCGATCTCGTGTCCGACCGTGAGCGGATACTGCTGCGGACCCCAGTCACCCTTGATCGTGTGGATGTCGGAGTGGCAGATGCCGGCCCAGCGGATGTCGATGAGCACATCGTGCGGACCGACATCGCGGCGCTCGATGGTGCTGACGGTGAGGCGGTCGGTGGCTGAGGGCGCGACGATCGCGGCAACAGTGGTGGGCATAGGAAGAGATTACGCCGAATCCGCGCTCGACGCGCTCGAATCGATTCGATACAATCGGAGGTCGCACCTCTGCGTGTGCTCCTCCCGTTCTGCCCCGTTCTGTTCCGCCCTCTCCTGCCTGTCGAGTGACTGTGTCCCGTTCCCTCACCACCGGCGCGCCCTGGCGCGTCATTCTCGCCTTCTCCGTACCGCTGCTGATCGGCAACGTCGTCCAGCAGCTGTACCAGTTCGTCGACACCATCGTCGTCGGACGCCAGCTCGGCGTCGACGCGCTCGCCGCCGTCGGCGCGACCGGCAGCCTGCTGTTCCTGCTGCTCGGCTTCGCGTGGGGTCTGACGAGCGGCTTCGCGATCCCGACGGCGCAGGCATACGGGGCGGGGGATGCTCGGGCTGTGCGCCGATCGGTCGCCACCGGCACGATCCTCACGGGCGCGATGAGCGTGGTGCTCACCGTCGCAGCTCCCCTGCTCGCGGAGCCCGCTCTCGCGGCCCTGCGGACGCCGCCGGAGCTCATGGACGACGCGGTCGTCTTCGCGCAGGTGAGCTTCCTCGGTGCTGCGGCCACCATGTTCTTCAACTACCTCGCCGCCATCATCCGGGCGATCGGCGACTCCCGCACGCCGCTGTGGTTCCTCACGCTCGCCTGCGTGCTCAACGTCGGCCTCGTGATCCTCATGGTCGGACCGCTCGGCTGGGGCGTCGCCGGCGCCGCTCTCGCGACGGTCGTCGCGCAGGCCATCTCGGTTGTGCTGTGCCTGGAGTACCTGCGTCGCCGCCTGCACGAGCTGCACGTCAAGCGCGAGGATTGGCGCGTCACCCGCAGCGACATCTGGGAGCACCTGCGCCTCGGTCTGCCGATGGGCTTCCAGGCATCGATCATCGCGATCGGCACCCTGGCCGTCCAGGTCGCGCTGAACGAGCAGGGCGCCGTAGCCGTCGCCGCCTGGACCGCCGGCTCCCGCGTCGACAGCCTCGCGACCGCCCTGCTCGCGTCGCTGGGCCTGGCCACCAGCATGTACGTCGCGCAGAACGTCGGCGCCGGCCGCCCGGATCGCATCCGACGCGGCGTCATTCAGGCGACGTGGATCGCCGTGATCGGCTCCGTCGTCCTCGGCGTGCTGCTGGTCGTCACCGGCTCGCTGATCGTGCAGGTGTTCGTCGGCGACAGCGCGCCGGAAGTCGTCGAGCTCGCGCATCTCATGCTGATCATCAACGCGTCCTGCTACACGATCCTCGGCGTGCTGTTCGTGCTGCGTGGCGCGTTGCAGGGGCTCGGCCACGCCATGATCCCGACCGTCACGGGTGTCATCGAGCTCGTCGCCCGCGTGGTCGCGGCCGTCGTCCTGGGGTCGCTGTGGGGCTTCGTCGGCGTCGCGTGGAGCAACCCGCTCGCATGGATCGGAGCGGTGATCATCCTCATCCCCGCCTACGTCCGTGAGCACCGCCGAATGGCGAGGATGCCGATCACCTCGACGGTGCTCACCGAGACGACGCCGATCCCTGTGGTCGGTCCGACGAACAGCTCGCTCGTCGTGGATGCCGTGGTGACTTCTCCGATCGCGCTGCCGGGTGCGATCAACGCTCCGCGAGGAAGGCGAGGGCTGCGTCGCGGAAAGCGCGGGACCCGGGTGCGTTGAAGTGATGCCGGTCCGGGATCTCGAGGAACCGGCCTTGCGGGGCCGCGGATGCGAGGTGACGTGACCCCTCGATGATCGCGTCCTGCGATCCGGTCGCGAACAGCACCGGCTGCTGCGGAGCATCCGCCGTATCAGGGTCGATCGTGCGCGACGCCCGCATGCCCTCGGCGAGGGCGAGCAGTGCGTTCAAGTCGTTGCCGGGGACGCGCTCGGTCAGCCGGATGTAGTTCTGGGTCGCCTGGTCGGTCACCGGCGTGCCGTCGTCGATGTACGCGCGCACCTGGTCGAGATCCAGTCGCGCCAGCGGGATGCCCTCGGGGACGCCGCCCAGTACGACACGGGTGATGCGCGCTGGCAGGTCGACCGCGACCTGCCAGCCGACCCGGGCTCCGAGCGAGTAGCCGACGTACCGCGCCTCCTCGACGAGATAGGTGTCGAGCACCGTCTCGAGGTCAGAGGCGAGCGCTCGGATGTCGTACCCCTCGGGTTCGTGCGGCTTGTCGCTGAGACCATGACCTCGCTGGTCCACGCCGAGCACGAAATAGCCGGCATCCGCCAGCATCCGCGTCCAGCCGGTCAGCACCCAGTTGTCACGGGTGCTGGAGGCGAATCCGTGCACGATGACGACGGCCGGCGCGTCCGGATCGCCCCACGTGTACGTCGCCAGGCGCACGCCTTCGCCGACGATGACCATCTGCGGGTCCGGCATGCGATTCAGTTCCGAGAGAGGTACGGCCACCCCTCCATCATGGCCCCGCGGAGGATCACCCCGGCGGATGATGTCGCATCATTCCTCAGGAGGATGTGAAGCGCGCCGTACTCGCCTACTCTGGAGCTACACAATCGCATCGGGGGGTGCACGATGGTGACATCGTCAGCAGTGTTCAATGAATTGGCCGGAGTGTTCGTCGGGATCGGCATCGGCGGCGCGGTGATCGCCGTGCTGTGCGCGCTGATCGCGTCGATCGCGATGATCCGAGGTTCGGAGGGCGTCGTCGGGGGCGCCGTCGCGGGCTGGATCGTGGGCACGATGCTGAGCGCGGCGGCCGTGTTCGCCCACAACTGGCTGCCGGTGCTGGTGTCCGGTGTGGCACTGGTGGTGGCATTGACGCTCGGCGGGATCGTGCGCGGCATCCTGTCGGGACGACTCGCGCGGCCTGCCGCCGTCGTCCGGGCGGCCGAGGCGACCGTGCCGGCCAAGCCGGCGAAGCCGGCCGTGGTCGATTCCCCGCGTCAGCCCGCCTTCGAGGTTCCCCGCGCCGCCTTCGACGCCCGCTGACGCCTGGTCTGCGGGCGCGGGATCCGGAGGTTCGGCGACGACGCGTTGCCGGGGCGCTGCCGGGGCGCGACTCCTAGCGTTCGATCGATCGGGTGGAGCCACGAACCATGAGAGACCCGAGCAATGACGTCCGTGACGGCATCACGTCCTCGTCGTCGTGCAGGAGCGCGTTCATCATCGAGGCGGCCGCACGACCCATGTCGAACGTAGGCACATGGAAGGTGGTCAGTGGCGGCGTCGTCATCTGACTCGCGCGAACGTCGTCGGTTCCGACCACGGAAATGTCCTCCGGTATGCGCAATCCCGCATGAGCGATCGCTTCGTAGGCGCCGAATGCGCTCTTGTCGCTGACCGCATAGATGGCGGTCGGCGGATCCGGCAGCTTGAGCAACTCGAGCGTCTGGCGATATCCCTTCACCGATTCGCCCGAGATCTGTGGTGGCATCAGCGTCGGGTCGGGCTGGATCCCCGCATCGAGCAGCGCCGCCTGGTATCCGTGCATCCGGTCGCGGAGGCTGACGTATCGAGAGGACCCGAGCAGCATGCCGATTCGGCGGTGGCCCAGCGACAGCAGATGGGTGGTGCTGAGGTGGCCGGCGGTGAAGTTGTCGGCGGTCACCGCGTGGGTGTCAGAGCTCGCTTCGACATAGTTCTCGAGAAGAACGACGGGGAGGCCGCTGCCCAAGACGCGTCGCACCATGCTCTCGTCGACGTCGCCGCCATTCGCAAGGATCACGCCGGCCACACCTGCGGGCGCGAGCTCCTCCAGTTCCCGCAGTGGGTCGTCACCGGGGCGGCAGAGCTGCAGAAGCATGCGAAGTCCCCGTTGGCGAAGTCCGTGCTCGACCCCTGACACGAGCTGCGCCATGAATCCGTCTTTGCTGGCGGCCGGGCTCAGCGCCTCCATGACGAGGCCGACGGTAGTGGTGCGCTGTGCCCTGGGGCGCTGAGCGTGCACATACCCGGTGGCGCGGATCGAGTCCAGGATCGCCTGCCGGCGTCGGTCGGATACTCCCGGCTTGTCGTTGAGGACCAGCGAGACCGCCGACAGCGGAACTCCGGCGTGAGCGGCGACGTCGCGCATCGTTACGGACGGATGCGTCAGATCATCCGCCAGGTCTCCGGTCTTCATCGCTGCCATTGCGTCAACACCCTTCGCTCGGACCAGGATAGTCGCGCCGCCAATAAGAACAAAAAAAGAACATACCTAAACTATTGCATCCTGATCGCGAAACAAGTTAGCTTGTTCGCGTGAACAACAATGATGTTTCTGTCAAGAGCGAGTCCACGAGGGAAGCCGCATGACCGCCGCCGTCTCCGTCCACCTATCGGTCGCGCCGACCACATACTCGCGGAACCTGTTCGGTCACTTCATCGAGCACTTCCATCGCCAAGTGTACGGAGGGCTCTTTCAGCCCGGCGCCGAACGGAGCGACCGGCGCGGATTCCGGCTCGATGTCATCGACGCGATGCGCGAGATGCAGCCGTCCGTGGTCCGCTGGCCGGGAGGATGCTTCGTGTCGAGCTATCACTGGCTCGACGGCGTCGGTCCGCGTCGACGCTCGCACTATGACAAGGCGTGGCGTGTCACAGACCCGAACACGTTCGGAACCGACGAGTTCGTGCAGTGGTGCGAAGCGATCGGTGCCGAACCGTACATCTGCACGAACGCCGGTACGGGGACGGCAGAGGAGATGAGCGACTGGCTCGAGTACACCAACCTGCCCGTCGGACAAGGTCGCTGGGCAGATCTGCGACAGGAGCACGGGCGCGGCGAGCCCTACGGCGTGAAGTACTGGAGCATCGGCAACGAGAACTACGGCGACTGGGAGATCGGCGCGAAGGACGCGCACGAGTGGTCGCGCCTGGTGACCGAGTCGGCGAAGATGATGCGCCACGTGGACGAGAACACCGTGCTGCTCACCGCAGCACGCGCCGACCTCGACTGGATGCTCCCGCTCTTGTCGGGTGCGGGTAAGTTCCTCGACTCGTTGTCCATCCACGGGTACTGGGACTCGCTGGCCCAAGTGGATGAACCCGCCGGCTACCTCAAGGCGCTGTCGCGGTCTCTCGAACCGCAGGACGACATCGAACGGACCCGCGACATCATCGGTGCGGCCGGTCTGGCAGGCAAGATCACCGTCGCGTTCGACGAGTGGAACCTCCGTGGCTGGCACCACCCGAACGGCAACAGCCCGGACAAGATCGCGGCACGGGATCGCAATGATCTCAACTCGACCTACACGCTCGCCGACGCCGTCTTCACAGCGGGGTTCTTGAACACCTGCATCCGCCATGGAGACGTCGTCACGATGGCGAACATCGCACCGAGCATCAACACCCGCGGGCCTCTCTTCGTCCACGACGACGGCATCGTGCGGCGCACGACCTTCCACGTGATGGCGATGTATGCGAATCTCCTCGGCTCGCAAGTTCTGCAGAGCACAGGCAGCGCGCACGAGCTCGATGGTGCGGGCGTTCCGGTTCTCGATCAGCTCGCCACGTTCGACCCGGAGACCGGTGAGGTGGCGCTGGTGCTCGTGAACAAGGATCCCGCGACCGACCTCCGTGTCGCGGTCGACTTGTCCGGCGCCCTGTTGGATGGAGATTTCATCTCGACCGTCCTGACGGGCCCCGGGCCAGATGCCTACAACGACATCGACCGCCCCGACGAGGTCATCCCGCGTGAGAGCCGCTTGCGGTTCGAGAACGGGCACGCGATCTTGCCGCCGCACTCGATCACGCTCTGCCGGATCCCGCTGCCGGTGCAGCGCACGACAGGAAGTGTCGACGTGCCTCGCGCCCTCGAGGGCTGGGCGCTCGATGCACGCTCCTGGCGCCGCTCAACTCACAACTGAATCAACTCGCTCGCGGTCCATAGTTCGAAGGAGAAGTCATGGATATCCTCACTCAGGGTCCCGTCATCAGCCGAAAGACGATGCTCCGGGGCATGGGGCTCGCCGCCCTCGTCCCGATTTTCGGAAGCGCACTCGTGTCCTGCGCCCCCGCCGCGGGAGGCGGCGGAAGCGCGACCTCGGGAAAGGTCGTCTTCGTGTTCTATGGGGATGCTGCGGCGCAGAAGAACTACGAGAAGCTCTTCAAGAGCTTTTCAGAGCAGTATCCCGACATCGACCTTCACGCGCAGGGCATCCCAGCCGACACATGGGCGGACTTCCTGAACACCGTCTCGACTCGGATCGCCGGTGGCCAGCAGATCGATGTGATCCAGGTTGCGACAGAAGGGCAGCGCCTCTTCGCCACGCGCGACATCCTTGAGCCGCTGGAACCCTATATCGCCAAGGACAAGGCGATCGTCGACGAGTACTACGCGGATACGCCACCCCTGTTGCGGGAGTGGCTCGGCACCTACGGCTCACCCGATGGCCAGACGTACTACATGCCGACGGGATACAACACGATGGCGCTGCAGGTGAGCCGTCCGAATCTCGAAAAAGCCGGTCTCGAGATGCCCACCGCCGGTTGGACCTGGTCGGATTTCCGGTCCGCGGGGTCGACCCTGAAGCGGGAGACCGGTGCGTTCATGGGCGTCGCGGGCTCGGGGTACTTCACCGATGTCATGCCATGGTTGGTGACCAACGGCGCGAGCACGATGAATGCGGAGTGGACGGTTCCCACGTATTACACGCCAGAAGCGGTCGAGGCTCTGGAGTTCGTGCGGTCGCTGGTCGTCGACAAGCTGGTTCCGGAGCCGGGGGGAAACTTCGACGCCGGCACTCAGATGTCGCAGGGCAAGCTGGCGACCTTCGGCGGAGGCCGATGGCCGACCCCCGGCCTGCAGGACCTCGGCATCGTCGACGAAGTGGAACTGGTCGCCTGGCCGGCGAACGCACAGCCCGGGACGACTGTGGGCTGGGAAGGCTGGCCGATTCTCAAGAGCTCGAAGAACAAGGACGCAGCCTGGACGCTGATCAAGTTCCTGATGTCCAAGGAATACGGCGAAGCGATCACGACGGGAGGCGCATCGTTCGTTCCAGCGCGGATCTCGATCACGACCAGCGAACTGTTCACGGATGATGCCCCTGCGAACTCCACACTCCTGTACGAGCAGCTCGAGACCGCGGTGCCGGTGCCGGCGCCAGAACGCGCGACAGAGTTCCAGCGCATCATCGAAGAGGCATGGCTCCAGGGGATCACGGGCGCCAAGGATCCCGATAGGGCTCTGCGTGAGGCCAACGCGAAGCTCGAGGGTCTCGTGTCGTGAGCGCCATCCCGTCCTTGTCCGTCCGGCCTGTTCGCCGCAACGGGTCCGTGCGACCCGGGCCCGAGCGGCGAACAGCCACCGCATGGGTGCTGATCAGCCCCGCACTCGTTCTCTTCGTGACGTTCATCCTCGGGCCGCTGATCGCCGCCTTGACACTGAGCTTCTTCAGCTACAACCTGCTCACGCCTGCGGAGTTCGTCGGTGTCGACAACTTCGCGCGTCTGTTCACCGATGACCTTCTGGTGCGATCGCTCGGCAACACGTTCCTGTTCAGCTTCGCCTCGATGGTCACGCACCTCGTCGGCGGCCTGCTGCTGGCATTGGCAGTGAACACGGGTATCAACCGAGTCCTGAGCTACGTCGTCCGCTCCGCCGTGTTCTTTCCATTCCTCATCTCCTGGGCCGCGGTCGCGCTGCTGTGGCAGTTCGTCCTCGATCCCGCTTTCGGGCTGCTCGACTACTATCTCGGGCTGATCGGAATAGACGCGCCGAACTGGTTCGCCGATCCGGCTTGGGCGCTGCCCGCGATCATCGGGATCGATTTCTGGCACACGATCGGGTACACGTTCCTGATCATGCTCGCGGGATTGCAGACCATCCCGCGCGAGATGCATGAGGCCGCCACTGTCGATGGCGCCAACGCCTTCCAGCGGCTCGTCCACATCACCCTTCCGCTGATGTCGCCGACACTCTTCTTCGCGTCAGTCGTGACGTTCATCGGCGCCTTCCAGATCTTCGACCCGATCCAGATCATCACGGGCGGTGGCCCGAATGATTCGACGATCTCGGCGGTCATGTACCTGTACCGCGTCGGCTTCCAGGCCTTCGAAGTCGGCTACGCATCGACGATCGCCGTCGTGATCTTCGTTGTCATCATGCTCGTGACGCTGCTCCAGTTCATCGGGCTGCGTCGATGGGTGCACCAGTCATGAGCGTCAGGACAGGAGCAGAATCCATGGTTTCGAACATCGAACTCGGGATCGAACCGAGCCCGGAGCGCCGTGCGTCCTGGCGGCGAGGCCGAGCGCTTCGCTGGATTCTGAGCCTCGGCCTCGCCGTCGTCGCCGTCCTGATGGCGGCGCCTCTGGTCTGGCTGTTCTCGTCCAGCCTCACCGAACCATCCTCCGCCTTCCAGATCCCCCCGAACTGGCTCCCCGTGCCGTTCACCATGAACAACTTCATCGAGGTCTTCACGGTGGTCCCGGTCGGACGGATGGCCCTGAACAGCATCATCGTCGCGCTGATCTCGGTGGTCGGATCGCTGCTGGTGGCGTCGCTGGCCGCCTACGCATTCTCGAGGATCGATTTTCCCGGTCGAGGCCCGTTGTTCATCGGCTTGCTCGCGGCGATGATGGTGCCCGGCCAGCTCACGGTGATTCCGATCTTCATCATGATGAGAAATCTCGGCCTCGTGGATACTCTCGCCGCGCTCTGGCTCCCCGCGCTCATCAACGTCTTCGCGATCTTCTTCCTCCGGCAGTACTTCAACTCGATCCCTCGAGACCTCGATGATGCCGCGCGCATCGATGGAGCGGGGCACTTCCGCATCCTGTTCCAGATCATCCTTCCGTTGGCCACGCCTGCTCTGTCGGCGCTCGCGATCCTCGGGTTCGAGGCGTCGTGGAACAACTACTTCGGACCGCTCATCTTCTTGAGCACGCCGGAGCACATGACGTTGCCGATCGGCTTGGTATCGCTGTCGGCAGGCCTCGGGCCATCGCAGCCGACAGTGATCTTCGCTGGGATCACCCTGGTCGTGCTCCCGATGCTCATCCTCTTCCTGCTTCTGCAACGGACTTTCGTCGAGAGCGTGGCAACGGTCGGGGTACGCGGTTGATGCTCGGTGCGGAGGGCGCCCACCCGCAGAATCCGGTCGAGCGCGGCGCCTCGGTCGTGTGGCACTCGTTGCCGCTGTTCCTTTTCGCCGGCATCGTCATCGCTGCGGTATGGACGGTCGCTCGCACGTCTATGCTCCTGCTCTGGCCAGGGATGCTGATCGTCCTCGCCCTGCTCGCCGCACTGGCCTGGGGGTTCGCAGCGATGATGGAGGGGAACGCCTTCCGCGTGAGGGACCTGGCATCGCATCTGCCCCGTGCCGCCTTCATGACCGTTCGACTGTTGTGGCCGGCAGTGGTCTCCCTCGCGCTATCGACGGTCGCGTTCCACATCGCGACAGCTTCCGGTCAGGAATGGATGCTGTTCAGCGGAGGCGCTGGGCTTGCGACGGCGGCCGCGCTGGGCGCTGTCGGCCTCCTTGCGTTGATCGCCGCCGAGGACTGCCAGGCGTCCGGGTCTGGAGCGTGGACACGCGGATTGCGCATGCTGGTGAGCGCGCCGATGGGTGGGGCAGGCGCCCTCGCCGGGTTCCTTCTCGCCGGCTGGGCGACGATGCATCTCAGTTTCGCGCTGCTGATCCTCCTCCCCATCCCGCTCACCGCGATCTGGGTGGCGGCATACATGCACGCAAAGGGAACCGCCTCCCCACCTGAACGACCGTGACAGGGCCGCCCCTGCTCAGCGGTAGTCGCGGTCCATGTGCTGCCGCGCGGCATCCCCTCCGGCGGCGACGCGTTCCGCCTCGCGGGCGCGCAGTTCGACGCGACGGATCTTGCCCGAGATCGTCTTCGGCAGCTCAGGCACGAACTCGATGATCCGCACCCACAGGTGCGCGGACAGCCGCTCCCGCGCGAACGCGTAGATCGCGGATGCCGCGGCGGCCTCGTCACCGGCATCCGGGCGCAGACATACGTACGCCTTCGGAACCGACAGCCGCGTCGGATCCGGGCTCGGGATGACGGCCGCCTCGATCACCAGTTCGTGCTCGAGCAGCACCGACTCGAGCTCGAAGGGCGAGATCTTGTAATCGGATGCCTTGAAGACGTCATCCGCGCGCCCGATGTAGGTCAGATATCCGTCCTCGTCGCGGGTCGCGATGTCGCCGGTGTGGTGGAACCCGCCCTCGCGGGACTCGGCGGTCTTCGCGGCATCCCGGTAGTAGCCGGCCATCAGGCCGACGGGGGCCTCGGCGAGGTCGAGCGCGATCTCGCCCTCGGCGTCCGTGACCTGGCCGGTCACCGGGTCCAGAAGCACGACGGGATACCCGGGGAGCGGGCGACCCATCGAGCCGTCCTTCACGACCTGGCCGGGGGAGTTTCCGACGCAGGCGGTCATCTCGGTCTGCCCGAAGCCGTCGCGGATGGTCCCGCCCCAGGCCTGGCGCACCCGCGTGATGACCTCCGGATTCAGCGGCTCTCCGGCTCCGACGAGCTCGCGCGGAGGATGCGCGAGGCGGCCGAGATCGGCCTGGATCAGCATCCGCCAGACCGTCGGCGGAGCGCAGAAGGTGGAGACGTGATGGGTCTCCATAACCTGCATCAGCGTGTTCGCGTCGAAGCGGTCGTAGTTATAGACGAACACGGTCGCTTGGGCGAGGAAGGGCGAGTAGAAGCTCGACCAGGCGTGCTTGGCCCACCCGGGCGAGGAGATGTTCAGGTGCACGTCCTCTGGCCGCACCCCCAACCACCACATGGTCGACAGGTGCCCGACCGGATAGGAAACATGGGTGTGCTGGACGAGTTTCGGCCGACTCGTCGTCCCGGACGTGAAGTACAGCAGGCTGGTGTCGGATGCCGGGGTCGGCCCGTCCGGTTCGAAGACCTCCTGCGCGCTCGCCGACTCCGTGAAGTCCGTCCAACCGTCCGGCGCCCCATCGACCGCGATCCGCAGGATGTCGCCGCCGACCCGGTCAGTGAGCGAGCCGAGGGTGACGACCGCCGTGGCCTCGCCGTGCTCGATGCGGTACGCCAGATCGGATGCCGAGAGCAGCGTCGAGGTCGGGATCGACACCGCGCCGATCTTCGTGATGGCGAGCATGACCTCCCATAGCTCGATCGAGTTGTTCAGCATCACGATGACGTGGTCGCCGCGTCGGATGCCCAGGCTCACGAGCCAGTTCGCGACCTGGTCGCTGCGGCGGGACAGGTCGCCGTAGCTCCAGGCCCGAACGCTCAGGTCTGCGGAGACGATCTGCACGGCAGGGCGCTCTGGGTGCTCACCGGCGACGACGTCGAACCACTCGAGTGCGAAGTTGAAGGAGTCGAGCTGCGGCCAGTGGAATCCGGCGCGCGCCCCCTCGTAGTCGGTGGCGTGATCGAACAGGAAGTCGCGCATCTCGCGGATGGCGGTCGTGGCGGCGGTGGCAGGACGGCTCATGTGTTCCATCCTGCACCCCGATCGAGCAGAGTCCGGAGCGATGGTCAGTAGTCGGTGTGCCTTTCCTTCTGGATCTCCAGTTCGGTTTCGCAGTCCGCCCATGCGAGCAGTGCGCTGTCCAGCTGTCGCCGCAGCCAGACGGCGTCGAGCTCATCGCCTCCGAGCCCGTGCAGCTGCGTCCGGCGGTCATCGACGGTTCCCGTCAGATCTGCCGGGCCTGAGGTGGTCGTTGCTTCCATGGGGTTCGCCTTCCGATCAGTGAATGGACTGCTAGCGGTTCCAGGGGCGCAGCTTGTCCGGGTTGCACACGATCCACACGTTCGCGAGCAAGTGGGACCGCATATCGGCGGTGAGAGCTCCGACGACCCGCTGGTCGCGAACGAGTGTGAGCCCTGGGACGCCGTTGATGGATGCCGCGGCGGTGTCGGTGCCGGCCGGCATCAGCTGCAGCAGCTCTGCTGCCGCTTCCTCTCTGCCCTTCACGGGAGTCGCCGCCGTAGGCAGGTGTCCGCCGCTGTCGATGACGACGGCGACGTCGGGATGCAGAAGCGCACGGACGGCGTCCTCGTCCTGGGAGGTCAGGGCATCGGCGAGTTCCTCCAGGATGCCGTGGTCGGCGGCACCGCGTCGCCGCCTGCGCAGCCACGCTGGGTAGTGCCTTCGGCTCATGCGCTGACCGCGCCGACGTGGTTGAGCTTCTGCGGGCTCATCACCCACAGCAGTTGGAGGATGCCGTCGCTCGACGTCGTCGCCGTCACCATCGTCGTGATCACGCCGTTCTCGGTGAGGGTCGCCGCCGGCTGGCCGTTGACGTGCACCCAGTCGATGGTCTTCCCGGTCCAGAAGTGGTGGGCGAACGCCGCGACGAACTGCGCCACGCGTTCGCGCCCGATGACGGGGATGCGGGCGGCCTGCTTCGTGCCGTTGCCGTCCGTGTAGCTCACGACGTCCGCGGCGAACAGCGCCTCGAGCTCGTGCGCATCCCCCTTCCGCGCAGCGGTGAGGAACGCCTCCAGCAGACGTCGCTGTGCGGTGGGGTCCGTCGGGGCGTTGCGGGCGGAGGAGAGGTGCGCACGGGCGCGGCTCACCAGCTGTCGCGCGCTGACGACGCTGCTGGAGATCACTTCTGCGATCCGCGTGTAGGGGTAGTCGAACGCCTCGCGCAGGATGTACGCCGCGCGCTCCGTGGGTGTGAGCTTCTCCAGCGTCAGCAGGATCGCGAACTGCAGGGCCTCGGCACGCTCGGCGCCGAGCGCCGGATCGTCGTCCGTGTTGACCGGCTCGGGAAGCCATGGCCCGATGTAGGTCTCTCTGCGCGTGTGGGAGGACTGCAGGACGTTGATCGCCAACCGGGTCGTGATGGTCGTGAGGAATGCCACCGGTTCCTGGATCTTCGAGCGATCCGTGTTCTGCCAGCGGATCCACGTCTCCTGGACGATGTCCTCCGCATCCGCCACCGTGCTCAGCATCCGGTAGGCGATGCCGAACAGACGTCGCCGATGCGCGTCGAAGATCCTCAGCGCTTCGTCGAGTTCCTCACCCGCATCGAAAGCGTCGTCGACCGCCACGTCATGCTCACCCATGGCTCATCGAACCCCTGCGAGGCTGCGGCGACCTTCGTCGTGCATCCAGGTGTCGAGCGTCGTGGCGGCGATGCGCATGGGGTCACGAGGCAGCAGCAGGTCGCCGGAGATGTTGAAGCCCACCGGGGCGGAGTCGTCATCCGCCACCACGTAGCGCGGGTCGTGATCGATTCCGAGGACTCGGCGCACGAACTCCGACAGCGGCATCCGCTCTGGTCCGCCGAAGTCGACCGCGCCGTTGAGGGGTCCTCCCAGCGCCAGCTCGACGAGGACATCGGCGACATCGGATGCCGCGACCGGCTGCACCGGTTTGGTCGGCAGATGGACGGTGTCCTCTGCGGTGTTCCATTCGGCGATCCGGCGGGCGAAGTCGTAGAACTGCGTGGACCGGAGGATGGAGTGCTCGATCGGGCCGGCTTTCACCAGGTTCTCCTGCGCGCCCTTGGCCGCGAAATAGCCGTCTTCGCCCGCGTTATCCGCGCCGACGATCGACAGCGCGACGTGATGCTTCACGCCCGCTCGCTGCTCGGCATCCAGCACGTTGCGCGTCGTCGTCTCGAAGAACTCCCGTGCCGCTTCGCCGGACAGGTTCGGAGCGTTGGTCGCATCGATCACGGCATCCGCAAACTCCAGGGCCGCATCCAGTCCGCGACCGGACCGCGCATCGACTCCGCTCGTCGGCGAGGCCACCACGACGGCCTGAGCGCGCCGTTCGAGCTTCTCGACGACCTTCCGGCCCACCTGACCGGTTCCACCCAACACAACGACTCGCATCTCGTCCGCTCCGTTTCTGAACCCTGCACCACTAGGCAGACTGCCCTATACGCATTGACCGAGCAGCGATTCGGTCTGTGACAGGCGGTTGCCTTTTCCCGCGATCTCGGGCCGAGCGCGCAGCGAGGGCCGCTTTCACCCGGTCTTCCGGATCCGTCGCCGCTCGTATCCCAGCGTCGCCAGGAGCAGCGCCAGCCCCACCACGACACCGGCGATCTGCGCCGGGACGGCCGGGATGCCGGCGCCGGTGATGAGCACGAGCCCCACGATCGCGCCGCCGAGCACCGCGTTGACCGCTCCGATCATGCTGGCCATCGTGAACAGGAACGACGAACGGGCGTACCGCACTCCCAGCTCCCCGGTGCGTGGGTCGTCGAGGGCGATCAGATCGGGGCCCAGGGGGTGCAGGCCGACGAAGTACTCGCGGATGCGTTCCATGCGTCTTCGTGCGGTGATGTTCTCGACGCTGTTGTCGACCAGTCGCACGACCGTGAACCAGCCGAGCATGAAGATCGTCGGGAACACCGTGAACGCGAGGGCGGCGAGCAGGGCCGGCGAGTCGGAGGCGAACCCGATCGCCACCAGTCCGCCGGACAGCGTCGACAGGTAGATGGCGCTGCGCGTCCCCGCTTCGTTGATCGTGGAGCTGGCGATCGCCTGCAGCACGAACAGCTCGGTGCCGACGGCACTGTTCAAGGCGGCGCGGTCGGAGTCCGCAGTCGGCATGTCCGTCACCTCACCGCACTCGTCGCGAACGCCCGGAGGTCGTCCGGCGGGAGAGCATCCCCCGTCGTGATGAGCTTCTCGATGTCGGCGATCCGGTTGGGAGTGTTGACCGTCATACCGGCCTGAACGACTCCCGCCTTCGTCCAGAAGGCGACGAACGCGGCCGCGTCGACGTCTCCGCTGATGTGGAGGTCGTCGTAGTCGTCCGCACCTCCGACGAAACCGGTGTACTCCATGCTGATGTCGAACTGGTCGCTGTAGAAGTACGGCAGACGGACGTAGTCCGCATCCGTGCCGAGCATCGATCTTGCGGCGTGCGGGCCCGTCCGCAGCGCCGTGGCCCAGTGCTCGACCCGAAGCGGACGGCCGTATCTGGCGGACGGAATGCTCGCAATATCACCGGCGGCGTACACGTGCGGAGCGGATGCGGCCAGGCGGCCGTTCACCGCGACACCGCCACCCAGAGCTCGATCGCGCAGCTCGAGTCCCGCGGCAGCGGCGAGCCCGATGTTCGGTACGGCTCCCACAGCGACGAGCACGACGTCTGCGGGGATCAGCTCACCGGTGGAGAGAGCGATGCCGGTCACTCGGCCCGCCGTGCCCTCGATGGCGGCGACCTCGACCTGGCGCCGCAGCGTGACGCCGCGGCTGGTGTGCACCGCGGCGTAGAAGGCCCCCATCGTCGCGCCGAGGACCTTCGCGAGCGGCTGTGCGCCGTGGCCGAGCACAGTGACGTCGAGCCCCAGCATTCGTGCGGATGCGGCGACCTCGAGTCCGATCCAGCCGTCCCCGATCACGACGAGGCGCCCGGCGCCGGACTCCCGGGCGTCGAGCAGTGCCGCCCGCAGGAGGTCGGAGCTCTCCAGCGTGCGCAACGAGAGCACGCCCAGCAGATCCGCGCCGGGAACAGTCAACGGGCGTGGAGACGAACCCGTCGCCAGGAGCAGATCGCTGTACGACTCGGTGGACCCGTCGGACATGGTCAGCGTGCGGTCGCTGACGTCCAGGGCGACGACCGTCGCCGCGGTGCGGACGACCACCCCGTTGTCGGCGTACCACTCCGGCGCGAGGGTGAAGACGCTGGTGCGGTCGCTTTCGCGGCGCAGGTAATCCTTCGACAGCGGCGGCCGCTCGTACGGGTGATGCGGTTCGCTGCTGATCACGGTGACATCGCCGTCATGACCCTCCCGACGGATGGCCTTCACGGCTCCGATCGTCGCAAGGCCACCGCCCACGATCACGATCGGCGCGGTCGAAGCGCCGCTGGTTCGCGCTGATGTGCTGAAGGTCGACATGTTCACCTTTCGGGGGCGGGTGTTCCGTGGGGTACGGCAGTCCTGCCATCAAAGACCGGGCAGCGAGCCGAGTTGTGACGACCGGCACGGGACGACGCGCTGTCACAGGACGGCAGCGCTCCCTGTCACATTGACGGCGTCCCTCAGGTCGGACGGAGACACCGCCGGCCACCGCCATGGATCAGGAGAGCACGATGAAAGACAGCCTCAACGGAAAAGTGGTCCTCGTCACCGGGGCATCGTCGGGGATCGGCCGCGCGACGGCTCTCGCGCTGTCCCGAGCGGGGGCGAGAGTCGTCGCGGCCGGGCGGAGGATCGACGAGCTGAACGCGCTGGTGGACGAAGCGCCGACGGAGATGCTCGCTGTGACGCTCGACGTCACCCGCAGAGATTCGGTCGACCACGCGGTCGCATCCGCCGTCCGTCGTTTCGGTCGGCTCGATGCGCTCGTCAACAACGCCGGCCAGATGCTGGCGGGCATGATTCTCGATGCAGACGTCGATCAATGGGTGCGGATGGTCGAGACGAATCTGCTCGGGTCGATGTTCACGGTGCATGCCGCGCTTCCGCAGCTCATCGAATCGCGGGGCGCGATCATCCAGGTCTCGTCGACATCCGGGCGAATCGCGTCGGCCGGCAGCGGCGTCTACGCGGCGACGAAGTTCGGCATCGCCGCCTTCACGGAGTCGCTCCGACAGGAGGTCACCGAGCGCGGCGTTCGGGTCGTCGTCGTCGAGCCGGGCTTCGTGGCCACGGAGCTGACAACGCACATCACCGATCCGATGATGAGGGCGGCAGCGGACAGCATCGGCCAGTCGATGCGCACCCTGCAGCCCGAGGACATCGCAGAGGTGATCGTCTTCGCGCTCAGCCGACCCGAGCATGTGTCGGTGAACGAGATCCTGGTCCGACCGACCGATCAGGTGCGCTGAGTCGTTCCTGTCGGCTGGTGCGTCGCCGTTGCGACGGCGACGCACCAGCTTTCACGTCGTTCCTTCGCCGTCACCCGGCGGCTCTGCGACATCCGCCACAGCCTGAGCGAAGGCGTGCGGTGCCTCAGCGGGCAGGTGATGACCCGCGTGGGGGATCTGACGGTGCTCGCGAGGCCCGGTGAACAGGTGCGGCTGCGGCGTTCCGTCGGTGGCGGGGAAGTTGCCGTCCGCGGTCCCGTCGAGCGTGATCGTCGGGACGCTGATCGCGGGAGCCGTCGCCAACCGCTCTTCGAGCTCGAGGTACCGGTTCGCTCCGGGCGCGAGCCCGAGCCGGTGCCGGTAGGAGTGGATGACGACCTCGACGTAGTCGGGATTGTCGAACGCGATCGCCGCGCGGTCGACGTCTGCGGCGCTGAACGACCATTCCGGGGAGTTGCGGCGCCAGATCACCTCGGCGATGTCGCGCCTGTTCGCCTCGAGCCCTCGACGCCCGCGTTCGGTCGCGAAGTACCAGAAGTACCAGAAGCCCGCCTCCAGGTCGGGGCGGATCGGCGTCTGCGAGGCGGCGATGTTCTGGATGAGGTAACCGTTCACGGAGACGAGGCCGGAGATCCGCTCCGGCCACAGCGCTGCGACCACGCATGCGGCCCGCCCTCCCCAGTCGTAGCCCGCCAAGACCGGTTCCTCCAGCTCGAGAGCGTCCATGAACGCCAGGAGATCCGACCCCAGTGCCGCCTGCTCACCGGTTCGCGGTGTGCGAGCATCCCGGAACCGGGTGGGCCCGTGACCGCGCAGGTAGGGGATCACGACGCGGAATCCGGCCTCGGTGAGCAGAGGTGCGACGTCGACGTAGCTGTGGACGTCGTAGGGGTACCCGTGCAGGAGCACGACGGGCTCGGCGTGCGGATCGCCGATATCCACGTAGGCGACCGAGAGATCGTCGGCGTCGATGCGATGTACGTTCGTGAACGGCTCGGCGGTGAGACTCATCTTCATCCTTCCGTGGTGCGGTGCCCCGCCCGGGTTTATCCGGGCAGGGCACCGCACGGGTCGATCACGCGACGGTCGGCTGCAGGCTCGCGACGTACGCCTTGCCTGCCGAGGCGATGACCTCGGCGACGGCGTCGGGGTTCGAGACCGAGATCGCGTGCGATGCGCCTGCGACCTCGCGCGTGCCTTGCGAGGCGGCACGCGCGGCGCCGGCGCGATGGACGGCGACGGGAATGTTCAGATCCTGGTCTCCGAACACGTGCCAGGACGGGATGCTCTTCCACGCGGGGTTCCCGGTCGGCAGCGCTTCCGAGAGCGCCGCCTCGGTCGCCGGCCGCTGGGTGGCGGCCATGAGCGCTGCGACCTCTGCCGACACGTCGGCGGCGAACTGGCGGTGGAACAGCTCCTGACGGATGACGAACTCGTTGCCGCCAGTGGCGACCGGGTACGCGGCTAGTGCGTCTCCGAGGGTGCTGCCCGGTTCGGTGGTGGAAAGTTCGAAGGCGCTCTGGCCGGTCTCGGGCACGAAGGCCGCGACGTACACCAGCCCGACGACGGCTTCGTTGTCCGAGGCTGCTTCGGTGATGACGAGTCCGCCGTAGGAGTGGCCGACGAGGATGACGGGGCCTCCGATCGACGCGATCACGTCGCGGACGTACGCGGCGTCGCCCGACAGGCTGCGCAGCGGGTTCGCGACCGCGACGGCGGTGACGCCGTGGCTCTGCAGGCGTTCGAGGACGCCGTTCCAAGATGCCGATTCGGCGAAAGCGCCGTGGACGAGGACGATGGTGGGCTTCTGGCTGGTCATGATCTTCTCTCTCTGGTTGTGGTGGCAGGCGGATCAGGTGGTGGCGAATGCTCTGCGGAGGACGTGGACGGCCTGCTCGATCGCTGCCGTGCTGGCGGCGGAGCCGCGCAGCGGGTTGAGCATCATGAAGTCGTGGATGGTCGCGTCGTAGCGGACGAGCGTGGTGCGCACGCCTGCCTCGATGAGCTTGCGACCGTAGGCCTCTCCCTCATCGCGCAGGACGTCGTTCTCGTCGACGATGAGGAACGTCTCGGGCAGCCCCTCGAGCTCGTCGACCGGGGCCCGCAGCGGAGACGCGGTCACGTCCTTGCGTGCCTGCACGTCCGGGAGGTAGTTGTCCCAGAACCAGGCCATCGCGTCGGCGCGAAGGTGGAAGCCCACGGCGAACTCGCGGTAGCTGTCGGTGTTCTGCCCGGCGTCCGTGACGGGGTAGTAGAGCGACTGGTGGATGAACGCGACGTCGCCGCGCCGCTTCGCGAGGATGGCGACGACAGCCGCCATGTTGCCGCCTACGGAGTCGCCGGCGATGGCGAGGCGGGAGGCGTCCAGGCTCTTGCTCGCCCCGTCATTCATGATCCAGCGCGCCGTCGCGTAGGCCTGCTCGACGGCGACCGGATGCCGGGCTTCGGGCGACCGGTCGTACTCGACGAACACGATCGCCGCGTCGGCGCCCGTCGCGAGGTCGCGCACGAGTCGGTCGTGCGTTCCGGAGTTGCCGAGCACCCAGCCTCCGCCGTGGATGTAGAGGACCACGGGCAGGTCCCCCTCGGCGCCTGTCGGCTTGACGATGCGCACGCGCACGTCGCCGACCTCGGCGGGCACGGTGATCCATTCGTCCGTGACATCGGGCTTCGAGACGGGGGCAGACTGCACGTCGTCGAGCAACTGCCGTGCGCCGTCGACGCCGCGGTCTACGAGGGAGGGCGGTTGGGCTGCGGCATCCGCGAACGCCTGAGCCTCGGGCTGCAGAATGTGGTCGGTCATGTCGGTCCTTTCGTCTGAAGGTGAGGACTGGGCCTCGACCGCGACTGGTCACCTGCAGCCCATGCCAGACAAGACCGGGCAGCATCGTCCGCTGTGACGATCCGGATCGGTCGGATTCTCATCGGGGCGATGTGTCACAACTCGAGACCGTGTCTTGTCAGATGAGTGCAGACGGATTCCCGTGGCAGCCAATCGGAACTCGAAGGAGCGACATGAAAATCACGGTCATCGGCGGAACGGGTCTGATCGGCGCGCGACTCGTCCGGAGCCTCCGTTCAGCGGGCCACGAGGTCCTGGCCGCTGCCCGCTCGACCGGCGTCAACTCGTACACCGGCGAGGGGCTGGAGGATGCACTGGAGGGCGCCGAGGTCGTCGTCGACGTCTCCAACTCGTCGTACACGGACGAAGCAGCGGCGCGCGAGTTCTTCTACACCTCGACAATGAATCTGCTCAGCTACGGCGAAGCCGCCGGTGTTCACCACCACGTGGCGCTCTCGGTCGTCGGCACGGACCGGCTCGCGCGTGCCGAGGGCGGCTACTTCGTCGCCAAAGAGCAGCAGGAGCGACTCATCATGGCGTCGCAGCGGCCCTACTCACTCGTGCACGCCACGCAGTTCTTCGAGTTCATCCGCAACATCACCGACCATGCCGTCCGCAGCGGCACGGTCCGGGTCGCCGACGTCCTCATCCAGCCCATGGCCGCCGACGACGTCGCCGAGGCCGTCGCACGAACGGCACTGGGGAAGCCCCTCCATGGCATGGTCGAGTTCGGTGGGCCCGAGGTGTTCAGCCTCGAGGAACTCGCCATCATCGACATGCGATCCCGCCAGGACGAGCGCGAAGTCGTCCCGGATCCGCTCGGGACCTATTTCGGAGCGCACCTCGCGAGCCGTGATCTCCTTCCTGAGGCCACCGCGACGATCGCCCCGACCCGGTACCACGATTGGCGCATCCAGACGCACGGAGCGGTCTGAGCGGCTCGCGCCATTATAAATAGCTTCCTATTTACTAGGAGGCAAGGTAATCTGTCGCTCGGTTGCAACCCGCAACCTCTCAGGAGCGGCTGATGACACGGAATCCGTACGACGAGCCCCGTTCCGAAGACGAATCGCTGGCGGCCTTCGAGGCGCAGCGCCGGCGGCTCTTCGGAATCGCCTATCGCATCCTCGGCAGCGCCTTCGAGGCGGAAGACGTCGTGCAGGAGACCTGGATCCGCTGGCACCTGTGCGACCGATCGGTCGTCCGCGACGCGGGGGCCTTCCTCGCGACGACCGCGACCCGCATCGCCATCAACGTCCTCAACAGCGCCCGATCGCGCCGGGAGACCTATATCGGCCCCTGGCTGCCGAGCCCGGTCGATACGTCCGACGACCCCCTCCTGGGGGCGGAGAATGCGGAAGCTCTCGAACTGGCGACCCTGCTGCTGATGGAGCGGCTGACCGCGACAGAACGTGCGGCCTTCGTTCTGCGCGAGGCGTTCGCGTACCCGTATCCGCGGATCGGCGAGATCCTTCGAGTCTCTGAGGCCGCCGCGCGACAGTTGGTCAGCCGTGCCCATAAGCATCTCGCGGTCGATGTCGTGCACGCTGTGGACGCGACCACGCAGAAGCGGCTCTTCCGCGTCTTCCTGGACGCGGCTCGAGGCGGGGATGCCGACGCGCTGGAATCCCTGCTGGCCGCGGATGCGGTGAGCTACACGGACGGTGGCGGGGCAGTGCGTCGCACCGCCCGCCGCCCGATCCAGGGTCGCGAGAGGCTCAAGCGCTTCCTGCTGGGCGTCGCGACCTGGTTCTGGGACGACGTCACGGTCGAATTGGTCGAGGCCAACGGACGGGCCGGCGCGGTGCTCTTCCGCGATGCGCGACCTTTCGCCCTCCTCACGGTCGCGACCCGTGATGAGCGTGTGACGCGGATCTTCTGGGTCATGAATCCGGTGAAGCTGGCATCGCTCGCACCACTCGCCTTCCCGTGGCGCATGTCGTGTTAGGTTCGGCCCGTGCCAGAAGAAGCCGGACCCTCGAACGTCGCCCTCGACGACATGGTGTGCTTCAACCTGCACGCCGCCTACCGTGCCGTCACCGCCGCGTACCGCCCGTTGCTCGAACCGCTGGGGGTCTCGTACCCGCAGTATCTGGTCCTCGCGGCACTCTGGGATTCCGGTGATCTCTCGGTCGGAATGCTCGTGTCCCGCCTGCAGTCGGACTACGGGACGATGACGCCGCTCCTGAAGCGCATGGAGACGCAGGGCCTGATCCTCCGCACACGGAATGCGCAGGACGAACGCTCTGTCATCATCGCGCTGACGGAGCACGGCGATGCCCTGCGCGTTCACTCTCCCGGCATTTATCAGTCCGTCGTCGAGACGTTCGGCTTCACCCCCGAGCGGGCTCACGCCGCCCTCGAGGTGCTGCGCTCGATCACAGCCCACGTGGCCCCGAACGACCGCTGACGAAATCGCCGACGGCCGCCCGTTTCCGGAAGACGTCACATCGACGGTTCCCGCCTTGTCATAGCTGGTAAGAGCCCTCAGGGCACCTGTCCAGATCGAAAGGCATGAAATGGCAAAGATCGTCGTCATCGGAGGCACCGGCCTCATCGGATCCAAGGTCGTCGCGAAGCTGACCGCGCACGGGCATGAGGCGATCGCCGCTTCGCCGAACACCGGCGTCAACTCGCTCACCGGCGAGGGGCTCGCCGAAGTGCTCAAGGGTGCCAGCACGGTCGTCGACGTGTCGAATTCGCCATCGTTCGCGCCGGACGACGTGCTCGAGTTCTTCACCACCTCGACGCGGAACCTCCTCGCGGCGGAGCGCGAGGCGGGTGTCACCCATCACGTCGCTCTCACGATCGTCGGCACGAATCGTCCTCAGAACATTCCGTACTTCGCCGCAAAGGTCGCGCAGGAGAAGCTCATCCGCGAGTCCGGCATCGCCTACTCGCTCGTCCACGCGACGCAGTTCTTCGAGTTCGTCGGCAGCATCGCGGACATCTCGACCACGGATGGTGTCGTCGCACTGCCCGGGGCGCTCATCCAGCCGATCGCCGCCGAGGACGTCGCGACCGCCGTGGCCCGCGCGGCCGCCGGCGATCCGGCCGGCGACATCGAGATCGCCGGTCCCGAGGCCTTCGGGATGGACGAGTTCGCCCGGCGGGCGCTGACCTTCCGAGGCGACTCGCGGACGGTCGTCCGCGACGACAGCGCGCCGTACTACGGCGCACAGATCGAGGAGCGCACGCTCATCCCGGTCGAGGGCGCTCACATCTTCGAGACGACGCTGGAGGAATGGCTGCCGGCGAACCCGCCGCGCGCGTAGCCGCCACCGCTCCGAACGGGAGGAGAACACGCGAAACGGAGGACCGGAAAGCGGGATCCGGTCCTCCCGATCGTGCGTTCTCCTCCGATTCGGTGCGTGCGAAGGGAAGCGCGACTCAGCCGAGCAGCCCGCGCCCGTCGCGCAGCTCGAAGACCAATTGTGTCTCGGTGCCGCGCACCACTGAGTGCACGGTGATGTGCTCGAGCACGATGTCGCGCAGCGCCGCGGCATCCTGCACAGCGACGTGCACGAGGAAGTCGTCGACACCGGCGACATGGAACACCTGCAGCACGCGGGGAATCGCGACGAGCGCGTCGAACAGTGCATTGACCTTCGCCCCGGTGTGGTTGGCCAGGCGCACCTTGATCATCGCCTGCAGCGGGTAGCCGAGCGCGGCCGGGTCGAGTCGCACTCGCACATCGCGGATGATTCCCCGCGTCCGCAGCGACCGCACGCGATGGGCGCAGGTCGACTCGGCCAGTCCGAGCCGCGCCGCCAGCGCCTTGTTCGTGATGTCGGCGCGCTCGCTGAGCACGGCCAGGATCTCGAGGTCGAGTTCGTCCAGGACCGCTGGCGTTTTCGACAAGGTCACGGCTCCTTCCGGCATCCCGTTCCGTAGGAAATCGCACGATACGTACCAACCGTTGAGGATGCTGTCGAATCATCCCATTCCGATTGCGATGTCAGCAAGCATGGGGGCATGCATCCCGACACCAGGGCCGTCCACAGCGGCCGTGAAGACCTCACGGCGCTCGGCGTCCACGCGCTGCCCATCGACCTCTCCACGACGAATCCGCTGCCCGACGTCGAGCGCGGCGGGGAATCCTACGAGGCCATGGCCACCGGAGGCCGCCCGCCCGCGGACGGAAGCATGGTCTACGCGCGGCTGTGGAATCCGACCGTCGCGCGCTTCGAAGACGCCCTCGCCGAACTGGAGCATGCCGAGGCATCCGTCGCGTTCGCTTCCGGGATGGCCGCGATGACGGCGGCGATCCTCGCGATGTGCGCAGCGACAGGGCGCCGCCACGTCGTCGCCGTTCGGCCGCTGTATGGCGGAACCGACCACCTGCTCGGCTCGGGCATGCTGGGCGTCGAGACCACGTACTGCGAGCCGTCCGAGGTGTCCTCCGCCGTCCGCGCGGACACGGGTCTCGTGATCGTCGAGACCCCGGCGAACCCGACGCTCGAGCTCGTCGACATCGCCGCGATCGTGGCGGATGCCGGCAAGGCACCGGTGCTCGTCGACAACACCTTCGCGACACCGGTGCTGCAGAACCCGCTCGACCACGGCGCCGCCCTGTCGCTGCACAGCGCGACGAAGTACCTTGGTGGGCACGGCGACGTGATCGCCGGCGTCATCGCCTGCAGCGAGGAGACGGCCGAGGCGCTGCGCCGCGTGCGCGCCGTGACCGGTGGCCTGCTGCACCCGCTCGGCGCCTATCTGCTGCACCGCGGACTGGCGACGCTGCCGATCCGGATGCAGCGCCAGCAGGAGAACGCGCAGCGCATCGTGCAGTGGCTCATCGACCGGCCGGAGGTCGAGGAGGTCTTCTTCCCCGGGCTCGACGGCGACCCCCGCGGCATCCTCGAGCGTCAGATGCGCGGCACGGGCGCCATGATCGCGATGCGCGTGCGCGGGGGATACGCTGCCGCGAGTGCCGTGGCGTCCGGCGTGCGGCTGTTCACGCACGCCGTCTCGCTCGGCGGAGTGGATTCGCTGATCCAGCATCCGGCGGCTCTGACGCATCGGCCGGTGCCTGCGGAGGCGCGACCGGCGGCCGATGTGCTGCGCATGTCGATCGGGCTCGAGCATCCGGACGACCTCATCGCGGACCTGGCGCAGGCGTTCGCCGTGCTCCCGTCGCTCGCGCTCGCGCGCTGACCCGGAGCGTCAGGCGCCCGCCAGCCACCCGCCGAACGCGTCGAACGACGTCGGGCGGCCGAGGAACGCGGCCACGAGCTCCGCGGCATCCCCTGACCCGCCGCGCGCGAGCACCTCGTCGCGGTACCGCCCGGCGACGTCGGCGGCGAACATGTCCGAAGGGTCGAACGCGCTGAACAGGTCCTTCGCGATGACGAGGCTCCACATGTAGGTGTAATAGCCCGAGCTGTATGCCGTGAGGTGTCCGAAACCGGCCTGGAAGTGCGTGTCGGGGAGCCGCGCGATGACCGAGTAGCGCTCGGACAGCTCCGCCAGCGCGGCGTCGTGGTCGGCTGGGCGCTCCAGGTGCAGCCGGTAGGACACCGCGGAGTAGAAGATCTGCGTTCGCACCCAGCGACCACGGTCGGAGTCGGCGGCCTCGCGCATGCGGGCGACGAGGTCGGCGGGGATCGGTGTGCCCGTGGCATCCAGAGCGAAGGTCCGCAGGATGTCGGCATCCCAGGCCCACTCCTCCAGCATCTGCGACGGGGCCTCGACGAAGTCCCATTCGGTCGCGACGCCCGAGAACCGCGCCCAGATCTGGTCGCCGCCGAGCACATGGTGCAGCAGGTGACCGAATTCGTGGAACAGCGTCTTGACCTGCTCGTGCTCCATCAGCCCGCGGGGGAAGTTGCACACCAGCACTCCCTCGGGGAGCTGGATGCCGCGCACACCCGTCACGAGATCGAACTGCGCCGCGTGCTTGTACTTGCCCTCGCGCGGATGAAGGTCGAGGTGGATGCGCCCGATGCGCTCGCCGTCGCGCAGCACGTCGTAGCTGGAGACGTCGTCGGCCCAGACGGGGGCGTCCGGGACCTCGCGGTAGGTGAGTCCGAACAGCCGGCCGGTGACGTCGAGCAGTCCCTGGCGCACGCGCGTGAAGTCGAAGTAGCGGCGCACCTCCTGCGCGTCGACGTCGTACTGCTCGCGGCGCAGGATCTCGCCGTAGTAGTCGGCGTCGGCCGTCGTGATCTCGGTGGCCGCCGGGTCGTCCTGGCGCGCGCGGACGAGCAGAGCCTCCAGATCGGCGGCGGCGCGGTCTGCGGAGAGCGCCGCGATGCGCTCGATGAAGTCGCCGATCGCGTCGCCCGTGCCGATCATCTTCACCTCGGCGTCGAAGTCCGGCCACGAGGCGTACCCCAGAAGATCGGCCTGCTCGGCGCGCAGATCGAGCAGCTCGTGCAGCAGCGCGTCGTTGGCCGGCCAGCCGCGATCGTTGTAGGCGCGTGCGATCTCCTCGCGCGCCGCCGCGTCGTGCGCGTAGGCGCGGAACGGTCGGAAGTCCGGGTAGTCCGTCGTGATCTCGACCAGCCCGTCGTCGCCGGTCGGGTGCGCCGCCACGAAATCATCCGGGAGGCCGGCCAGGCGTTCTGGCGCGATGCGGATGCTGCGCACATCGTCGCGCACATTGCGCGAGAACTCCTGGTCCACGACGGTGATGCGCGCGCTGATCTCGGCGAGCCGGGCGCGCGTCGCGTCGTCCTGGTCGACGCCGCCCCGGCGGAAGTCGCGGAGGATGCGTCCCAGCAGACGGGTGGCCTCCTGGTCGAGGCCCTCCGTTTCCACGTCGGCGAAGACCTCGTACAGCTTTCGGTCCTGGTCTCGCTCCGTGACGAAGGCGGATGCCTCCTGCAGAGCCTTTTCGGCCAGTTCGCGTGCCGCGGCATCCGGATGCACCTCGGCGAGCAGCTGCGTGAAGCTGGACGCGTTGGCCGTCGCGATCTCGCCGATGTTCCACAGCTCCAGGATCGCGAGCGGGCTGCGGGACGTGCCGTCCTTGAGTCGGGCGACGACGTCGCGTGCTGTCGCGAGCGAGGTCTCGGCGCGCTCTTCGATGAACGCGTGCCAGTCGGCGGCGGGCAGGGCGAGAGGTTCCAGGGCCATGCGCTTCAGCCTACGGGGAGCGCTGCTTCGGTCCGGCGTGTCCGGGTTCGTGCGGGTGCGCGGCGGAGTTGGTCGCCTCAACCCGGACCTGCCAGCGAGGGGTGTCCGGGTTGAGGCGGGTGCGGATGCCGGTCACCCGCGCCAACCCGGACACGCGGGTGCGGCCTTCCCCTCGTTCGTCGAGCGAGGACGGCGGAGCCGACCGAGTCGAACGCGTGCATGGCGAGGTTCAGCCGCTGGCGCGTTTCGACTCGCTTCGCTCGCTCAACGAGCGAGCGCCCGCCGCACGAACACGTGCCGCCCGATCACGCCCTGCCGCGGCGCGAACAGGTACACGAGCGCGAACGCCGCCCCCTGCACGACGACGACCAGGCCGCCCGGTGCGGCATCCAGCCAGTAGCTGAGATAGATCCCGGTGACGCTGCACGCCGCAGACAACAGAGGCGCGATCACCAGCATCCGTCCGAAGCGGTCGGTCAACAGCTGCGCCGTCGCGCCGGGGATGATGAGCATCGCGACCACGAGCACGACCCCGACGACCTGCAGCGCCACGACGGCGGTCAGGGCGAGGATGCCGAGCAGCAGCGCTCCCAGCATCCGCGGCGACAGCCCGATCGCGAACGCGTGCGTGGGATCGAACGCGTAGAGGGTGAGGTCGCGGCGCTTCACGAGCAGCACGACGAACGCGACGGCGGCGAGAATGCCGACCTGCACGAGATCGCCGATCGAGACCCCGAGGATGTTCCCGAAGATGATGTGGTTCAGATCGGTCTGACTGGGTGTGACCGAGATGAGCACGAGTCCGAGTGCGAAGAGGGTGGTGAAGACGATGCCGATCGCGGCATCCTCCTTCACGCGGCTCGTGCCACGGATCGCACCGATCAGCGCCACCGCGAGGAACCCGAACACCAGCGCGCCGAGCGCGAACGGTGCCCCGATCACGTAGGCGATCACGACGCCGGGGAGCACGGCGTGCGAGACAGCATCCCCCATGAGCGACCAGCCGACCAGCACGAGCCAGCACGACAGCAGTGCGCACACCACCGCGGCCATCACCGTCGTCACGAGCGCGCGGACCATGAAGTCGTACTGCAGCGGTTCGAGGATCCAGTCCCAGATCACGAGTCGTCCTCCTCGGCATCCAGTCCGAACGCCCTGGCGAGTCGGGCGGGCTCCAGAGCCTCCGTGACAGACCCGTGGAACAACACGCGGCGCAGCAGCAGCACCGCATCGTCGGCCAACTCGGGGAGGGCATGCAGGTCGTGGGTCGAGACGAGGACGGTCCGCCCTGATGCCGCGAGTTCGCGCAACAGCCGAACGATCGTCGCCTCGCTGCGTTTGTCGACGCCGGCGAACGGCTCGTCGAGCAGCAGGATGCCGGCATCCTGAGCGATGCCGCGGGCGACGAACGCACGCTTGCGCTGGCCGCCAGACAGCTGCCCGATCTGGCGGTCGGCGAGGTCCTGCAACTCCACGCGCTCGAGCGCCTCGTCGACGGCTGTCTTGTCGGCGGGGCGCGCTCTCCGCGTGATGCCCTGTCGCCCGTACCGGCCCATCATCACGACGTCGCGCACCGAGACGGGGAACGACCAGTCCACGTCCTCGCTCTGCGGCACGTAACCGACGAGGCCGCGACGCCGAGCGGATGCCGAGTCGCCGTCGGCCAGCCTCACCGTCCCTGTCGCGGGCCGTACGAGCCCGAGGATCGACTTGAACAGGGTGGATTTGCCGGAGCCGTTCATGCCGATGAGGCCCGTCACCCGCCCTTCACCGACGTCGAGGGACACGTCGTCCAGCGCCAGCACGTCGCCGTAACGGACCGTGATGCCCCGGACCTCGATCGCGCTCATCCGGTCAGCCCCGCGATGATCGTGTCCGCGTCATGCCGGATCAGGTCGAGATACGTCGGAACGGGTCCGTCGGCCTGCGACAGGGAGTCGACGTAGAGGATGCCGCCGAACGCGGCATCCGTCGCCTCGGCGACCTGCTGCATGGGCTTGTCCGACACGGTCGACTCGCAGAACACCGCAGGGACGTCGTTGTCGTCGACGAACTCGATCACCTTCGTGATCTGCTGCGGCGTCGCCTGCTGCTCGGCGTTGACCGGCCAGATGTAGGCCTCGGTGAGTCCGGCATCCCGTGCCAGGTAGGAGAACGCGCCCTCGCACGTGACGAGCGCGCGTTGGGTCTCGGGCAGCTCCGCGAGGGCTGCGACGAGGTCATCCTGCACCTGTTGCAGGTCGGCCTTGTAGGCATCGGCGTTCGCGGCGTAGTCGTCGGCGTGCGTGGGGTCCAGTTCTGCGAACGCCTCGGCCATCGTGTCGGCGTAGAGCTGCACGTTCGCCGGGCTCATCCAGGCGTGCGGGTTGGGCTTGCCCGCGTACGCATCTCCGGTGATGTCGATCGCGTCGACGCCGTCGGAGACGACGACGTGCGGGACATCGACCGTCTCGACGAACTGCGCGAACCACACCTCGAGGTTCAGCCCGTTGTCGAGGATGAGGTCCGCGTCGGCGGCCTTCCGGATGTCACCGGGGGTGGGCTCGTACCCGTGGATCTCGGCGCCCGGCTTCGTGATCGACTCCACGCGCAGGTGGTCGCCGGCGACGTTCTGCGCGATGTCGGCGAGGACGGTGAAGGTCGTCAGGACCACCGGGCGGGCGTCGTCCTCGGCCGCGTTCGGCCCGTTGCATCCGGCCAGCAGGAGTGTGCCGACGGCGAGGGATGCCGCGACGATGCGAAGATTTTTAGGCACACCGAAAAGATACCTTTTCGGTCTGCCTAAAACAACCGGAGTGCGGGGCTGAGAGCTGGGCGGGGAGGGGTCGCATAGTGCCGCGTCGACCCGAGTGAGGCGACCATTCGGGTCCCCCTCGGATGCGCGGCGTCGCGGCACCTCGATGCGGGGGTCGCATAGTGCCGCGTCGACCCTGGCGAAGCGACCATTCGGGGCCCCTCCCGAGGGCCCGAGGGCCCGACGGCCCGCACTGCTCACGGCAGATCTGCCCACGGCGGATTCGGGCGACGGAGGGGATGCCGCGGCGCACGCTGGATCCATGAGCGAAGAGAACCCCATCCCGCAATTCGGCCCCGAGGCCAGGCGCGCGTTGTTCCACGAGCGCGTGCTCGTGCTCGACGGCGGCCTCGACGACGACAACGGCACGCTGCTGATGACGCAGCTGCTGACCCTCTCGACCGAGGACCCGGTCGCGGACATCGCGCTGTGGATCCATTCGCCTGGCGGCTCCGTGCCGGCGATGCTCGCGATCCGCGACCTCATGCACCTCATCCCGAACGACGTGTCGACGCTCGTCCTCGGGATGGCGGCCAGCGCAGGGCAGTTCCTGCTCTCCGGCGGGGCGAAGGGCAAGCGCCGAGCACTCCCGCACGCGCGGGTGCTCATGCACCAGGGTTCGGCGGGTATCGGCGGGTCCGCCGTCGAGATCGAGGTGCAGGCCGACGACCTCCGCCAGATGCGCGACACGGTGCTCGGCCTGATCGCCGAGGACACCGGCCAGTCGCCGGAGCGCATCTTCGAGGACTCGCTGCACGACCGGTGGTACACGGCATCCGAGGCGCTCGCCTACGGATTCATCGACGAGATCATCACCTCGACCGCCGACGTGTTCCCGCGTCGGCGCGCACGGGTCGGACTGGGAGGACAGTCATGAGCAGCTACACGATCCCGAACGTCATCGCGCAGCATCCCCGCGGGGAGCGCATCATGGACGTCTACTCCCATCTGCTCGCCGAGCGGGTGATCTACCTCGGCACCGGCATCGACGCCGGGGTCGCGAACGCCCTGATCGCGCAGCTGCTGCATCTCGACGCGGACGCCCCCGACGCCGCCATCCAGTTCTACGTGAACAGCGAGGGCGGGGATCCCGGTGCGGCGCTGGCGATCTACGACACGATGCAGCACATCCGTCCGGCGATCGCGACCACGGTCGTCGGCCAGGCGATCGGACCGGCGGCCCTGCTCGTGGCGGCCGGAGCTTCCGGGCAGCGTGCGGCGCTGACGCACGCCCGCATCGTGCTGCATCAGCCGGCCGGTCAGTCGCGCGGCGCGATCCCCGACCTCATCCTCGCCGCGGACGAAGTGGTGCGCATCCGGTCGGATCTCGAGGCCGTGCTCGCGCGGCACACCGGGCGATCGGTCGAATCGCTGCGGCTCGATACCGACCGTGATCGGGTGTTCACGGCATCCGCCGCCCAGGAGTACGGGCTCATCGACACCGTGCTCGGGGAGCGCGGCTGACGCGGGCGCCCACGCCGGGGGCCGACACGCCACTTGTCGGACGTTTCGGGCGAAACGGTCCGACATCTGGCGTGTCGGCCCCCGAAGCGGTGCCGCCAGTGAAGCGGTGCCGTGTCAGGCGGCGAGGGCGAAGGCGCCGCGCGAAGCGGATGCCGAGACGGATGCCGGTGCCGACCGCAATTCATCCGCGATCGAACTCGTCAGCTCGATGAGACTCGTGTCGAGCGCCCCTGCGATCGCGGCGATCATCTCGCTGGACGGCTCCTTGAGCCCTCGTTCGACCTCGGAGAGGTACTGCGGTGAGACCCCGGCCTTGTCGGCGGTCTCGGTGAGGGTCTCCTCGCGGTCATGGCGACGGCGACGGAGCTGATCACCGAGAAGCTGGCGCCAGAGCGGCTCCGGGTCGCGGTTCAGGGGACGCGGGAACGGGACGATGTCGGCCATGCCTCACGATAAGTCGCCCCGGGCCTCGTGATCGAGGCGTTCTGCTCAGAGCAGAACGCGGGCTGCGGCCACAGCGGCACGATTCGCGACCCCCCTCGAAGCGAGGCTGTGGGAGGATCGGCCCCGTGACCACTCATGTGAACGCTGACAACTTCGTCCGTGCCGAGACAGATCGGATGTTCCACGACCTGCAGGAAAGCGCAGGGGGCGTCAACGTCTTCCTGCACAACCGCGAACCGGCGGCGGTCGACCGGCAGACGGTGATCCGGCTGAACCGCGACACTCTCTACAGCTTCGCCGTCGTCGACGTCTCGAAGGGGGCCACGCTGACGCTCCCGGATGCCGGGGAGCGCTATCTCTCGGCGATGATCGTCAACGAGGATCACTTCGTGCAGGCGGTCTTCCACGACGCAGGCGACCACGAGCTCCGCGCCGACGAGTCCGGCAGCGACTATGTCGTCGTGGCTGTGCGGATCCTCGTCGACCCCGCCGATGCGGACGACGTGCGGACGGTGGCGACGCTGCAGGACGGCATCCGGCTGGCGAGCCGCTCGGCGGAGCGGTTCGCGTACCCCGACTACGACACGGAGTCCTTTGACGAGACGAGGGACGCGCTGCTCTCTCTCGCCAGGAATCTGGCCGGCTTCGACCGCATGTTCGGTGCGAGGGACGAAGTCGAACCGGTCCGCCATCTCATCGGCACGGCCGCGGGGTGGGGCGGCCTGCCGACCAGCGAGGCGTCGTACATCGGCGTGGATCCGCGGTTGCCGGTCGGGCAGTACGAGCTCACCGTCGGAGACGTGCCGGTCGACGGCTTCTGGTCGATCTCGGTCTACAACGCCCAGGGCTACTTCGAGCCCAATGATCGAGACGCCTACACGGTCAACAACATCACCGCCGTGAAGAACGCTGACGGCTCCACGACCGTGCGTTTCGGCGACTATCCGCCCGAGACGCCCAACGCGATTCCGATCACCGACGGATGGAACTATCTCGTGCGGCTGTATCGCCCGCGTCCCGAGATCACCGACGGCGCCTGGACGTTCCCGACGATCAGCGCGTAGTCCGGGTTCGGGACGGATCCGGAGGACTTCGCACGATCGGGAGGATGCTTTCGCGGCATCCGCTCCTCCGTATCGTGCGTTCTCCTCCGGATCGAGTGCCGCCTGCGGCGACCTACGCGGCCGAGAGGTCGAGCGTGTGCGCGGTGTGGTCCCGCTTGGCGCGCAGGTACCCGGCGTTCGACGGCGACAGGTGCACGGCTGTGGGCACGCGCTCCTCCACCGCGATGCCGAGCGCATCGAGCTGCACGGCCTTGTCCGGGTTGTTGCTCAGCAGCCGGATCGCACTGACCCCGACGGCGGCCAGCATCTGCGCTGCGGTGGTGTAGTCGCGCTCGTCCTCGCCGTGACCGAGGGCGACGTTCGCCTCATACGTGTCGAGTCCGGAGTCCTGCAGCGCGTACGCGTCGAGCTTGGCGTAGAGGCCGATGCCGCGTCCCTCCTGCCGGAGGTAGAGCAGGAAACCGCCCTCATCGGCGATCCGCTCGACGGCCTCGCGCAATTGCGGACCGCAGTCGCAGCGCTCAGATCCGAAGACGTCGCCGGTCAGGCATTCGCTGTGCGGACGCACGAGCGGAGCCGGCCCTCCGGACGCCGCGCGCTCCAGCGCTCCCTGCCAGTCGCCGAGGCCGAGCAGCAGATGCTCGCGTCCGTCTGCGAGGCCGTCGAAGGTGAAGACGTCCGCGGTCGTCGCGTACCCGTCGGAGAAGCGCATCGGCACGCGGACGTGCGTGCGCTCGGATGCCGCGGCGAGAACCGTCGAGGATGCTGTCATGCGGTGTGCAACGCGTCTCCCGAGCGCGTATTCCCCGCCGCCCAGCTCGCGAGCAGGCCGAGTCGCTCCGCCGACGGCGAACCGGGCTCGGCTGTGTAGACCATCAGTACCTGCCCCGGCTCGGCGGTGATCGCGAGTTCCTCGTAGGCGAGGGTGACGTCTCCGACGATCGGATGCCGGTAGCGCTTGGTGCCCGACCCGTGCTGGCGCACGTCATGGGCGGCCCAGAGCCGACGGAACACGTCGCTCTGCGTCGACAGCTCGCCGACGAGATCCTGCAGCTGCTTGTCGTGCGGGTCCCGCCCCGCCTCGGCCCGCATGATCGCGACGCACATCTCGGCGAACAGATCCCAGTCGGGGTAGAAGTCCTTCGAGGCCGGGTCGAGGAACTGGAAGCGCGCGAGGTTCGGCGTGCGCCCTCCTTCGCCGATCAGCGGCGAGAAGAACGCCCGCCCCAGAGCGTTCGTGGCGATGAGGTCCTGATGCTGATCTCGGACGAACGCGACGGCACCGGTCAGAGCGTCCAGAGCCCACTGCAGGCTGATCCGCGGGGCGGCGCTGGATGCCGCACGGCGACGGGCGCGTCCTGAGGTGGGGATGCCGTCGGCAGCGCGCGCCAGATCGAACAGGTGCGCTCGTTCGGTGTCGTCCAGCAGCAGCGCGCGCGAGAGGGCGTCGAGCACCGACGAGGATGCTCCGGCGATCGCCCCGCGCTCGAGCTTGGCGTAGTACTCGACGCTGACGCCGGCGAGCATCGCGACCTCGGTTCGGCGGAGCCCCGGAACACGGCGGTTGGCGCCGCCGGGGATCCCCGCCTGGTCGGGCGTCACTTTGGCGCGCCGCGACGTGAGGAATTCGCGGACCTCGGCTCGATTGTCCATGCAGTGATCGTAGGCCGAGCGCGAACGCCGATGGGCGCCCTGTTGATACACCCCTTGACAGAACCTTCCACGCGCGCGGACGGAGCGATTGACTGGTCGCATCCCAACAGATGGAGCAAGAACATGCGTGGAGTCATCATGCACGGACCCGGCGACGTCCGGGTCGAAGAGCGGGAGAAGCCGACCATCACCCGGCCCACCGACGCCGTGATCAAGGTCGCCGCGACCTGCATCTGCGGTTCGGACCTCTGGCCGTACCGCGGCGCGGACAGCGTCGACGCGACACCGATGGGGCACGAATACGTCGGCGTCGTCGAAGAGATCGGCGCGGACGTGAAGAAGCTGAAGGTCGGCGACTTCGTCGTCGGCTCGTTCATGGCCTCCGACAACACGTGCGAGATCTGCCAGGCCGGCTACCAGTCCCGCTGCGCGCACGTCGTGCCGATGGGCGTGTTCGGCACGCAGGCCGAGTACGCGCTCGTCCCCCACGCCGACGGCACCCTGGTCGCGACGCCCGGCCAGCCGTACGCGGACCTGATCCCGGCGCTGCTCGCGGCATCCGATGTCTTGGGCACCGGCTGGTTCGCCGCCGTCGCGGCGGAAGCGGGCCCGGGAAAGACCGTCGCCGTCGTCGGCGACGGAGCGGTCGGCCTGCTGGGCATCCTGGCGGCGAAGCAGCTGGGAGCCGAGCGCATCATCGCGATGAGCCGGCACGCCGACCGGCAGGCGCTGGCGCGCGAGTTCGGTGCGACGGACATCGTCGAGGAACGAGGGGAGGCCGGAGTCGCGAGGATCAAGGAGCTCACGAACGGGCTCGGCGCGCACTCGGTCATCGAAGCGGTCGGCACGCAGGAGTCGATGATGCAGGCGATCCGTTCGACCCGCGCCGGCGGGCACGTCGGGTACGTCGGGGTCTCGCACGACGTGTCGCTGCCGGGTGAGGAGCTCTTCTTCTCCGGTGTGCATCTGCACGGCGGTCCGGCGCCCGTGCGTCGCTTCCTGCCCGAGCTGATCCAGCTCATCTGGGACCGGAAGATCGCCCCAGGCGACGTGTTCGACCTGACGCTGCCCCTGGAGGATGCCGCCGAGGGCTACAAGGCCATGGACGAGCGCCGCGCCACCAAGGTGCTGCTGACCGTCTGAGCCCCAGCCTGAAAGGAGCAATGGGCAACGTGGTCGAGGCGCACCCGGGCCAGACGATCTACACCCCGCCGGGGGAGGAGCACGGGCACGGTGCCACCGAGGACTGCTTCATGGAGCATCTCGCGCTGCTGGTGTCGGCCGACGACCCCGCTGAGACGACGACCTGGCTCGAGCACGTCATCGACGAGGACGACTCCGGGCGTCCTTGAGGGCCGGATCTCCATCCTTCGATGGAACCGCCGGCGGGCATCCGCGGCGAGGCTGGACACATGACCCGACTCTTCTACGCCACCTTCGCCTACATGCTCGCCGGCGTCGCCTCCGGCCTGTTCTACCGCGAGTTCACCAAGCTCAACGGCTTCCCCGAAGGGCAGTTCACCCAGCTCGGCCTGGCGCACACCCATCTGCTGACGCTCGGATTCATCGTGCTGCTGATCGTGCTCGTGCTCGAGAAGCAGTTCGCCCTGTCGCGCAGTCGCCTGTTCGCGTGGTTCTTCTGGATCTACAACGCCGGCGTCATCGTGACCAGCGGGATGCTCGTCGTGCACGGCTCGCTCACCGTCCTCGGCGCCGAGTCGTCGAAGATGATCGCCGGCATCGCGGGCCTCGGGCACATGCTGCTCACGGCCGGGATGATCCTGCTCTTCCTCGCCCTGCGCAAGGCGCTCGTCTCCAGGACGGATGCCGCGGCATCCGTCTCCGCGCCTGCACCCGTCTGATCCGCGCGGATCTGCGCATGACCGAGGAGAATCGGTCCATGGCCGCCCCGACCGACACCGACCGCACCGGCATGTCCCTGCGCACCCTCGCCGGCGTGCTGCGGTCGATGCGGGCGGGGCAGGTCGTCCTCACCGGACTGCTCGTCGTGATCGCGACGATCAGGGCCGTCGCTGACGGGGCGCCGGTGCCGTCCGCGGTGGCCGCATCGGTGCTGTTCCTCGGCTGGTACGCCATCGGCCTGGCGATCGCCGCGCGGTATCGCGACGCGCGGCAGGGTGCGCTGTGGCTCGTCGGACTCGGCATCCTGTGGGCGGTGGGGCTGATGGTCTCGGCGGAGTACGTCTGGGTCGCCTTCCCGCTCTGGCTGCTGGCCGGCTATCTGCTGCCCCTGGCCTGGGCCGCGGTCTTCGGCGCAACCGTGCTGATCCTCGCCATCGCCGCACCCCTCATGCACCACGGCGCGACGACCTACGCGAATGTCATCGGGCCCCTCATCGGTGGACTGTTCGCCTTCGGGCTCGCGCGCGGCTATGTCGAGCTGGCCGCCGACATGCGCGATCGGCAACGTCTCGTCGACTCGCTGCTGCGCGCGCAGGATGAGATGGCCGAGTTGCAGGAGGAGCTCGCCCGCACGCAGCGCGAGGCCGGCGTGATCGCGGAGCGCACACGGCTGTCACGCGATATCCACGACACGGTCGCGCAGGGGCTGTCGTCGATCGGGATGCTGTCACGCGCCGCGCGCGATGAGGTGGTCGACCACTCCGCTGATCGCGCGCTGCAGCAGATCGGTCGGATCGCACACGACTCGCTCACGGACGTCCGCCGGCTCATCGACGCGCTCGCTCCCGCCGAACTGGACGAGACGGCACTCGCCGGTGCGCTGCGGCGCATGGTCGACCACCTCGTCGCCGAGACCGGGATCGACGCGGAACTTCGCGTCGATCCGGACCTGGGATCGTTGCCGATGCCTGTCGAGGTCGCTCTGCTGCGCACGGCGCAATCGGCGCTCGCCAACGTGCGGATGCACTCCGGTGCGCGCCGCGTGACGCTGAGTCTGGCGCAGGCCGGTGACACCGTGCGCCTGGACATCGTGGACGATGGACGGGGCTTCGATGCCGCAGTCTGGGACACGGCGCGTCGCGGTGCGGACGGCAGCGGTTACGGTCTCCACGCCATGCGGGAGCGGCTGCGTGAACTCGGTGGGGGACTCGACGTGGAGAGCGCACAGGGCGAGGGCGCCGCGTTGTCCGCTCATGCGCCGACGGGAGGGTTCGCGTGACGATCTCCGTGCTGCTCGTCGACGATCATCCGATCGTGCGCACCGGTCTGCGCGCGCTGTTCGCGCACCAGGACGACGTCGACATCGCGGGCGAGGCCGGCACGGGGGAGCAGGCGGTCGCTGCGGCGCGGATGCTGCGTCCGGACGTCGTGCTCTGCGACCTGCGCCTGGGAGAGGGCATGGACGGCGTGGCGACGACCGCAGCGCTGCGCGCGCTCGACCCGGCGCCGGCGGTCATCATCCTCACCACCTACGACCGGGATGCCGACATCCTCCGGGCGATCGAAGCCGGTGCGGCCGGATACCTGCTCAAGGACGTGTCGCCGGAGACGATCATGAGGGCGCTCGCCCAGGCCGCCGCCGGACAGCTGGTACTCGCCCCTGAGCTCGCCGAGCGGGTCGCCGCGGGGAGGCGCAGGCCGCAGGTGCGGTTGACCGAACGCGAGCAGGAGGTGCTCGGTCTGCTCGGTGCCGGAGCCTCGAACCGCGAGATCGCACGCGCACTGTTCGTCACGGAAGCCACCGTGAAGACGCATCTGGTGAACCTCTTCGGCAAGCTGCAGGTGGAGAGCAGGGCGAAGGCCGTCAGCCGCGCTCAGGAGGAGGGTCTGATCTGACCCGGTCGCGGCGTCGTACGATCCGCAGCTCGCTCGCCAGGATACCGAGCACCACGAGCGCTCCGCCGATGAGCGCCGTCGCGGGCAGGCGCTCGCCGGCGATGCGTCCGACGACACCGGCCCACACCGGCTCGCCCGCGTAGATCACGGTGGCGCGTGTCGGCGACACCGACTTCTGCGCCCAGTTCATCGTGAGCTGGATGAGGCAACTGGCGGCTCCCAGCCCGATCGCGGCCACGACCCACACCCAGGAGAACTCCGGAACGCCCTCGCCGACCACGGGCATCGTCAGCAGGGACAGGACACCAGCGACCAGTAGCTGGATGATCGTGATGCGACCCAGGTCGACCTTCCCGGCGAAGACGCTGATGAGGATGATCTCGCCGGCGATGGGCAGTGTGCTGAGCAGGGTCGCCACTTCCCCCTGGCCGAGCGTGAGGGTGAGAGCATCCGGTCCGGCGATCAGCAGGAGCCCGACGAACGCGAGCCCCGCTCCGACGAACGCCATGGTGTGCGGGCGTTTGCGGAACACGGCCCACTGCAGCAGCGGCACCAGCGGGACGTACATCGCGGTGATGAACGCCGACGTCGAGGAGTCGATCGTCTGCAGCCCGAAGGTCTGCAGACCGTAGCCGAGGTGGATCATCAGTCCGATGGCGGCTCCGGCCGCGATGTCGGTCCAGCGGATGCCGCGCAGCACGCGCCGGAAGATCACCGCGCTGATGAGACCGGCGACGAGGAAGCGGATCCCGACGAAGAACCACGGGCCCGAGTGCTCCATCGCCCAGTGCACGACGAGGAAGGTGCAGCCCCACACTGCGGTGATCGCGATGAGGGCGAGTTCCTGGGGGCGAAGGCCCATCCAGCGCAGACGAGAGGGCATCGCAGGCCTTTCTCGCTGTGCCGCATCGAGTCTACGTCGCCCGCATTCTCCCTGCCCACCGATGCATCGGGACGGATTAGGATGTTGCGCGAGCTTCGCGCCATCCTCCTCCTCTCTTCGCCTTCTGCGGCATTCGTCGATGCTGTCCGGGCGGGACCGTCAGAAAGGCTCCCCATGAGCGAAAACGCCGACAACCGCGACGAACGAGAGCCCGACTTCTTCGACCAGCTGGTGCAGGGCGGCGGCAGCGCTCCGCGGGAGCAGGCGTCGTTCACACAGGCCTTCCGCGGGTACGACAAGGGCGAGGTGGATGCCGCGTTCGCCGCGCTCCGCGCACAGTTGCAGCGTGCCGAGACCGACGTCGCGCTCGTCCGCAACGGCGCCAGCGGAGAGGCCGATGCCGTACGTGCCGAGGCCGAGGCCGCGCGGGCCCAGCACGAGGAGCGCATCGCCGAACTGGAGGCCGCCGCAGCCGCAGCGCAGGCGCAGGCCGCCGAGCTCGAGCAGCAGGTCGCCACGTTGACCAGCGAGCTCGTGGACGCGCCCAAGAAGGATGGCGACGACGAGGGCTCGCGCCTGCAGTTCGAGGCCGTGCTGCGTGTCGCGGAGGAGCAGGCGACCGTCCTCATCCAGAACGCCGCCACGCAGGCCGAGCGCCTGCTCGAGGCCGCGCGTGAGGAGGCCGAATCCAAGCGCGCCGAGCTCGCGGCGGATGTCGCCCGCATCACCGCTGAGGCGCAGTCCGAGGCCGATCAGGTGCGTCTGCGCATCGACACCGAGTACACCGCGCACGAGGCGCGCATCGCGCGTGAGGGTGCACACGCGTCCGAGAAGGTGACGCAGGCCGAGCAGGAGGCGGCGGCTGTTCGCGCCGAGGCCGAGAAGGGGTCGGCCGCGCTGCGGTCGATGGTCACGCGCGAGACGCAGCAGCAGCGCGCGGATGCCGAGCGCGAGGTCCGCGAGATGAACACCCGCGTTCTCGAGTTCGAAGAGAGCCTGACGCGCCGCCAGAACGACGCGCAGCAGGAGTTCCTGACGCTGCACAACCAGGCCGTGGCGCACGCCGAGCGCATCACGAGCGATGCGAACGAGCAGGTGCAGTCGTCGCTCGAGCACGCGCAGCGCATCTCCGCGAAGGCCGACGACTACGAGCGCCTGATGCGTTCGCAGGCGCAGACGATCGAATCGGATGCTCAGGTGCGAGCACGCGAGACGCTCGACCGTGCACGGGTCAAGGCGCAGAAGATCGTGGAGACCGTGATCGGGCACACCACCGAGGTGCTGCGCGACGCCGAGGACCGCACGCGTCAGCTGCGCTGGCAGCAGCAGCAGCTGAACAGCTTCATGGCCGAGGTGCGCGAGCTCATCCGCCCTGATGGCGTGCTGACCGCGGAGCCGACGGATGCGGATGCCGTGGCGGACGAGCCGGACGAGGACGAGATCGTCGGGGCGGTCGACGTCGCCGAGGAGCTCGACCCTGCCGAGGACTCCGACGCGCGCTGAGTGGACACCCTCCCTCCCCCTCGTTCGTTGAGCGAGGACGGCGGAGCCGCCCGAGTCGAAACGCGGTAGCGGTTGACCAGCGGTCACGGCGTTTCGTCTCGTCGCTTCGCTCCTCGCTCAACGAGCGAGGGGAGCGGGGGCGCGAGGGGGGCGCGACGCCGTCATACGCTGGGACCATGTCCCACCTCGTGAGCGTCGCCGAGCTGTCCGACCTGATCGATCGAGAACCGCGCCTGCGGATCCTCGACGTGCGGTGGCGCCTCGGCGGACCGGACGGCCACCCGGACTACCTCGAGGCCCACGTCCCCGGTGCGGTGTACGCCGATCTCGAGACCGAGCTGTCGCGTCACGGCCGCCCCGATGAGGGACGCCATCCGCTCCCCGATACCGCGACGGTTCAGGATGCCACGCGCCGCTGGGGCCTCGACGACGGCGACGCGGTGATCGTGTACGACGATCACGGCGGTCTTGCCGCCGCCCGCGCGTGGTGGATCCTCCGACAGGGTGGTGTCGGCGTGCGCGTCCTGGACGGCGGTTGGCCGGCCTGGCGCGCGGCCGGGCTGCCTGTCGAGTCCGGCGCGGTCACGCCCGAGCCCGGCGCGGTGACGCTGACCGACATCGGCGGCGGGAGTCTCACGATCGACGAAGTCGCGGTGTTCCCGGCATCCGGAGTCCTGTTGGATGTCCGGGCTCCCGAGCGCTACCGCGGCGAGACCGAGCCGTACGACCCGATCGCCGGGCACATCCCCGGCGCGATCAACCTGCCGACCAAGGCGCATCTGACCGAGGACGGCACGGCGCGCAGCGCCGACGAGATCCGCGGGAACCTCGCCGCCATCGGCGTGACCGCTGAGACGCCTGTTGCCGCCTACTGCGGCTCCGGCATCACCGCCGCGCACACCGCGCTGATGCTCGCCGAGGCCGGCATCGACGCGAAGATCTTCCACGGATCCTGGAGCCAGTGGTCGAACACCCCCGGCCGCCCCGTCGCCACGGGCCCGCAGCCCGGCTGACCTGACTCCCTCAGCCCTTCAGCCCGGTGTTCGCCAGGCCCTGCACGAACTGCTTCTGCGCGATCAGGAACACCAGCAGCACCGGCACCACGGTGAGCGTCGTCGCGGCGAGCTGCACGTTCCACATCGGCCCGCCGTAGGCGTCCACGTACTGCGTCAGCGCCTGCGGCAGCGTGAAGTTGTCCTTGCTGGAGAGGTACACGATCGGCTCGAGGTAGAGGTTCCACGATTTCAGGAACGTGAAGATCGCCACGGCCGCGAGCGCTGACCGCGACAGCGGGAACGCGATCCGCCAGAAGATCCCCCAGCGCCCGAGGCCGTCCATGCGCCCGGCCTCCTCGAGCTCTCCGGGCAGCCCGAGGAAGAACTGGCGCATGATGAACACCGCCAGCACGGCCGGCGCCCCGAAGATGGGGATCACGATGAGCGGCCAGTGCGTGTTCATCAGGCCGAGCGCGTTCACGAAGCGGAACAGCGGCACGATCGTCACCTCGCTGGGGACGAGCAGACCGACCAGCACCACGAGGAAAAGCGCGTTCGCACCGGGGAAGCGGATGCGCGCGAACGCGTACCCCGCCATCGCCGCGACGAGCATCGTGCCGATCGTGACGAGGGCCGCGATGTAGAGACTGTTCCAGTACTGCTGCGCGAACGGCTGCAGCCGGAACACCTCGCCGTACGCCTCGAACGTCGGATTCTGCGGCCACAGCGTCGGCACCTTCGACAGGATCTCGCTGATCGGCTTGAGGCTGGACGTCGCCATCCACCAGGTCGGGAAGACGAACGGGATGCTGAGCACGGCCATGAGGGTCACGAGCCCCACCGAGACCCAGCGCTGCTTGGTCTTCGCGCGGTTCGGCCGCTGGCCGCCGGATGATCCGGTCACGACCGCGTGCGTGTCGACTGCTACGGGCGTCGGAAGCACATCAGTTCTCATGGAACACCCACCTCTTTCGGGTCTGCCACTGGATCAGCGTCAGGATGAGGACGATCGCGAACAGCAGCACCGCGATGGCGCTGGCGTATCCGAAGTCGTTGAAGCGGAACGCCTGCTGGTACAGGTAGTACACGAGCACCGTGGTCGAGTTGCCCGGGCCGCCGCCGGTGAGCACGTCGATCTGCGCGAACACCTCGAGGGAGCCGACGATCGTCAGGATCGACACGAGCAGCACGGTCGGGCTGATCATCGGCAGCGTGATCGACCGGAACCGGCGCCACGCGCCTGCGCCGTCGATGCGCGCGGCTTCGTTGATGTCCTCCGGCACTCCCTGGAGAGCGGCGAGGAACAGGATCATGTTGAGCCCGACGTTCTTGAAGACCTGCACGATGATCACCGAGATCATGGCCGTCACGTCGCCGCGCAGCCAGTTCGGGCCCTGGATGCCGATGAGAGACAGGAACCCGTTGATACCGCCGTCCGCCTGCAGGAGGAAGCTCCACACGATCGTCCACGCGACCAGCGAGACGACGACGGGGGAGAAGAAGAACGTGCGGAAGGTCGTCGTCCCTGGCAGCTTCTGGTTCAGCAGCACGGCCAGGAACAGGGCGAGCGTGATGTTGACGACCACGAGGCCGATCGAGAACCACAGGCTCGCCAGCAGCGAATCGTGCAGGCCCTCGTCGGCCAGCATCCGCTCGTAGTTGTCGGCACCGGCGAACACGAACGTGTTGGCCAGCACGTTCCAGTCGTGCAGCGAGAACCAGACGACGGCGACGAGCGGGGCGATCACGAAGGCGAGGGCGCCGAGGACGACGGGGGCGACCATCGTGTACCCGACGATCCAGTCTCCGCGCGTGGCCGCGGAACGGCGGGGACCGGGTCCCCGCCGCTCCGCGGTCTCGGCCGCCACGATGGCGGCGGTGGAAGCCATGTGGTCTCAGCCCTCCAGCAGCGGCGTGATCGCGTCGCAGGTCGCCGTCAGCACCGATTCCACATCGGCGTCGGCCGTCCACAGCGCGTCGAGCTCAGCGCGGACGGTGTCCTGCAGCTTCGCGAAGTTGACGTGCGTCGGCTTGGTCACGGCATCCTGGATTCCCTCGATCACGACCGCCTGCAGCTGCTCCTCGCTGAGCTTCGGGTTGGCGGCACCCATCGTCTCGGCGTTCAACAGTGCCTCGCGCGGCGGCGGGAAGTAGGCCGCGAGCTTCTCGGCGTTCTCCGGGTTCGTGAAATACGCCAGGAAGTCGGCGGCGACCGTCGGATTCTCCGCATTGGCGAAGACTCCGATCCCGGCCTGTCCGATCACGTTCTGCTTGCCCTCGGGGCCGGCTGGCAGCGGCAGGATGTCCCAGGCGAACGAGTCGTCGATCGCGGAGGCGCGGCTGATCTGCGTGATGGTCATCGCGGCATCCCCGGCGAAGAAGTCGGCGGTGACGCCCGGCTCGGGCATCGCGGCGTCGGTGAAGACCGCGTCGTGGATCCAGGTCATCGCATCCACCATCGCCGGGTCGGCGAACGTGCACTGCGCGCCGTCCTCGCTCCACGGCGCGGCATCCCAGCCGTTCCAGATCGTGGCCAGGTTCTCCCAGGCCTTGTAGTCGAAGTCGCGGACGACGAGGCCCTCCTTGCCGGATGCCGTGGCTGCCGCTGCCGAGATCTCACGGGCCTTGTCGAACGTCCACTCGTCCGATGCCACGAGATCGGCCGGATTCGGCTGCCCTGCGGCGGCGATCTGGTCCGTGTTGACGAAGATCGCGAACGGACTGTTGGAGAACGGGTATGCGAACAGGCCGTCGTCCTTCTGCCACAGCGCCAGCGAGGACTCGAGCAGGTCGTCGTACTCGTACCCCTCGGTCTCCTCGAGAGTCGGCGCGATGTCGACGAGGGCGCCGCTTTCGACGAACTCGGGAGCGTAGCTCTCCAGGATCCAGGCGAGATCAGGGGCGTTCCCGCCTGCGAGCTGTGTGGTGAGGGTCGTCGTGTAGTCCTCGAACGGGATCGGCTCGAACGTGATCTCCGAGACGAGCTCCGGGTTCTCCTCGACGTAGGCGTCGGCGATCTCCTGGAACAGGGCCAACTGCGTCTCGTCCGCTGTCCAGACGGTCATGCGCAGCGACACCGGCTCATCCGGGGTCTCGGGTTCGGCAGTGGGGGTTCCGCTGCAGCCGGCGAGGGTGAGAGCGACGGCGGCGATGCCGGCGCCCGTGGCCAGGAAGCCGCGACGACGCGGCGTGGGGGTGACACTCATGCTTGCTCCTAACTGTGTGTGATGCGGTGGGTGATCAATACGCGTGGACGCGTCCTTCGGGCCAGTGCCGCTCGACGCCGGAGGCGTCGAGCTCGGCCTGGTAGGCGCCCAGGTGCGTGGAATCGGCGTGGACCTCGTGCGGGCTCGTCCCGGAGGAGAGGCAGTAGGCGGCGAGATGGCCTGCGGCCTCGCCGATGTTCCACTCCACCGGGTGCAGGCGGTAGCAGCCGTTGGTGATGTGCGTCGTGCCGATGTTCTTGTTCGCGGCCAGCAGGTTCGTCATCCGCTGCGGGATCAGCGCTCCGAGCGGGATCTCGAAGGGCGTCGACGCGACGTCGATGTAGGTGTCGCCGCCCGTGGAGGGGTGCAGGTCGATCCGGTACATCCCGACTCCGACGGACTCCTCGTAGCGGGTGGCCCCGGCATCCCCGCGGAGGGCGTAGGAGACGTCGTGCTCGGTGACGGTCGTGAGGGCGCGGATGCGCCGCGACTCCCGGTGGTACGGCGCCTGGGCGAGGCCGTCGTCCGAGCCCAAGACGTCCGGGCGGAGGCGCAGGCCGGGGAATCCGAAGCCGCCGTCGGGCCGCGGCGCTTCGGTCTGCATCCAGTACAGCATCGACAGGCTCAGCTGCCGCGCGGCCTGGTAGCGCTCGAGTTCGACCTCGCGCGGGACGTCGAGCACCGGATGCTCGAAGTAGTCGATGCTCGGCCAGTTCACCAGGCACAGGTCGCTCTCGTAGAAGCCGTCGGCGAACATCTTCCGTGCGGCGATGCGGCGGAACTTCCACAGGTCGTGATCGCCCGCGGCCCGGGACTGGTCGGCGTTCACCGCCAGCACGTCGTCACCGGAGTTCGGATCGAAGATGCGCGTGCTCAGCTCGAGCGTGCGCGGGTTCGGTGCCGTCCACGACAGCATCCGCTCGCCCTGCCAGGCCGACGGGGTGTAGTCGCGCCAGAAGTCGTAGTCGGCGGGGCGTTCGATCGTGTGGTCGCCGTCGACGTGCTCGACGACGAAGCACACGCTGATGGCCTGGATGTTGTCCGGCTGGGCGGACTCGGGAGCGCTGGGCTCGCCCGTCTCGGCCCGCGACTCGAAGCCCGTCACGTACTCGGTCCCGGTGAGGGGGAGCAGTTCTCCGGTCTCGGTCGCGTCGAGCACGTAGTCGGCGCGCACGATCACGACGTCGCCGCCGGTCAGCGGCTCCAGGGTCACGCTCGTCACGCGGTCGCCGTCGACGGCCGCCGCGATGGGCCGGGTCCGCTCCAGCAGGCGGATGCGTCCTGTCGAGCGGTGCGGCGCCAGCATCTCCTCCAGGACGCCGAGCGCGATGCGCGGCTCGTGGCAGAGCTTCGACACCCACCCGGCGCCGGGGTTGAGATCAGGGCGCTCGCGCGCGGCATCCACCAGCGGATACCGCCGACGGTAGACATCCCGGATGCCGTCGCGCAGGGCGCGATAGCGGGCGGTGACACCGAACTCCTCGACCCAGGCGTGCTCGTCGGGCGGCACGGCCTGGGACGTCAGCTGACCGCCGATCCACGGATACTCCTCGGTGAGGATGACGCGGGCTCCTCGGTCGGCGGCAGCCAGGGCGGCGCCGACGCCGCCGAGGCCGGCTCCGACGATGAGGATGTCGGTGGTGAGTTCACGCGTGGTCACGGATGGATCCTTCGGTTTCGTTCGTGGTTCCGGATGCCGCGGCGAGCGTGTCGCCGTCGACGTCGGGGCAGTGCAGGAGCTGGTGGTAGTCGTCATCGTCGAGGGCTGGTGCCTTCGGCATCCGGCCGACGGGGGCGCGCGTGCCCGGCGCCTCCTGGTCGATGATCCGCGACAGCAGGACGACGGCGCGGGCACCCATCTCCTCGCGCGGAACCGCGAAGCCGGACCAGCGACGGCCGCGATGGCGCGGGTGGTGAGGCTGGCCGAGAACCAGCATCGAGACGTCGTGCGGCACGGCGAGTCCTCGCGCCTCGAGCTCATCGGCGAGCTCTTCGGGGTCGTTCTCGGGTGCGACGAGGATGGCGGTGAGCCGCTGATCGACGATCTCGGTGGCACCTTCGGCGATGTCGTGCACGTCGACGAAGCGCAGCGCGAGTCCGTGCGACCGCATCGCCCTGCGGTAGCCCTCGACGCGGTCGAGCGTCGGCTGATCGGTGGACTGGGGACCGGCGTAGCCGATGCGCTGATGGCCTGCCTCGACGAGCCGTTCGACCTGGCGGGCGGTGGCCGTGATGTAGTCGGCGCCGATGTAGGGCAGGGTGTGCCCCTCGCTCTCGCGCTTGCCGATGAACACGAACGGGTAATTGGTGTCGAGCAGGTGCTGCAGCTCGCCGCGGTCCTCCTGCTGGCCCAGCAACAGGCAGCCGTCCGCGATGCCGAGTCGCTGCCACCCGTCGCGCGCCAGGCGTCGCTGACCGTCGACGACCCTGGCGGAGGTGAACAGCAGCATGTCGACGCCGAGCTTCTCGGCGGCGTGCTCGATGCCGTTGAGGAACGCTCCGTAGAAGTCATGCCCGCCCCGGGGGAACGTCTTCTCGTAGGTGAACACTCCGAGGATCTGATTGCGGCCGCCGGCCAGACGCTGCGCGACCGGGTTCGCGGAGTAGCCGGTGATGCGGATGGCGTCGAGGACGCGCGCCTTGGTCTCATCCGAGATGCGGACGCCGGCCGGTGCGCTGCCGTTGAGCACGAAGCTCACCGTCGATTGGCTCACGCCCGCCATCGCGGCGACGTCGGCCTGCGTGAAGCGGTGGCGCGGCATCGATCCTCCTTGATCGGGTGTTGGGTGACGTGTTGAAGTCTGCGGCGGACCACGGGAACCGGTCAAGGTGATAATGCGCATTATTTGCGTACCGTGTGTGCGCGAAGGCATCCGCATAATGCGGATTACACGCGACGGGTCACGGCCGCTCGCCGTAGCCCCAGCGCAGCACCAGCATCCCCGGGCCGAACCGGCGGCGCACCTGCAGCACGCTGGAACCGCCGGCGATCGTGACGGGAGTGGTCGTGATGCCGTCCGGCGTCTCCTCGACCTCTTCGATCCAGTCCGGCAGCGCGTCGGGGTGGAAACGGGTCCACAGGACGACGTCGCGAGCCTGGCGGGCGACGCCGTGCCCCGTCTCCCGGACGGGCGGATACTCCGGCGGCATGTCGAGCGCCCACTCGATCATCGTCATCTGGGCGCTGTCGACCGGCTGGTCCAGTTCGAGCGAGAAGCCGTGAACCTCGCCGGAGGGGTGCGAATGGCGGGCCGTGATCCGGCCACCGCCCACGGCGCGGAAGATCGGTGCCGGCGTACGGATGCCGGGGGTGATGTCGACGTACGGCACATGCGTGAGCAGGCCGGACATCGACTGGAGCAGCGTTCTCGTCGTGCGCGAGATGACGTTGCCGTCCCCGTCGACATCGGTGACCGAGTGCGTGCTCACATCGCGAGCCAGATCGAACTGCGGGGCGCCGAGCGCCTGGAAGACCTCTGTGACGGCATCCTCGAGCACACCCTCGTGGAGCGGGAAGGCGGGCGGGCCGACCGGGCCCACGCGCTGCGACGGGCCGACCAGGCTCGACAGTGCACCGCTTTCCAAGCGCAGCAGATCCTCGATGTCGGCGATCGCGGCCAGCGACTGCGCCCCCTCGGGGCGGCGGGCCCCGGAGCGCCAGTAGCTGAGCGTGGCCATCGAGACCGCATTGCCGTTCTCGCGCAGTCGCTTGTTGAGCCAGGCCAGTGTGACGCCGCGCGCGAGGACGGCATCGCGCAGCGCTTCGGCGAAGCCGTTCTCAACCGCTCGATGCAGGTCATCCTCTGCCATCACAGACCTCCCCCAGGTATGTGAACGGTGTTCTCGTAGATTCGAGCATACGACCAGGTTCTTTCGTCGAGGGGCTCTAGACGAAAGTCCAGGTCGGCGGGTCGATCCGTCTGCGAGCAGGAGCCCGATCGCAGACGGACGCGGCTGGTGCAGAGAAGCCCCCGAACTGCGCTCGCGTGGAGTCCGACGGTCGCCTGGGGACGGCCGTCGGACTCCGACGTCGTGCCGGCGGCCGCCCCGCCAGCGGCTCGCCTCCGCGCCGGTAGACTGGGACGGACCACCATCAGGACCGAGGATCAGTCATGTCTGCCCCCGCCCGCACCTTCACGGTGCGACACATCCAGCTGCTGCGCGCGGCGTTCGCGGCGATCGCGGCACTGATGGTGACGTTCACCTCCGACCACTCGGCCGCGGTGGGCCTGGCCATGTTCAGTGGCTTCGCGATCGTGACCGGATTCGTCCTCGTACTCGGAGCCTGGCTGGTCGCCGAGCCTGGGAAGCGCTGGCCGTACGTCCTGCTCGCCGTGATCGACGGGCTGGCGGGCATGGTCGCCGGCATTCCGCTGCTGCGCACCGAGGACACGTTCTTCATCATCGTGATCTCGTGGGCGCTGCTGTCCGGAGTCGTCGAGATCATCGTCGGCCTTCGCGGGCGCCGTGAAGCCGACCCGCTGGCGCGTGACCAGCTGCTCATCGGCGGGCTCGGCATCCTGCTCGCCGTCGCTCTGCTGCTCATCCCGGCCGGATTCTCGTCCGACTACACGGTCGACGAGGCTGGTACCTTCCAGCTGACCGGCATCATCCTCGGGGTCGGGATGCTGGGCGGATACGCTGCCCTGGTCGCGGTGTTCCTCGGCATCGCCGGGTTCACTCCGTCGCGCGATCCCCAGACTCCTGCCGCCGACGCGGCCCCGCTCTCCGGAGGTGCGGCATGACCGACGACAAGCCCACCCGCCGCGAACTGCTGCGTCCGCTGCATCTGCTCGGGATCGCCGCGGCCGCCGGGATCTTCGCGGCCGCCGTGACGCTGGTGACGACCGGCGCCTTCACGTCCCGCGTCAACCTCGCGATCGCGAATGGCACCTACGAAGGGCTGAGCCCTGTGGCGCTGGGGCTCGTCGTCGGGGGCGGCGCCTTCATCGTGACGCTGCTCGGAATCGCGATGCTGATGCTCGCCGTCGACCCGGCGCAGTACAAGGACGAAGAGATCGATCGGCCGGTCCTGTACGACGACGAGCCGGATGCCGGAGACGAAGCGCCCGGCAAGGCCTGAGCGCGGAACAGCTCGGATCGGCTCGGCCTGGTCGCACCGCTCAGTTCGGTCACGCTTCGGGTGGGATGCCGCGTGCGCTGACGACCGCAGTCGTGACCGACGATCCGTTGGGCGGGTTCGCGGATGCGCGTACAGATGCTCAGCGGATCTGACCGCCGGGAGGTGGCGCGTGTGGTCTCGTCCCGGGCATTGAGGCGGCGATTTGCGACCCCTCGCGAGGGGCGGAGAGCGCTGACCGCCGGGAGGTGGCGCGTGTGGTCTCGTCCCGGGCATTGAGGCGGCGATCTGCGACCCCTCGCGAGGGGCGGAGAGCGCTGACCGCGCGGGAGGTGGCGCGAATAGTCGCGTCGCCCGCCGTGACGCGACCACACGCGTCACCTGCCCGCCGGGATCCCGTGCCGGACGACTACTTCGCGAGCTGCTCCGCGATGCCCGTGTACGTCGCCGGCGTCAATGCGAGCAGACGCTGCTTCGCGGCATCCCCGATCTCCAGGCCCTCGACGAAGGCCGCCAGGTCCGCAGCCCCCACGCGATTGCCGCGGGTGAGCTCCTTGAGCAGCGCGTACGGGTCCGTGATCGTGGCACGACCCGCGACGACCTCGGCGCGGATGACGGTCTGGATCGCCTCCGCGAGCACCTCCCAGTTGCTGTCGAGGTCGTGCAGCAGCACGTCGCGGCGCAGCGAGATGGCGTTGAGGCCGCGGCGCAGGTTGTCCAGCGCGAGCAGCGAGTGCCCGAACGCGACGCCGATGTTGCGCTGCGTCGTCGAATCGGTGAGGTCGCGCTGCAGGCGCGAGGTGACCAGCGTCTGTCCGAGGGTCGCCAGCAGCCCGCCGGAGATCTCGAGGTTGGCCTCCGCGTTCTCGAACCGGATCGGGTTGATCTTGTGCGGCATCGTCGACGAGCCGGTGGCTCCGGCGACCGGGATCTGCGCGAAGTAGCCCAGCGAGATGTAGGTCCAGATGTCGGTGGCGAGGTTGTGCAGGATGCCACCGGCGTGACGCACCCGGTCGTACAGCTCGACCTGCCAGTCGTGCGACTCGATCTGGGTGGTGAGGATGTTGAAGTCGATGCCGAGCGACTCGATGAACGCGCGCGAGATCTCGGGCCAGTCCGCATCAGGTTCGGCGGAGATGTGCGCCGACCAGGTGCCGGTCGCGCCGGAGAACTTCGCCAGGAATTCGGATGCCGCGATCTGGCCGCGCACCCGCTCCAGGCGCCACGCGAACACCGCGAGCTCCTTGCCCATGGTGGACGGCGTCGCCGGCTGACCGTGCGTGCGGGACAGCATCGGGGCGTCCGCGTGCTCGACGGCGAGCTCTCGGAGCTTCGCGATTACGCCGTCCAGCGCCGGCAGCCACACGCCGAGCACGGCGCGCTTGACGGTGAGCGCGTAGGAGGCGGAGTTGATGTCCTCGCTCGTGCACGCGAAGTGCGTGAGCTCGGCGATGGCGTCGAGCCCGAGCGTCGACAGGCGGTCGCGCACCAGGTACTCGATCGCCTTGACGTCGTGCTGGGTGACGGTTTCCTTCTCGGCCAGCCAGTCGATCTCGGCCTGGCCGAAGTCGCGGTACAGGGCGCGCAGGCGCTCCTTGTCGGCATCCGACAGCGGCGAGGTCTCGAACAGCGAGCGGTCGGTGAGGGCGATCAGCCACTCGACCTCGACCTCGACGCGGGCGCGGTTCAGGCCCGCCTCGGAGAGGAAGTCGCCGAGACCGGCAACGGCGGCGGCGTAGCGTCCGTCGAGAGGGCTGAGAGGCTGGGCGGGGAGCGGGGCGTGCGAAGTCAGGGGAGTCCTCCTGATCAGGGCCCCTCGAGTGCGGGGCGTCGTGCGGGCTGGCGCAGGGCCGGCTCGAGCTGGCGGAACAGGCCCCGGGTCGACGTCTCAATCATACCGAGCACGGCATCGAACATGTCCGGGCCCGCATAGTAGGGATCGGGGACGTCCGTGACCTCCGCTGCCGGATCGAACGAGAGCAACAAGGTCACCTTCCCCTCTTCGTCCTCGTCGTGCGCCCACTCGCGCAGGTTGCGTTCGTGCGTGCGGTCGAGGGCGACGACGAGGTCGTTCTCCCGGAAGGATGCTGCGGTGAACTGCTTCGCGCGGTGCCGCGAACCGTCGTAGCCGCGGCGCTCGAGGGCGGCGAGCGTGCGGTGGTCGGCGCGTTCGCCGAGGTGCCAGTCTCCGGTTCCGGCGCTGGTCGACAGGATCCGAGACCCGAGCCCCTGCCGATCGGCGAGGTCGCGGAACACCACTTCGGCCATCGGGGAGCGGCAGATGTTGCCAGTGCACACGAAGATGACGCGGAACGGTTCCGGGTCGGTCATGGATTCCATTCTGCCGCCGCGCGACTGCTCCTGCACAGATCGGATTTCTCGGCGATTTGTCCCCGTATGCCGTGGACGGCGCGAATCCGTCCCGCGGGACGGGGGCGACCGGCGGCAATCTGGGCGTCATGTACTCCACCGAGATCGCAGGCGACTGGGCCCCCGACCAGATCTGGGGCTGGTATGCCGCACGCCGCTTCGTCAACGATGCCATCGAGGCCCTCGAGCAGGCCGGCGTCGCGCTCGCCCCGCTCGCCGCGGACACCGACTGGCAGGCGAAGGGCGTGCGCAAGCTGCACGAGACGATCGAGAGCATGAGCGCCGAGGGTGCCGCGGGCGAATCCTCGCTGCGCATGCGGCTGTGGGAACTGGAGGCGGCGCGGTGAGCGACGACGACGACCTGCAGATCACCTACGGCGGCGCGATCGCCGTCAACACCGAGACGCTGCGCGACGTCGCGTTCCGACTCGGCCCGATCGGCGTCCGCATCGGCCAGGCCGCGGATGCCGTCTACACCGCCCATCGGCACATCACCCGCACCGCGGGTCTCACGAACGAGGTGAACTCCGTCGAGCTCTGGGCCGTCGGCGATCGCCTCGCGGCCATGCGCGTCCGGATCGACGAGGTCGTGACGGGCACGCTGCTCATGGCCGACGCGTACGAACTCGTCGAGCTGCGCACCGAGTACGAGGCCCTGCTGCTGACGGACGAGGCGGCCGCCGAGGCGCTCCTCCCGGACATCAGGGATCTCGAGGCCTCCGATGAGCGCCTCGGACCCATGGCGGACAACCTGGCGAAGCTGTGGGAGGACGGGCGGTACGAGGGCCTGGACAGTCAGTTCGACATCGCGACGACGGTGACGGGCGTGAACTTCGGGGCGATCACATCGATCGCCGCGATGCTCGGGAGCTCGACCGTGTTCGGCACCCTCTCTGCGAAGGCGAAGCTGGACGGCCGGCCGGACCCGGTGAAGGTCGCCCCCGTGTTCACGACGCTCCCGGCTGCGGCGCCGGCGTCGATCGCCGACGGGATGCGGCGGTTCCCCACTGCGGTGGATGCCCAGGTGAAGGTCGAGAAATACACCTTCGAAGACGGCGGCGCGCGCTACGTCGCGTACATCAAGGGCACGCAATCCGGACTCTACGGCGCGGGGGAGCCCTGGGACATGAAATCGAACACCGAGCTCTACACCGGCCAGGTCTCGGCCTCGTACCAGGCGACGATCGACGCGCTTCACCAGGCGGGTGCCCAGAAGGGCGACGTCGTCGATGTGTTCGCGCACTCGCAGGGTGCCATGGTGGCGTCCTATCTCGCGACGGGTGATGAGTTCGACGTGCAGATGCTGGTGACGGCCGGCAGCCCGGTGCAGCCGACGCTGCGGGACGACCAGCTGCTCATCCAGCTGCGACACACCGACGACGTCGTGAACGCGCTCGCCGGCGGCGGCTCGCAGGGCGGCACAGGATCCGCGGACAGCGTGGTCATTCAGCGCGAGGGCGACCCGGAGATGAGCCTCCGAGACCTGATCCTCGAGCCGCATATGGTGGACACCTACATCGAGACCGCCGAGCTCGCAGACGCGTCAGGGGACCCGCGCCTCGACGCCTGTCTCGACCGGCTCAGAGAACTGGCCGGAGCCGCCACCATCGAGTCGACCGAATACGTCGCCGATCGCACGGCGTGGGCCGAATGAGCGCTCAGGCGCGGCTGCGCTTCTTCTGCGGACGCAGGATGAATCCGAAGATCGCATTGATGATCGAGATCACGATGGCCGCGACGATCACCCACCAGAAGTTGCCGACCGAGACGCCCCATCCGAACCCTGTCGTGATCCAGGCGGTCAACCAGAGCAGGAAGCCGTTGATCACGAAGCCGATGAGCCCGAAGGTCAGGATGTACAGCGGGAACGCGATGATCTTCACGATCGTGCCGACGATCGTGTTCACGACGGCGAACAGGGCGCCCACCAGCAGCAGGGTGAGCACCATCTGCAGGTCTCCGCCCGGCGGGAACGGCGTCACCGTGATGTCCAGGGCAGGGATCAGCGCCGCCACCCAGAAGGCGAAGGCGTTGATGACGACCTTGACGACGAAGCGCATGATCCGACCAGTCTTGCATGCGAAACCGAGGACCCGCCACGGTTCCGCCCGGTAAACTGACACGGACCTGCCCGCCTGAGCCCTGAGGCCGACGAGCCATTGAGGAGCCGCCTATGCTGACGCTCCTCGCGGTCTTCCTCCTCTCGTCCCTCGTCCTTCCCGCGCTCGTGCGGTGGCTCGGTGCACAGGCCTTCGCGATCGCCGCGCTCGTTCCGGCAGCGGCGTTCGTCCACGCGCTCGTCCTCACCCCGCAGGTGCTCGACCCCGACACGACGCCGTTCGAGTCGATCGCGTGGATCCCTCAGCTCGGCCTTGATCTGTCGATGCGCATGGATGTGCTCGGCTGGGTCATGACGCTCATCGTCACCGGCGTCGGGGCGCTCGTGCTGCTGTACTGCCGGTGGTACTTCCACGACAGCGCCGCCGGACTCGGCCAGTTCGCCGCCGTCCTGCTCGGATTCGCCGGTGCGATGTACGGCCTGGTGCTGACCGACGATCTCGTCATGCTCGTGATGTTCTGGGAACTCACCAGCATCCTGTCGTACCTGCTCATCGGCCACTACCGCGGTCGTGCGGCCAGCCGTCGTGCCGCTCTGCAGGCGCTGCTGGTGACGACCCTCGGCGGGCTCGTCATGTTCGTCGGTGTCGTGCTGCTGGTGGTGGATGCCGGAACCTCCAGCATCTCGGCCATGCTCGCCGCGCCGCCCACCGGGCCGATGGTGAACGCCGCGATCGTGATGCTGCTCGTCGGGGCGCTGAGCAAGTCGGCGATCTTCCCGTTCCACTTCTGGCTCCCAGGCGCCATGGCGGCGCCGACTCCCGTCAGCGCATATCTGCACGCGGCAGCCATGGTGAAGGCCGGCATCTACCTCATCGCGCGCTTCGCGCCGATCTTCGCGCTCAGCGAGCCGTGGCGCCCGATCGTCATCTCGCTCGGCGTCTTCACGATGCTGCTCGGCGGTTTTCAGGCGCTGCGCGAGACCGACCTCAAGCGCATCCTCGCGTTCGGCACGGTCAGTCAGCTCGGCTTCCTCAGCGTCGTCATCGGCTACGGCACTCAGGCCGCAGCCCTCGCCGGCCTCGCCCTCGTCATCGCGCACGCGCTGTTCAAGTCGGCGCTGTTCCTCATCGTCGGCGTGATCGACCGGCAGCTCTCCACCCGAGACATCACCGAGCTCTCCGGCGTCGGTCGGCAGGCGCCGGTGATGGCCACTGCCGCCTTCATCTCGATCGCGTCGATGGTCGGCATCGTGCCGACCATCGGCTTCGTCGCGAAGGAATCCGCCCTCACCGCCCTGCTCGACGACGCGCTCGCCGGATCCGCCTGGGGCATCGTGGCGATCGTCGGAGTCTCGCTCGGGGCCGTGCTCACGGCGGCCTACGGCATCCGATTCCTGTGGGGCGCCTTCTGGACCAAGCGCGACGCGCAGGGCGATCGGATGCCGGACACACCGTGGCCCGACCCCCCGGTGGGGTTCCTGTCTGCGCCCATCATCCTCGCCGGCGCGACTCTCGCGGTCGGCATCGGCGCCCCTGCGGTCGATATCGCCCTGCATGGATATGCGATCACCGCCCCTGAGGGGGTCGGCGGCGAGGGCCCGGGTCATCTCGCGCTCTGGCACGGGTTCGAGCCCGCACTCGCCATCTCGGTGCTGTCGATCCTGCTCGGATTCGGCGTCTTCGTGCTGTCCAGGAGCACGGGGTGGGATCGCAAGCCGCGGATCCTGCCGTTCACGGCATCCGACGCGTACTACCTCGTCACCCGCAGCGTCGACCGGCTGTCCGTCTTCACCACCTCGCTCACGCAACGCGGTTCGCTGCCCGTCTATGTCGGCACGATCTTCATCGTCCTCGTCGTGGCCGAGATCACGGCGCTGCTCGCCGCCGACGTCGACCAGCTCAATCTGTCGGCCTGGCACACTCCGACCCAGGTGGTCGTCGCGCCGATCATGGCGGCCGCTGGCATCGTCGCGGTCCGGGCGCGCAAGCGCTACACCGGCGTCGTGCTGGTGTCGGTGACGGGCCTGGGTATGGTCGTGCTGTTCGCGACCAGCGGGGCGCCCGATCTCGCACTCACGCAGATCCTCGTCGAGACCGTCACGATGGTCACGTTCGCGCTCGTGCTCCGGCGCCTGCCCGCGCGGATGGGCGAGCACAACGCGTCGGTCGGACGCGTCCCCAGGGCGATCCTCGGCATCGCGGTCGGCGTCACCATGGCGCTCATCGCGATCGTCGCGACGCAATCGCGGGTGGCCGATCCGATCTCGATCATCTTCCCCGATCTCGCGTACGACCTCGGCCACGGCAAGAACGTCGTCAACGTCGCCCTCGTGGACCTCCGCGGCTGGGACACCATGGGCGAGCTCTCCGTGCTCGTGCTCGCTGCCACGGGCGTCGCCTCGCTCGTGTTCGTCACGCACCGCGCCGACCTGCTGGCCGCCACGCGCACGCTGCCGAGGTCGACGCGTCGCAAGGCCCGTCTCAACCCGCTCGTGGAGACCACGGACGGCGTGCGGTTCCAGACCGCCGAGAACCGCAGCGCACCGCGCGCCTGGCTCATCGGCGGGCAGAAGATGAAGCCGGAGAACCGGTCGATCCTGCTCGAGGTGATCGTCCGCATCCTTTTCCACACGATCATCGTCGTGTCCATCTATCTGCTGTTCGCCGGCCACAACAGCCCAGGGGGCGGATTCGCCGGCGGCCTCGTCGCAGGCATGGCGCTCGTCATGCGCTACATCGCCGGCGGACGCTGGGAGCTGGGCGCCGCCGCGCCGACGGATGCCGGTCGCCTGCTGGGTGCCGGACTCATCGTCGCGGTCGGCACGGCGGTCATACCGCTGTTCTTCGGGCTGTCGCCGTTGACGAGTTCGTTCTGGGAGTGGGAGATCCCGCTCATCGGCCATGTCGAGTTCGTCACCTCGACGATCTTCGACATCGGCGTGTACCTCGTCGTCATCGGGCTGGTGCTCGATGTGCTGCGCAGCCTCGGCGCCGAGGTCGACAAGCAGGCGCTCGAGATGCGCGCGCGGGGGGTGAACGTCTGATGGACGTCTCGCTGACCCTGATCCTCGTCATGGCGGTGCTGTTCGCGTGCGGTGTCTACGCGATGCTCGAACGCAGCCTGACCCGCGTGCTCATCGGCTTCCTGCTGCTGGGCAACGCGACGAACCTGCTGCTGCTGATCGTCATGGGCGTTCCTGGCAACGCGCCGTTCCACGGCGAGACCGACGTGAGCGATCCGCTGCCGCAGGCGCTCACCCTCACCGCGATCGTGATCACCTTCGCCGTGTCGGCGTTCCTGCTCGCCCTGATCTACCGCTCCTGGCAGCTGGGTCAGGCCGACACGCTCGAGGACGACGAGGCCGACATCGCTCTGCGCGAGCGCACGGATGCCGACGAGGACGTCCTCGACGACGAGGGCGACGTCGAGGACGAGGAGGCGACGACCGACTTCGTCGGCCTGCAGACCGCGCCCATCACGGTCCTGCACGCGCGCGACCATCCGTCGATCCACGACGACGCACCCGTGGACTCCCCGTACGGGGCCCGCGGGCCCGATGACGACGAGGAGGGCCGCCCATGAGCGCCCTCGTCCCTCTTCTCGTCGCCCTGCCTCTGCTCGGCGCCGCCATCACGCTCGTGTTCGGGCGCAGCCCGCGACTGCAGATCTTCGTCACCGCGGCCACCCTCGCCGCGGTGGCCGTGATCGCCGCCATCCTCCTCGTCGTGGTCGACGGCGGCGAGCCGCTCGCCGTCTCGGTCGGCGGGTGGCCGGTGCCGTTCGGCATCATCCTCTACGTCGATCGACTGGCGGCGCTTCTCGTGCTGGTGTCGAGCGTCGTCCTGGTCGCCGTTCTGCTCTTCTCGATCGGCCAGGGCGCGGCGGACGGCACCGACGAGACCCCGATCTCGATCTTCAACCCGTCGTATCTGATCCTCGCCGCCGGCATCTTCAACGCGTTCATCGCCGGTGACCTGTTCAACCTGTACGTCGGGTTCGAGATCCTGCTGGTCGCCTCCTACGTGCTGATCACGCTCGGCAGCACCGAATCCCGCATCCGCACCGGTGCGGTCTACATCGTCGTGTCGCTGGTGTCGTCGATCCTCTTCCTCGCGTCGATCGCCATGATCTACGGCGCGCTGGGCACCGTGAACATGGCGCAGATCGCCGAGCGGATGACCGAGCTCCCGCAGGAGACGCAGCTCGTGCTGCATCTGATGCTCGTCGTCGCGTTCGGGATCAAGGCGGCGATCTTCCCCGTCTCGTTCTGGCTGCCCGACTCGTACCCGACCGCGCCGGCACCGGTCACGGCGGTGTTCGCCGGATTGCTGACCAAGGTCGGCGTCTACGCGCTGATCCGCACCGAGACGCAGCTGTTCGCCGAGAACAGCATCGACACGCTCCTGCTGATCGTGGCGTTCGCGACCATGATCGTCGGGGTGCTCGGCGCGGTGGCGCAGGCAGAGCTCAAGAGGATCCTGTCGTTCACGCTGGTCAGCCACGTCGGCTACATGATCTTCGGCCTCGCGATCGTGTCACCGGCGGCCGTCGGCGCCACGGTCTACTACATCGTCCACCACATCGTCGTGCAGACCACGCTGTTCCTCGCGGTGGGACTCATAGAGCGAAGAGCCGGCAGCACCAGCATCCTGCGGGTGAAGGGCCTCATGAAGGCGGCGCCCGTCCTGGCCGTGCTGTACTTCGTCCCCGCGATCAACCTCGGCGGCCTGCCCCCGTTCTCGGGTTTCATCGGCAAGTTCGCGCTGTTCGAGGCGGCCGCGTCGGTGGGCACGCCGATCATGATGGTGCTCATCTTCGGCGGCATCATCACCTCCCTGTTGACGCTGTACGCGCTGATGCGCGCCTGGAACCTCGCGTTCTGGCGCGAGGAGGAGGACTCCAGCGAGACCGAGGGGCGCATCTCGTACCTCGGCAACGCCCCGGCCGCCGACGAGCAGCAGGAGCGCCGGCGCATCCCGAAGATCATGACGATCGCGACCGGCGGCATGGTCGCGGTCACCGTCGCGCTGACGGTGTTCGCCGGGCCCCTGTACGCGCTGTGCGACCGCATCGGCGACGCGCTGCTGCAGCCGGTGAGCCTCGTGCAGCTGGAAGAGGAGGTGGACCCGTGACCCCCGACACGCGCCGCGGCCTGTTCCAGGCGGTCATGCTCCAGCTGCCGTTCCTCGCGTGGCTGGTCGTGCTCTGGATGCTGCTGTGGGCGCAGTTCACCGTGCTCTCGTTCGTCTCTGGACTCGTCGTCGCCATCTTCGTCACGCGCGTGTTCCGCCTGCCGACGGTCGAGCTCAGCGGACGGATCAACCTCTGGTACGCGGCGCTGTTCCTCGCGCAGTTCCTCTTCGCCGTTCTCCGCGGCGCGCTCAGCGTGACCGTCCAGGTGTTCGACTTCCGTCACCAGCCGGGGGCGGCGATCATGGCGGTTCCGCTGAGGTACGCGGACGACCTCGTGATGACGCACGTCGCGGTGACGTCGTCCCTCATCCCCGGCTCGCTCATCGTCGAGGCGGATCGTGATCGCTGCATCCTCTACCTGCACGTGATCGGCGTGCGCAACGCCGCCGACGTCGACCGGCAGCGCGAGCAGGTGCTGCGCTGGGAGCGGCGCATCGTGCGCGCGCTGGGAAGTCCGGCGCAGTACCGTGCACTCAAGGACGACGAGCGAGCGCTCGCCGCGCACGACGGACGGGCGGGAGGTCTGCGATGAACATTCTGCTGATGGCGATCATGGTGGTCTTCGGCGTCGCCGCGATCCTGACGGTGATCCGGATCGTCCGAGGACCATCGATCCTCGACAGGGCCGTGGCCTCCGACGTGCTGCTCACCGAGGTGATGTGCGTGCTCGGCGCCGAGATGGCGATCAACGGGCACACCCGCAGCATCCCGGTGCTGCTCATCATCGCCGCGGTCGGAGTGTTCGGCTCCATCTCGGTCGCGCGGTACGTGGCGAGAAGGGACAACACGACCCCATGAACGTCTTCGGTCTCGAGATCCCCGACGTCGTCGTCGACTGGGCCGTGCTCATCCTGATCCTGGGCGGCGCGCTGCTGTGCCTGTCTGCGGCGGTCGGGCTGCTGCACTTCCGCGACGTGCCTTCACGGCTGCACGCGGCGACGAAGCCGCAGGTGCTCGGGCTGTTGCTGATCTGCATCGCGATCGCGCTGTCGCAACGGTCGATCGGCGGAATCCTCATCGGTGCCGCGCTGGTGGCCCCTGTGGTGCTGATGCAGTTCGCCACCGCCCCGCTCTCGGCGCACATGGTCGGACGGCAGGCGTATCGCAACGGGACGACCGACCAGCGTCATCTCGTCGTCGACGAACTGGCGGATTCCAAGCAGACCCCGCCCGGCGCGGGTTGAGCGGAGGAGAGCGGATGTCAGCGCCCGCAGGGTGGTACGACGCAGGGACGCCAGGCCGTCAGCGGTGGTGGGACGGAATCCAGTGGACGGCGAACGAGCGCGCGGTCCCGCCGGTCGCTCTGCCGATGGGCTGGTACACCGTGCCAGGCACGTCGGACGTGCGGTGGTGGGACGGCGCGATCTGGACGCCCTATCGCGTCAGGGACGGCAGGCCGAAGCCGGATGCCTTCGCGGTCGAGCCGGCGGCGACCGGCATCGTGCTCGGCATCGTGTTCCTCGTGCTCGCTGCGATGCAGCTGTCCACTCGAATCATGTCGGGCAACGACGCCTTTGCGCTGACGACCATCCTCATGGCAGCAGCCGGGGCGGTCTGGCTCATCGGCGGCATCACCACGAAGGGTCTGCGCCGATTGCCCGCTCCGCAGGGTCCGCCCTTCGCGGACGTCGCCGTGCGCCCGCTGCCCGGCGATGTCGAAGGGCCGGGTGCCGGGTGGTATCCGGTCACGGGGCAGGTCGGCCGCTGGTGGACGGGCACCCGCTGGAGCTGGTACGTCGGCATGAAGATCGGGGTGCGGCCAGGGCATTTCGGCCCGCGCGGCTATCTCATCTCGATGATCGCTGGGTGGATCATCGCCGCGATCGCGGTTCTCGCGCTCGTCGTCGGTGCGCTCGGCATCGGCCTGGCCTCGGCGGGAGAAGAGGCCATCGGCGGGGTTCTCGCGTTCCTCGGCATCCCGTTCGGCGTGATCTTCGCGGGACTGGCGGTCTTCGTCCTGCTGCTCACGCGCTCCCGGCGGTACGCGATGGTGCTTCCGGAGGTGCCGCCGCCGGTGCGCTGACGCGCGGTTCACACTGCCGCTCGGGGCCGGAGCACAGTGTGTCAGACGTCGAAGCGCACGGGGGAGAACCGCGCCAAGTTCCGCTCGGCCGCTGCCGCCATGTCGTCTCGGCCGGCATCAGAGGCTGCGCTCACGAGTGCCGTAGGCGAGCCCTGCAGGATTCTCGCCACGGTTCTGAGGCGCTCGGCGATGTCCTCGTCATCGATCTCCTCGCCGGTCGGGGCGCCGTGCGCCGCGTCATCGGGACGGGCATCGGGGGCGATCAGTTGCAGTGCGCCGGGAACGTCGCGGCCGACACCGGCCAGTAGCCCGAAGATCGATCTCGGGCTGGTCTGGTACTCGTTGGCGATGGCCTCGAGCGCACCCGGATTGTCGGGCAGGAGGCCTTCGAGATAGGGGCGGGCTGCCCGTTGCTTGTGTGCCGTGAGCGTGCGCGGCATCGAGAGCGAGAGGGGAGTCCGCATCGTGGCCTGCTCGCCGTAATGGAAGGTGATGGCCCCGCCTGACGATTGCTGAAACTGTCCCACGTGCATGCCATCGAGGTACGCGTCGAGTTCAGGCATCCGTCGCTCTCCTCTGCACGACGACGTCGAGGTCGAGCGCCTCGCACGCCGCGAGGTAGAGCTGGAAATCGAACCTGCTCTTGCCGTTCTCGACTCGTTGAGCCACTCGCGCGAGACGCGGGCCCGACGGGCGACCGCGGCCTGCGACAGACCCTGCTCCGTGCGGCGGGCGCGCAGTGCGGCCCCCGCCTCGGCCATGGACTGCACTGTCGTCACGATGCGACTCCCGTCAATGTGGGCGATCAACCACATTCTCAAATGTGAGCGATCGTCCACATTTGCATAAGTGGACGTTCGGCCACAAAGGAACATCGCACGATGACGTTCACACGCGTGCGGCGAAGTCCTGGATCAGCCGGGCGGCGGGTTCCGCGTCGCTGATGAGGGTTTCGTGGCCGTGATCGCGGATCACGGCGAGCTCGGCGCTCGGAATGCACTCGAGGATCTCCTGGCACCAGCTCATCGGAGCCAGCGGATCGCTTTCGCCGCGAAGCACGAGTGCCGGACACCGGATGCGTCGGTACGCGTCCTCCGGCTCGTGCACGATCATCGCGCGCATCTTGCGGATCAGATGGGGCCCTCCGCGCAGGTACTCCCTGGCACCGCGCCAGAGCACGGTAGGGGACTCTCCGAGGAGGTCCCACAGCAGGTACCCCGCCTGCGCGGTGATCGTCCGGGCGGCACTGTTCACCGAAGGGCCCGCGAGGACGACACCCGCGACGAGGTCCGGATGCCGTGCAGCCAGTTCCGCGGCGATCTGGCTGCCCATCGAGTGACCGATCACGACGGCATCCGTGATGCCGGCGGAGCGCAGGTAGGCGGCGACGAGATCCGCGTGCCTGGCCATCGTCAAGGTGCGCTCCGGCTCCGGTGCCTCCCCGAAACCGGGAAGATCGACGGCGACGACCCGTCCGTGCAGCCGCTGGGTCAGATCGAGGTAGACGCTGCGGCCCATGCCGATGCCGTGCAGCAGGACGAACGGGCGCCCCTCGCCGAACGTTTCGACGATCAGCGTCGCGCCGCCGTGATCGAACTCATCGACGGTGGCGGGGACGCCCTCCGGGGCGAGCAGGCGGGTCGGCATATGAGGACGATATCCGACGGGCGGTGTCTGCCGGTCGTGTGAGACTGGTGTGTGATCTCGCAGGACCCTTCCGCCCCCACCAGCACGAAGCCGAGCCTCAGCGCACGCATCGGTCGTTCGCTCGAAGACCCGGTGCTGCGCGCGCTCGTGGCATCGACGGCGGTGTCGCGGATCGGCCGCGGCGTGTTCCTGTCGGTCACGGTGCTGTACTTCACGCTGATCATCGGCCTGTCGGCCGGTGAGGCGGCCGTCGTGCTCGCCGTCTCCAGCGCGTTCGGCGTCCTCGCGTCTTTCCTCGGCGGCTGGCTCGCTGACCGCTGGAGCGCCCGTCGACTCACGTTCGCCTTCGAAGCGCTCGGTGCGGTTCTGCTGGCGACGTACGCGTTCGCGGACACGTTCATGGCCGCACTGGTGATCGCCACGCTCGCCGGATTCTTCGACACGATCGGCCATTCGTCGCGGTCGGCCATCATCGCCCGCGGGTTCGCCCCTGATAAACGCGTCCATGCGCGTGCGGTGCTGCGCACCGTCACGAACCTGTCGATCGCGCTCGGGTCAGGCATCGCTGCGATCGCGCTGGCGCTCGGAACCCCCGAGGCGTATCGGGCCGTCATCGTGGGGGCCGGTGTCATCGGCATCCTGGGCACTCTGCCGCTCCTGCGTCTGCCGGCTTCGGTCGACGCGCCGACGCGCGCCGTCGAGCCGGTGCGGACCGAGACGGGGTCGATCGACACCCGGAACACCGCGGATGCCGCGCGCGTGGCGCGCCTCGACTGGCGCCGCCGCTCCCCGTGGCGGGACCGCCGGTACCTGCTGCTCACCCTGCTGTCCGCGATCTTCGGCATGCAGTTCGGCGTCGCCGAGCTCGGCGTGCCGCTGTGGATCACCGAGCGCACCACCGCTCCTGAAGTCGTGGTCGCCGCGATCCTGATCCTCAACACCACTCTTGTGGTGCTGTTCCAGGTGCGGGCCTCCCGTGGGACGCACGATGTGCGCGTCGCCGGACGCGTCACGATGATCGCCGGCTGGCTGATGGCGGCGGCCTGCATCGTGTACGCGCTCGCGGCCGGCCTGCCGACCTGGTCGGCCATCGTCATCCTGCTCGCCGCCGCGGTGCTGCACACCTTCGCCGAGATCCTGTCGCAGGCCGGCGCATGGGGGCTCAGTTTCGAACTGGCCGACCCGGTTCGCGCGGGTGCGTACCAGGGAGTGTTCGGCATGGGATTCTCGGTCGGCGCGCTCGCCGCACCGATCGTCGTCAACGCCACCGCGATCACGTACGGGTCCGTCGGGTGGGTCGTGCTCGGCGTGGTCTTCCTCGGGTCGGCGGCGGGGATCCGATGGATCGCGCGGCGGGCGGCAGCGGGACCGGAACGGGATCATGGTCACGCGAACGGCGACACCGCGATGGCGGAACCCGCCTGAAGCGTGACCGGAGAGGCGGTCGCGATCTCCGCCGGTGGCGGGCTTCCGGCCCCATGGCGGTTCCGAGATGCGCTTCGGTCCCGCACGGCATACGTTTACCGAGAGGAACGGAGCACACTCGTGTCGCACACCACTCTCGACGGCGGTACCGCCGAAGCCGTCTTCGCCGAAGCGCGCTCGGCCGAGCTGTGGCGCGCGCCGATCCGGAACCGGTGGGTCGCCGAGCGCGCCCGGCTCTTCCTCGACCGCGCACTCGCCGAGGCCGGCACTCCGATTCCCTGGTGGGGGTTCTCCGACTACGCGCGCTTCGACGTGACCGGCGACCGCCAGGCGTTCGAGGACCTGTACTTCGATCGGCGTCGACGCCTGTTCGCCGCCGCGATCGGTGCGCTGCTCAGCGACGAGGTCCCGATCTCGGCGACAGAGGACGTTCTCTGGGCGATCTGCGACGAGTACGCCTGGGCCCTGCCGGCGCACATCTTCGAGCTGTCCTCTCCGGGTCCGGAGGTTCCGCACGACGAGAGCATCGATCTGTTCGCGGCCGAGACCGCCTTCGCGCTGGCCGAGATCTGCACGCTCCTGGGCGACCGCCTCCACCCGCTCGTCATCGCGCGGGTCCGTCGTGAGATCGAGCGCCGCGTGCTCACGCCGTTCCGTGAGCGGACGTGGCCCTGGGAGAGCGTCGAGACGAACTGGTCGTCCGTCTGCGCCGCGAGCATCGGCATCGCCGCGATGCACCTCGAGGCCGACGGACTCGAGGGGATTCTCGATCGCTGCACCGCCGCGATGGATGCTCTGCTCGCCGGATACGGAGACGACGGCATCTGCGTCGAGGGTCTGAACTACTGGAACTACGGCTTCGGGCACTTCGTCTACTACGCCCAGGCGCTGCGGCAGCGCACCGGCGTCGACCTCTGGAACGGCCCGCAGCAGGAGAAGATCACGGCGATCGCCCGCTATCCGCGCGGCGTCTCCTTGGGTGGACGAGCGGTCGCGGCGTTCTCCGATGCCGAGCCGTACGGCATGGTCGCCCCCGCGCTGGCCGGGCTGGTCGAGTCCAGGGATCCGTCTGCTGCGGTCTCCCGCGAGTTCTGGTCCCCTGGCGGCTGGTCGCACAACTGGGGCCCCGTGATCCGGCAGTTCGTCTGGGCGCGCGACGCCGCCGACGAGGTTCCGGATGCCGCGGCATCCACAGCCTGGTTCCCTGATGCCGAGTGGCTCGTGGTCCGCGCAGCGTCCGGAGGGAACGAGTTGGGCTTCGCCGCGAAGGCCGGGCACAACGACGAGCCGCACAATCACAACGATCTCGGGTCGTTCGTGCTCGCGGTGAACGGCGAACCGCTGCTGAGCGAGCTCGGCATGGGTTTCTACGACGGGGCCTACTTCCAGCTGGACACCCGGTATGACAGCATCTCCGCGGGATCGCAGGGACACAGTGTGCCGATCCTCGGCGGCACGCACCAGCGCCACGGACGGGATGCCGAGGCGATCGTCGTCGAGACCGCGCCGTCGGACGGACGCCTGGTGCTCGACCTCACGTCGGCCTACGAGGTTCCCGGGCTCCGGCGAGTGACCCGCGCCCTGACATTCGCGGACGCGACGCTCACCATCGACGACGAGTTCGCCGCCGAGGATGCCGTGGAGATCGTCGACCGACTCGTATCGCTGTTCCCGATCGGCCTCGAAGGTGACGCCGCCATCATCCGCGGCGCGCACGGCGCCCTGCGGGTCACGTGGTCGGACGGGTGGGAGCCGCGCACCGGCGAAGCCGGGTTCCGCACGCACGACGGCGATCCGGCCACCGCGCACTTCCTGGACCTCGTGCGCACCGCCGCCGATGCCCGGTGCACGATCACCGCCCAGCTCGTTCGTTGAGCGAGGACGGCGGAGCCGCCCGAGTCGAAACGCGGGGACTGCTGATCAGCGGTGACCGCGTTTCGCCTCGCCTCCGGCTCGCTCAACGAACGAGGGGAGGCTCCTCAACGAGGGGCGGATCAGCCCTTCGGCCGCAGCACCAGCGTCTCGACCGTCGCCGCATCCACGGCGTCCGCTGAGAACGCCCAGTGCCGCTGCACGCCGGCCGCCCAGTCCGCGGTCTGATCCGTGTAGTGGTCATCGAAGGCGTGCCCTGAGGCGCCGGTGAGGTGGATCCAGCTGGATGCATCCAGATCGGACATGTCCACGACCATCCGCATGGACGGGACCGTCGTCGTCGCGTACGACTCGCCGAGCTCCCACCCGGTGGCGTTCACGATCGACGGGCCGCCGCCGACTGTGTAGGGTCCGCGGTTGAACAGCCACTCGATCGGGGCGATCCCGGACGAGCCGAGGGTGTCGCTGACCAGGCTGAGGGCGTGCAGGCCTCCCCAGCTCCAGCGCGACGGCGTCTCGCCCTGCAGCCCTGCGAGTTCGTCGTACGCCTGCTCGGCCGAGAGCTTCAGCATCGCGTCCATGCCGTCCACGTCGATCGCCTCGTTGACCCAGAGAGGGTCGGCAGGATCGTCGAGCATCCCGCCGACCACCGCGAACAGACGGCTCTGGCTCCCCAACGGCAGCGGCGTCTCGCGATTCGCGAAGATGTTCTGCGCGAGGTTCGACCACAGCACGTTCGCGTACGCCGCCGCGGCCGACGTGGCGCTGTTCTGGGCATCCCAGGTGCGCAGCAGCGAGACGGCGGCCTGCGGGCCCTTGCCGTCGACCTCGATGCCGCCCATCGCCGTGGCCAGCTGCTTGCCGATCCACATCTCGTTGTCCATCTGGATCTGGCGCATGTCCTGTGCGGTGAGCGGTGCCGCTGCTGCGCGCCGTTCGATCATGTGCGCGATGCGCGCTGCGCGGTAGCCGTAGTCCCAGTCGCGCGAGAGGAAGTGCGAGTAGTCGTCCGTGACGATCGCGTTGTTCGCGGTGACGATGTATCCCGATGCCGGGTTGTACGCCACGGGGAGCTCCTCGAACGGAATGAACCCTGTCCAGTCGTACGCGCTGTCCCAGCCGGGCTGCGGCAGCCAGCCGTCGCCGGCGCCGCGCGTCGGCAGTCGCCCGGGGGTCTGATAGCCGATGTTGCCGTCGACGTCCGCGTAGATGAGGTTCTGCGCCGGAACATCGAAGAGGGATGCGGCATGGCGGAAGTCGTCGAAGTCCTGCGCCGTGGCCAGCGCGAAGATCGCGGTCGAGGCGGTGCCGACGTCCAGCGCCGTCCAGCGCAGGCTGATCGCGTAGTCACCCTCCGGGACCTCCGGCGCACCGGCCAGCGGAAGCACCGTGCCGCCGGAGCCGACCACAGGATCGTCGGCGACCTCGGTGAAGTCATCGGTCAGGCCGGAGATGATCGGGCCGTGCACGGTCTCGCGGATCGTCAGGGGGACGTCGGCGGCACCGGCGACCCTGATCGTCTCCTCGCGGACCTCCAGCGGCACGAGCTGGCCGTCGCGCCAGTACGAATCGCCGTCGACGCGCTCGACGTAGAGGTCGGTGACGTCGGTGGTGAGGTTCGTGAATCCCCACGCGACCTGGGCGTTGTGCCCGATCACGATGCCGGGCAGGCCGGAGAACGAGAAGCCGCCCACGTCGAACGGACACTCCTCGGTGACCTCGGAGCACTTCAGCTGCACCTGATACCAGACGCTCGGCAGCGAGGCGCCGAGGTGCGGATCGTTCGAGAGCAACGGCATCCCCGATTCGGTCAGCGAACCGGAGACGACCCACGAGTTCGAGCCGATGCCCTCACCCACGTCGCCGACGAGCAGGCTCGCGGCTTCGATGACGGAGTCGGCCTCCTGCCAGTCCACCGTCGTCATGGCGGCCTGGGCGTCGGCCTCGCCGTCGGTCGGGGCCGTGTACGCGGCCGGCTCGGCCGTCGTGTCGGAGCCGAGCGCGGGGACGGTGGAGATCTTGGGAACGATCACCGGGTTCTGCTCGAACGGGTATGCCGGATACAGCTTCTCCAGCAGTGTCTGCGTCGTCGCGGCATCCGTGCCGTCAGCGCCCAGCTGGGATGCCAGGATCGCACGCTCGGTCTCGTCCTCGATGTTGGTGCGGAGGTCCCATGCCATGGCCTTCAGCCAGGCGACGGAGTCCGCCGGCTCCCACGGCTCGACTTCGTAATCCGGATTCTGGATGCCGAGCACGGCGTACTCCAGGCTGAGATCGGCGCCGCTGCGCGTCGCGAGATACGCGTTCACGCCGTCCGCGTACGCCTGGTAGTAGCCGAGCGTGGTCTCATCCATCGCCGCGACCTCTTCCTCGGCGACGTCGCGCCAGCCGAGTGTGCGCAGGAACATGTCGGTCGCGACCTGCGATTCGCCGAACATCTCGGCCACCCGGCCGCTGGTCACGTGCCGGCGGAAGTCCATCTCGAAGAATCGGTCCTGCGCGTGCACGAAGCCCTGGGCGTAGAAGAGGTCGCCGGAGCTGTCGGCCGTGATGGTCGGGATGCCGGAGGCGTCGCGCTGCACGCTCACGGTCTCCGACAGACCGTCGAGCTCGACCGTGCCGGAGGTCTGCGGCAACGAGCGGCTGATCGTCCACGCGACGAAGAATCCTGCCACGACCGCGATCACGACCAGGGCGGCGATCACGGCGAGCAGGGCGGTGCCGATGCGGCGCCCGACCGAGCGGCGTGGTGCCGCGGGGATGGCCTCGTCTGTCGTCATCGTCAGGGGTTCCTTCGGGTAGGGCTGTGAGACCCGGTTTCACCGGATCGGGGTACGCGTGTCGGGTCACGCGCACCCCGAATCATACCTATCTCCTCTGCGATGGCCGCATTCACATGAGCTTCGTGGAGGCCAGGGCGCTCAGCAGCTTCTGGTTGAACGCGATGAGCGGCAGACGCAGCACCAGGCCGAGCAGCAGGGCGGGCACGATGAAGGCCGCCAGCAGGCCCAGCGAGACCCAGTAGTCGTTGTCGTAGATTCCCGCGATCGCGGAGCGCATCGCGTTCACGGCGTGCGTGGCGGGCAGGAAGGGGCTGACGTTCTGGAACCACTGCGGCAGCAGCTGCAGGGGGTAGGCGCCGCCGGAGCTGGAGATCTGCACCACCAGCATCAGGACGGCCAGGGCCTTGCCGGCGTTCCCGAAGGTGACGACGAACGTGTAGATGATCAGCGTGAACACCATCGACATCACCCACCCGGCCAGGATCAGCAGGAACGGATGCTCTGGTTGGACCTGCGTGAAGAAGATGCTGCCGAGGCACACCAGGGAGCTCTGCAGGAACCCGACGAATGCGAAGATGCCGAACCGGCCGAGATACGTCTGAGCGGGCGAGAGGGCGGGCAGGTCGGAATCGGGTCCCTGCGGGGGATCGATGCGGATCGACACCGAGATCAGAAGGGCGCCCACCCAGAGCGCGAGCACGGTGTACAGCGGCGTCATCGCCGCACCGAAGCTGACGACGGAGTAGACCTCCACGCGCTCCAGGGCGACGGGCTCGGCGAGATGGGCGGCGAGAAGGTGCGGGTTGGCTCCGATCACCTCGGTGAGCTCCGAGAGGTCGCCGGTGTCGATCGCGGTCTGCAACGCCGCTGCGAGCTCGTCGAAGCGGTCAGCCGCGTCGGTGAGCGAGCCGGACATCTCCGTGCTCAACGACTCGGCGTGCTCCAGCACCGCGCCGAGCGAGCCCGCTCCGGACAGCGAATCCGCCACGGCGGAGAGCTGATCGCCGACCGAGTCGACGTCGTCGCCGATGGTCGCGAGCGTGTCCGCGAGCTGGTCGAGCTGCGGCTGCAGGCTGTCCTCGTAGGCGTTCTTCGCATCCGCGACGGCGGCTTTCGCGCTCGCGACGAGCGCGGTGATCTCGTCGTGGGTCGCCTGGATCTCGGCATCCGTCCCGGTGATATCCGTGGCGGCGGTCTCCAGGCGGTCCTGCAGGTCCTGCTGCCGTGCGATCGCCGCATCGATCCGCGAGACGGCCCGGTCGAACGTGTCCAGCGTGGCGTCCGGCAGCAATGGGCGGACGTCGTCCACGAGCGCGTCGCGCAGTCCCTGATACTGATCGATCTGCGTCTGCACCCGTGTCGCCGCTGCGCTGATCGCACTGCTCGCGCTCGCGGAGGACGAGCTCAGCGACGCGAACACGTCGTCGATGCTGTCCGCGACCGCCTGGTAGCCGTTGGCGGTGCCCGCCAGCGCATCTCCGAGGGATGCCGAGGTCGATCGGAGGACATCCTTCAGCGTCCTGGCGGCATCCGTCCCGCTGCCCAGCGCGCCGGTCGCGTCCTGCAGGGCCTCACGGGATCCCGCCGCCAACTCCGCCGCGCTGTCGGCCAGCGGGCGGCTCGACGCGATGAGCGAGGTGAACATGTCCGCCGTGGCCGATGCGGCGCGCAGCTGCGCGGCCGCCTCGCTGACGTGAGCCTGCAGGCGCGTGAGCACGGCCTGGGTGTCCGCATCGTCGAGATAGCCGGACAGCGACGTGATGATGTTCATCCCGACCTCGCTGAGCGTCTCGGTGAACGCCTCATTGATCGTGGTGGTGACCTCGCTCGCACCCTGCTCCGTGATCTTCGGGGCGAGAGCGTTCTTCTTCTCGTTCGTGTAGTACTCGATCTCGGCGTGCTCCGATCCGCCGGAGTAGAACGTCATCATGTCGGCGCTGAAGGTCGGCGGCAGCACGATCGCGGCGTAGTACTCACCGGACTTCGTTCCGTCGATCGCGTCGTCCTCGGACGTGATCACCCAGTTCAGATCATCGTTCGCGCGCAGTGCGGACACGACCTGCTCACCGACATTGATCCGCAGCGGCATCAAGTCGCTCTGATAGCCCTCGTCGGTGTTGGCGACGGCGACGGTCAGGTTCTCGGTGTTCCCGAACGGGTCCCAGCTCGCGATCACGTTGAACCAGGTGAACAGCGAAGGGATCACGACGAGCCCGAAGATCACGATGACGGACATCACGTTGCTCATCGCCCGGCGAAGGTCGAAGCGGAACACCTGCAGGATGCTGTTCATTCGCGTGCCTCTCCTTCCGCCTGGTCCGAGTGCTCGGGCTGTTCCGCCGGTTCCGCCTGCTCCGGTTCGCCTGACTCGGGCTCGACCGTGGGCACCGCCACGGTGGCGTTCTCGTCCTCGGCCCGGCCAGGGTCCTCGGCGACCTCGTCGGTGGCGAACAGATCCTCGATCACGGCGGTGTCCTCGTCGGAGTCCGCGGTGTCCACGGCATCCGGTCGCTCGAGGACGGCCGTGCGCGCGGACGAGGCGACCGCGGCCGCGGTTCCGGCGCCGGTCCCGGTCGCCGGAAGCAGCAGCGGATCGTGCTCGTTCTCGACGACCAGCGCCCGGCGCAGGTCCTCCTCGGGCATCTCGCCCGTTTCGGCGGCGAGCTGGATGCTCTGCCTGATGTATTCCAGGGCGACCAGGGCGGCGATGAGGATCAGGCACCACAGCGCACCCAGCCCCAGGACCGTCGCCTTGGCATCCGGAAGCAACCAGGCGGACAGCGCGAGGATGGCCAGGCCGGCGGCGCCGACGACCAGCGCGAGGCGCAGACGGGCCGGATACCGTTCGGTGAACCGCTGGGCTCGTGCGGCGACTTCCGCGCGGTATCCGTCGCCGTTGGTCAGCGCGCGAATGATCTCGGGCGCACGACGGCGACCGGTGATCTGCACGTCCTCGCTCACCAGCAGCTCGGTCTCGGCGAGACGACGGTTGAACAGCAGCGCGAAGTTCCCCAGCCGGCGGCGAAGGAACAGTCCGAGTGCGAACGCCAGCGCGACGAAGACGGCCAGGGCCCCCATGTCCCGCCAGTAGTGGCCGTCGTAGAACCCGCTGACGGTCTCGCGCAGCGCGTCGATGCCATATGTGAACGGCAGGAACGGGTACAGCCCGCGGAAGAAGTCCGGCATCATCTCGATCGGGTACAGCCCCGATGCCCCGGGGATCTGGAAGATCACCAGCAGGATGCACAGGCCCTTGCCGACGTAGCCGAAGCACACCGAAAGCGCGTAGATGATGCTCAGGTAGGACAGGCCGATGAGCACACCGGTCCCGACGAACGCGAACGGATTCACGGTCTGCACGCCGATGACGAGGTTGCCTACGCACACGAGCACCGCCTGGAAGACGGCGATCGCGGCCAGCAGCATCCAGCGGCCCAGGTACGCCTGGCGGACGGAGACTCCCTCCACCCCCTCGGTGTCGACCTCGAGTCGCATGATCACCATCAGCACGAAGGCGCCGATCCACAGCGACAGGTTGGTGAACAGCGGCGCCATCGCCGAACCGTAGGTCTCGGTGGGGAACAGCACGTTCTCGTGGACCTCGACCGGGGAGGCCATGAACTGGGCGATCTGCTCGGGGTCGAGTCCGCCGATCGTGCTGAGTCGATTCCAGATCTCCGCGGCGCTGAGCGCCAGGACGTCGGTGCGCACACCGCTCAGACCGGATTCCGCTGCGGCGAGGTTGCCGTCGAGGGCCGCGAGGGCGTCCACGTTCGTCGCGAGTTGAGCGTTCAAGCTCACCAGCAGGCCCTGCGCCTGCGTCACCTGGGTCTGCTGCGCATCCAGTGCGGCCGAGAACGCGGATGCGCTGGCGGACAGCGCCGACATCGCACTGTTCAGTTCGGGCACGCTCTGCGTGAGCACGTCGCGGATCGCGCTCGCCGAAGTGGCCGCGTCGGCGACGGCGGAGTCGATGGTGTCCGAGGCGGTGGCGACCGAGTCGATCGTGGCCGAGATGTCCGCGTTCAGCTGCGTGAACTGGTCGAGGATCTGCTGGTCGGCGGCGTTGCGCTCCTTCAGCGCGTCGATGGCCTCGCCGAGCTTCTGCGCAGCGGGCGAATCAGGGTCGGTCTCGGCGAGGATCGTCCGCAGTTCGTCGAGCGTGGTGGCATTCGCCTCGACCACGGCCGATACGTCCTCGATCGCGGCGTCGATCGTGACGGTGGCCTGCTGCAGGCTGGTCGACAGCGTCGCGATCGCGGTGTTCATCTTCACGGAGGCATCGGCGATCAGGGTCGCACCGTCGACGTATGCGGACGTGACCTGGTCGGTGAACGTCAGCAGCTCGTGCTGCGCCTCTGCCGCGATCTGCTGCGCCTGGGCGACGCCGTCCTGCACGTCGTCGAGTGTCGTGGCGACGCCACCGAGTGCCGATGCGGCGAGGTCGAGCCGGCCCTGGGCATCGGTCAGCCCGCGCTGCAGCTCTGCGATGCTGCCGCGCGCGGCGGTGATCTTGGCCACGGCGTCGTCGAGGGCGGTGATGGTGCTGTCGCGCGCCGTTCCGAGCTGCTCCTCGGCATCCGCACCGGCGCTCTGCAGCTGTTCGGAGACGACCTCGGAGACGGTCGAGACGAACGTGCTGTTGATCTGCGTCTCGATCGTCGATGCGCCGACATCGGTGATCTTCGGCGCGATCGCGTTCGCCTTCTCGTTCACGAAGTATCGGATGACGGGCTGTTCGAACTCGCCGGTGGTGATGCTGAGGAAGTCGCGACTGAAGTCTTCGGGGATGATGATCGCCGCATAGCTCCGGCCGCTCCGGACGGCATCCATCGCCTCGTCCTCGTCGACGAACTCCCAGCCGAGCTGGTCGTTCTTCTCGAGCTCGCCGACGAGTTCGGCGCCCACGTCGATGTCTCCGGTCAGCTCGGAGGTGGCGCCCTCGTCCTGATTGACGATCGCGACGCTGACGTTCTGCGTGTGCGAGTACGGGTCCCAGAACGCCACGATGTTGAACCACGCGTAGAGGGATGGCGTGACGATGACGCCGACGATGATGATCCACGCCTTGCTCACTCGTGCGAGGCGTCCGAGGTCGCGCCGGAACACGCTCCACGCGTTGGGCGTCATGGCTTCTCCGTCCCGACGAGCTCGGGGTGCGACGCGAGCAGATCGTCCGTTTCGCGCCACGAGAGTCCTGCGATGCTCAGCACCGAACGTACCGCCAGATTCTCGGCGCCGGTACTGGCGGCATCCGTGCGGGACACGACCGTGCGGGCCATCTCCTCGATGAGCCGAGCGACCGTGGGCGCGGGAAGGTCCGAGCGGAGACTGCCGTCATCCTGGCCGCGGCGCACGAGGCCGGCGACCGTGCGACGCAGAGGAGCCAGCGCCTGAGCGGTGTCGGCGACGTGCGCTTCATCGAGCGCGAGCGCGGCGGCGACCTGCACGTGCGCGGCTTCCTGCCACAGGCGCGAGGCCAGGCGGGCGAGGGCGATGCGGGGATCGGGATCGTCGATCGAGGCGGCGATGGCGTTGAAGCGCTGCGCGCCGTTCGCGATCAGTTCACGGATGAGCGCTTCACGGTCGTCGAAGTGTCCGTAGAGGGTGCGACGCGACAACCCGGCGCTGCGGGCGATGACGTCGACGGAAGCGTAGGGGTCGTTCGCCAGCGTGTGGCGGGCCGCGTCCAGGATGCCGGCGCGGTTCTCGACGGCGTCGCGGCGAGGTGCACGGGAGGTCATGCCTCCATGCTAGTTAATGTGCACACTCATGTGCAAGATAACTCAACGGATTCTCAGCAGCCGGCCGCCCAGAACGACGAAGGGGCGGATGCCGCAGCATCCGCCCCTTCGTGCGTCATCTGAGAGAACGCAGAATAACGTCGGCTCGTGGGGATCAGTCGGTGCCGGAGTCGAAGGCGGCACCCTCGGATGCCGCATCCACCGCATCCGCGAGGGCCTCATCCGTCTCGGCGAGCGTGGTGCCCTCGACCGAATCCGTGATCTCGTTCGACTCGCCGGCCGTGACGCGGCCGACGAGCTCGCCCGTGGCGCCGCCGACGAGGCCGAGGCCCGCATACTGCTCGAGGCGCGCGCGCGAGTCGGCGATGTCCAGGTTGCGCATGGTGAGCTGGCCGATGCGGTCGACCGGCCCGAAGGCGGCGTCCCCGACGCGCTCCATGGAAAGCTTCTCAGGGCCGTACGACAGGTTCGGCGAGACGGTGTCGATGATCGTCCAGTCGTCGCCGCGACGCAGCCTGACGGTGACGGAGCCGGAGATCGTCGAACCGACCCAGCGCTGGATGGACTCGCGCAGCATGAGCGACTGCGGCTCGAGCCAGCGCCCTTCGTACATCAGGCGGCCGAGGCGCCGGCCCTGCTCGTGGTACGTCGCGAGGGTGTCCTCGTTCAGGATGCCGTTGACCAGACGCTCGTACGTGATGAACAGCAGCGCCATCGCCGGTGCCTCGTAGATGCCGCGGGACTTCGCCTCGATGATGCGGTTCTCGATCTGGTCGCTCATGCCGAGGCCGTGACGTCCGCCGATCCTGTTGGCCTCGTCGACGAGCGCCACCGGGTCGGAGTACTCGACGCCGTTGATCGCGACGGGGCGGCCCTTCTCGAAGGTGACGGTGACGTCCTCGGTCTCGATCGCGACGGAGGGGTCCCAGAACTTCACGCCCATGATGGGGTCGACGGTCTCGAGCGACACGTCGAGGTGCTCGAGGGTCTTGGCCTCGTGCGTGGCGCCCCAGATGTTGGCGTCGGTCGAGTACGCCTTCTCGGCGGAGTCGCGGTACGGGAAGTCGTGGGCGACGAGCCAGTCGCTCATCTCCTTGCGTCCGCCGAGTTCGGTGACGAAGTCGGCATCCAGCCACGGCTTGTAGATGCGCAGGCGGGGGTTCGCGAGCAGGCCGTAGCGGTAGAACCGCTCGATGTCGTTGCCCTTGTAGGTGGAGCCGTCGCCCCAGATGTCGACGCCGTCCTCCTTCATCGCGCGCACGAGCAGCGTGCCCGTCACCGCGCGACCGAGCGGCGTCGTGTTGAAGTACGTCTTGCCACCGGAGCGGATGTGGAACGCGCCGCAGGCCAGGGCGACGAAGCCCTCTTCGACCAGCGCGGTCTTGCAGTCGATCAGGCGCGACTTCTCGGCGCCGTACTCGAGTGCGCGGCCGGGGATCGACTCGATGTCGTCCTCGTCGTACTGCCCGAGGTCACCCGTGTACGTATAGGGGACGGCGCCCTTGTCGCGCATCCAGGCGACGGCGACGGAGGTGTCGAGGCCTCCGGAGAATGCGATGCCGACGCGCTCGCCGACGGGGAGGGACTGAAGGACCTTGGACATGGCTCCCAGTCTATCGGCGCGCGGCGTGTCGCCTTGATCGGCGGGTGCGCCAGCGCGACGGAACGGATTTCGGACGAATTCGTGACGAAAGCGCGAGAACGCCGTCTTACTAATGAGGCCGTTCATTCCGCCTCGCCGACGGCGCCTCACGGCGTCCTGACTGAAGGAGCAGACATGGCTGAGCAGGTTTCCGGCACAGCGGCCAAGGCTCGTGGCGCCGAGGCGGCGTCGGGCGAGCAGGGGCGCACGGTCATCGACGACGCGATCGTCGCGAAGATCGCCGGCATCGCGGCACGTGAGGTCGAGGGCGTCTACGCGCTCGGCGGCGGTGCGGCCAGGGTCGTCGGCGCCATCCGCGACGCGCTGAACTCCACGGACCTCACCCAGGGCGTCAGCGTCGAGGTCGGGGAGCGACAGGTCGCGGCCGACATCACGATCGTCGCCTCGTACCCGGTGTCGTTGCAGAAGGTCGCCGCGGACGTCCGCGCCGCCGTGTACCGCGCCATGGAGGAGCTCGTCGGCATGGAGGTCGCCGAGGTCAACGTCACCGTGAACGACGTGCACATCCCGTCTGACGACGAGGACGGCTCAGAGGAGGCGCGAGTCCGGTGACCTCCACGGTGACGGGGGCGATCTTCGCCGGAGCGCTCGCGATGTGCTGGGTCGCCTTCGGCTTCTGGGCGTTCGTGTTCGTCGCCGTGGCCGTGCTGATCGGGGCCGGGATCGGCCGGATCGTGGACGGTCGGCTCGATGTGCGGGCGATCGCCGACGCGCTGCGCGGACGCCGCTCGTCGTCATGACGGCACGCGGGTCGCTCGACGGCCGGACGACGATCACGGCGCGAGCCCTGCAGAGGCTGGCGACCGGCGTCGTCTCGGATGCCGCCGAAGTGGGGGCCGATCGCGTTCGCGTGGACCTGGGGGACCAGCACGGCGCGCTTCGGATCTCGATCACGGTCCCGGTGCTGCTGGGGCGCTCCGGGGATCTCGTGCAGCGGGGAGCCGGGATCAGGGACCGCGTCGTCGAGTCGCTGGGGGAGTATGCCGGGCGTCGGGTCGGAGTCGTGGACGTCCGATTCTCGGGGGTCGAACGCACGGACAGGAGAGTGCTGTGAAGGAGAAGGCGCGCGTGTATCGACGCGTTCTGCGCAGGGAGACGCACTCGTCGCGCACGACATCGGCCGTTGTGGCCGTGGCGGTGCTGGCCGTGCTCATCGTCGTGGGGATCGGCGTGATGGCGTGGTCGGTGCTCGATGTGGGAGTCGCGCACCACCTGGCGACGTATCCGACCGGCGCAGGGCTGGGGACCCTGGTCGCGGTCGGGTGCGTCGCCGTTCTCCTGGCCGTGGTGTTCCTCGCCGCGGGTGTGCTCCCCGGGAGGCGCCCGCGGCGAGCCCGCACGCTCGCCGAGCATGCGCTCCTCGTGGACGACGGGGTGCTGGCGGATGCCGCGGCGGATGCCGTCGCATCCCGCTGCGGGATCGACCGTGCGCAGGTGAGCGCCGTGGTCGGTCGGCGTAGGGTTCGCGTCGAGATCGTGCCGACCAGCGGCGTCGCGGTCGACGAGGAGTCGGCCAGGCAGGCCGCGCTGCGCGTGTTCGACGAACTCGGCTTCGCGGTCGAGCCCACCGTCGTGGTCAGGGATCGGGGGGTCGTCGGGTGAACGCCACCAATCGCGTGGTCAACCGCATCGTGCTGGTGCTCGTGGCGCTCGTGCTGGGCGCCGGAGGCGCGATCCTGCTGCTGTACGGGGTCGGCCCGGCCTGGGCTCAGCCTCTGCGCGCCGAGATCGAAGGGGCGGCGGCCGCCGGCAGCGGCCTGTTCGACGACGCCGCGGTGGCGCTGCCCGATGGGCGCGAGGTGCCGATGGCCGCACTCGCCGCGGCGGGTGCCGGGGCGGTCATCATCGTGCTCGCCGTGGTCTTCTTCGCGACACGGGGTGGTGGGCGCTCGTCCACGGTGCTGTCGGTGCGGGACGCGGGCGGCGTCACCACTGCGGATGCGAGCGTCGTCAGAGCAGGCGTCGACGCGGAACTGCAGGGCCGCTCCGACGTGATCGCCGCGCACACCGACGTGCATGTCGTGCGCGGCGAGACCGTGGTACGGATCCGCGTGCGTCCACGTCGCGGTGCGGATCTCGCCGGCGTGCTCGTGGCCGCCGGCGCGGCGATCGACGAGTGGGCGGCGCTGTGCGGCACGCGGATGCCGGTGCTGCTGCACTTCAGCGAGCACCGGTTCGTCGACCGCCTCCGATCCGGCACCAGGGTCCGGTGAGCCGATGACGCAGACACGTCTGGACGACGTCGACGACGCGCTGATCGTGGCCCGCGCCGTGGATGGGGACACGGCCGCATTCGCCGTGCTCGTCCGCCGCTACGCGCCCATGATGCGGGCGCACACGCGCCGTCTGCTCGGGGGAACCGCCGACGTCGACGACATCGTCCAGGAGACGCTGGTCGTGGCGTGGCAGCGTCTGGATGAGCTCGACGATCCGGCGGCGGTGCGGCCCTGGCTCATGCGGATCGTGAGCCGCCGTGCGATGGACCGGATCCGGGCGACGCGGATGCATCTCGACGTGAACGAGATCGACCACGAGGCGCCGGAGGAGACGTCGCCGCCGCGGATCGTGGAGGCGAGGGAGCGTGCGGCGGCGCTCGACGACGTGCTCAAGGAGCTTCCGGAGGCGCAGCGGCAGTGCTGGGTCCTGCGCGAGCTCGGCGGGCAGTCCTACGAGGAGATCGCCGAGGAGCTGTCGATCCCGGCATCCACCGTGCGGGGCCTGCTGGCCCGTGCACGCAAGTACATCATCGTGAGGATGGAGCAATGGCGATGACCCCGGACTTCGACCATGAGCATCTCGACGGCCACACCATCCAGGAGCTGAGCGCGTATCTGGACGCCGGACGGGAGCCCGCGGATCCGTCCATCGACGACTCGCCGGGTTGCCGGCTGGCGCTGGACGCGCTGGAACGCCTGCACGGCCTGGCCCCCGAACTCCTGCAGGCCGATGAGGAGGACCTCGCCAGGGTCGATGACACCTGGGTGGCAGCGGTGATGGCGGGGATCGCGCTGGATGCGCGCGCAGGCAGAAGGATCCCGTACGTGTCGGGCGTGGGCGACCTCGCGATCACCGAGGGGGCCGTGCGCGGCCTCGTCCGCGGGGCCGAGAACCGGGTGCCCGGCGTGCTGGTCGGCCGATGCCGGTTCGACGGTGACGTGTCGCAACCGGGCGCTCCGGTCCGGGTCGACGTCGACATCAGCATCCTCTACGGGCGCCCCGTCGGCGAGACCGCCGCCGCCGTCCGTGCCGAGATCCTGCGCGATCTGCAGCAGCACACCGATCTGGCGATCATCGGCGTCGACGTCAGGGTCCATGATGTGCACCTGCTGCCGACCGCCGAGAGAGGGGAGTGAACGATGACCGACCAACGTCTGGTCACGGCGCTGGAGGCCGCGGTCCTGGCCGTTCCCGGTGTCGTCGGGCTGTATCGCTCCGGCACGCTGCTGGGCAACGCACTGGAGGTCACGACGCAGGCGGTCGGACTCCGCGACGCGGGGTCGCGACTGCGGATCTCGGAAGAGGCGGAGCGCACCGGGGTCGAGGCGGCGATCGGCGTGAGCGAGGCCGAGGCCGCGTCGATCACGATTGCGCGCGTGCGCGACGCGATCATCGAGGTCGTGGCAGAGCACGCGCTGCCACCCGCCGACGTGGTGCTGACGGTCGTGCGGGTGGAACCGACCTGAGACGGCGGGTCAGGTGCGCCGGGTCGCGTCTTCATCGCCGCACTTCGCTGACGCCCGACCAGCCGCGTGCTGGATCACCGGCGCCTCGGCATCCGTCCGACGTATCGGCCTCAGGATGCCGGGGGACACGCCGCGCGGCACGCGACCCGTCCGGGATTTCAGCACCAGAGTGATGCTCGGAGGTGCGACATGGGCGAGGCGATCCTGTGGGGAGCCGTGGCGGCGGCGCCGCTGATCATCGGTGCCGTACTCGCGACACTGCGGCCGTGGCCGCCCCGGTGGCTGGGCATCGTCCTCGGATTCGGCGCCGGCGCCCTGATGGCATCCATCGCGTTCGAGCTCTGGGAGGAGGGACTCGATCTCGCGGGCCCCCTTCCGCTGGCGATCGGCGTTGCGGTCGGCGCCGGCTGCTACTACCTCGCCAACCGCATCGTCGAGAAGAGGGCGACGGCATCCGCGGGGTCGCAGGGTGCTCCGCTCGCGGTCGGCGCGCTGCTGGACGGCATCCCCGAGCAGCTGGTGCTCGGTATCGGGCTCGCCTCGGGCGAAGGCGTGAGCGTCGCACTCGTCATCGCGATCCTCGTCTCCAATCTGCCCGAGTCGATCGGCTCGGCATCCGATCTGCTCGACGGCGGTATGAAGCGCACCCGCGTGCTCGGGCTCTGGGCGGGCGTCGCGATCGTGTGCATGCTGGCGACGGTGGCGGGCTTCGCCCTGGCGGATGCCGTGACGACCGAGTTCCGCGCCGCGGCCAGCGGATTCGCGGCCGGCGCCCTGCTCGTCATGCTCGTGGACTCGATGGTCCCGGACGCGCAGTCCAAGGCGAAGGACCTCACGGGTCTCGCCACAGTCCTCGGTTTCGCGGTCGCGGCCGGGCTGTCGCTGGCGAACTGATCCGGCTTCAGTACCCCGGGTAGTCCTGGAGCTTCTGCTCGAACTCCGCCCGATCGGCTTCGCTGAGCAGGTCCGGCGCGAGGAACATGATCTGCAGTCCCTCGACCGGCTCGCCGGTGCGGGCGGCCTGCGCCTCGCGGGATGCCGTGAAGTCGCCCGTCTCGTCGTGCGAGGTGTCGTAGATCGTGGCGTAGAACCGGCGCGGACCGGGGTAATCGTCGCTGTACCATTCCCACACGTCCTGCGACCGGGGGTCTGCGGAGCCGTAGAGCTTCTCCAGCATGGACTCGTCGAGGCCGGAGGACGCGTCGTTCAGCGAGATGATCCCCCACATGTCGTGCTCGGCCAGCACGTCGTCGATCACGTCCATGACCTCGAGCTTGCGGTCGTAGTCCCGGATCGGCTCGTTCGTGCCCCACTTCGCGGAGGTGTACTGCACGAGCATGGATTCGCCGCCGTAGCCGTTGCGCTCCGGGCGCAGGTCCTCGTCGCCGGCCGGGGTCCAGGTGTACCCGAACTCGTCGCTGAGGCGGTCCCGGATGTCGGCGAGAGTCGCCTCGGACGACTCCCGCACCTCTTCGAGCGACGGCTGCGCGAGGATGTCCGAGTTCGGGGTGTCCTTGACGCCGGGGTAGGCCTCCTCGTGCTTCTGCTCCTCGGTCTTCTGGCCCTCGTAGCTGCCGGACGCCGAGGTCTGCACGGCTCCCATCGCGCCGACCGTCGCGATGTTGAACAGCAGCGCGATCGAGAGGGCGACGGCGCCGAGCCGGCGTCCGCGCCGCGTGACGAGCGCCGCGATCGCGACACCCAGCACGACCAGTTGCAGGGCGAGCATCGTGATGCCGTAGATCGTGTCGGTTCCGCCGGCGAGGAACGTGCCGAGCAGGATCACCGCGAACAGGATGCCGGAGACGAGCGCGATCCAGCCGACCGCGTTCGCCGGCTGCTTCGGGGTCTCGCTCGTCGCGACCGCGTTCTGCACGGCGACGGCGGCGGGGTCGGGAGTGCGACGTGCACCGCGGTAGCCGCCAGGGGGCGGCAGCGGCGGGGCGCCGTCGGAGTTCGTGACGTAGCGGGCGCGCTGCTCTTCGGGATCTACCATGGCTTGTCCGTCCCGGAGCCTGAGCCGTCGCCGTCCTCGTTCTCCTGGCGCTCTTCCCGGCCCTGGTTCAGTCGATCTTCGAGGTCGCCGAGCTGATCGTCGCTGGGTCCCTCCTGCTCGGGCTGCTCCTGCGGCTCCTCGCCCTCGCCGTTCTGCTGCTGCTCCTGCTGTTGCTGCTGCTGCTTCTGCTTGAGACGTTCCTCGGTCTCCTCGATGGTGTCGCCCATGCTGCGCTCGGGGTCCGAGGACTGCTCATCGGCCTCTGGTTCCCCGCACTCCGCCGGCGTCTCCAGCGTCACCGTGAGCGCTTCCGCGTACAGGGCGGCGGCGCCGGGGCCGTCGCCCTCGTCACGAGCCGCATCGCCCATCTGCTCGATCACGAGCGCGAGGTTGACGCGCACGCCGCAGACCTCGAGACCGTGCGCGAGGGGCAGCGCCTCCTCGAACTTCGCGCGGGCCTCGGGCAGCCGCATCGAGCCGGCGAGACCTGTGCCGACGTTGAACGGCGCCTTGTACGGCTCGAACCAGTTCAGGAACTCCTGTCCCTCACCGGCGCGGATCGTCCCCTCGTAGTCGCCCACGACGTACGACGTGATCGACTGGTGCGCGAACGCGTACATGCTGAGCAGCTTGCCGGTGAACAGCAGTGCGGCCACGGTCAGCGGGAGCGTTCCGATCACGATCCACTTCCGGATGCTGCGTCGTCGCCGGTTCGCGGCCAGCAGTGCGGCGGCCGCGTCGGTCGAACTCGCAGCGGTCATCGGTCACCCCCTGGTCGTGAGGACAGCCCGCGCAGCCGCGCGACGCGCGCGGTCGCCACGGCGAGTTCGACGGCGAGCAGCAGCCCCATCGCGACCGCGGCGATCCAATACAGCTCGATCACGTTGCCCACCTCACCGGACTCGGCGTAGTTCGTGGTCGTGGTGGGCGCCTCTGGCAGCTCGATCGCGGCATCCGCCGTCCGATGCTGGTACGGGATGCCGAGCTCCTCGGCGATGGTCTGCAGATTCGTTTCGTCGATCACCGACAGCGCGTCCGCGCCCTGGTACTGGATGTACGAGTCGCCGGTGTCGCCGAGGGACGTGTCCTTCATCGGGCCGCCCTCCGCCGTGCCGTAGCCGAGCACGATTCCGCCGTCGGTGTACTCGGCGCTCGCCGCGAACGATTCAGGCTCGGTGGCGGCCGTCTGCTCGCCGTCGCCGAAGTAGAACACCATCCGCGAACGATCCGGCGAAGACGACGCCGCGCTTTCCAGCGTCTCGGACACCAGCGTGCTCGCCACGCCGATCGACGAGCCCTGCGACTGCGACGTGACTTCGGGGCGCAGCACCTCCATCGCGGACGCGAGAGCGGTGGTGTCGGTGGTCAACGGCATCCGCAGTTCGGCTGTGGCGTCGAACGTGACCAGCGCGAAACGGGCGCCGGGGTACTCGTCGATGATCGCCTGCACGTCCGCGCGGACGCCGTCCAGGCGCGGCCGGTCGCCGTCCCAGTCCTCGGCGACGATGCTCGCCGTCGTGTCGACGACCAGGACGACATCGGTGTCGGTCGCGAGGGTCTGGCTCGTCCCGCCGGGGATGCCGGGGCGCAGCAGCAGCGCGCAGCACGCCAGGACGACGAGGACCCGCCCGACCCACAGCATCCGTGCACGCAGGTCGGGCGCCTTGACCAGGCAGAGCACGGCGACCGCGACGAGCGGCAGGCCGATCAGCGCGATGAGCCAGGGGTTCAGGACGGGTTGGAAGATCACAGTCGCACCCTCCACAGCACGACGATGAGACCGAGCACGGGGAGCACCAGCAGCACGATCCACAGGTTCGGGTCGTCGCTCCACACCACCTGCGCCTGCCCGCGGAGCTCGGTGGCCTCCTCTTCCTGCACCTGCGTGACGATGTCCGCGACCGTCGTCGTCTCGCGCAGCCCGAAGGCCGCCCCGCCCGTCGCCTCGGCCGCGGCGATGAGCTCCTCGCTGGGTTCGGTGTCCTTGCCCTCGACCGGGTTCAGGGCGAACACCCGGATCTGCTTGGATGCCGCGTACGCCGCCGCCTCGTCGAGGGTCACGATCGATGCGCCGTTGACCTCGTTGTCCGTGGCCAGGATGATCGATCGGCTGCGTTCGTCGCCCTCATGATCGAAACCCATGGCGCAGGATGCGAGTCCGTCGCCGATGAGCGATGCGCCGGGTCCGTTCAGCGTGCCGACCCAGTGCTCCGGGATGTCCTGGACATAGTCGAAGCTCTCCCTGATGCGCTGCAGATGCTCGCGGACGAACTCGTAGTCGTCCGTCAGGGGGAAGATCTGCACGGCCGAGCTGTTGAAGATCACCAGCCCGATGCGTTCGCCCTCGAACCCGTCGAGCAGCTCGTCGAAGACCGTCAGCACCTCGATGTCGACGTCGCTCATGGATCCGGAGACGTCCAGGCACAGCATGATGTCGCGGCTCGTGTTGACGGGCTGGATGGTCTGCGACGACATCGGCCGGGCGGCGACGACACCCGCGAGCAGCACGGTCACGGAGGCGAGAGCCAGCAGGCCGCCCAGAGCGAGCGCCCGCCGGCGCACCGCCTGCCGGAACGAACCCAGAGTGCGCAGCCGCTCGGCGCGGGCGATCGGGGCGGCGTCGGAGGCGGCATCCGCTCTGCGTCGACGCAGGCCCACCAGCAACCCGATGCCGGCGGCGATCAATACGGCGAAGACGGCGCCGACGAGCATCCAGATGTTCGCTAGTTCCATGCCGTCACCACCGTGCGGGCCGCGGAGACGCCGGCGGCCGGATCGATGGCGGGGCCACGGCGGAACACGCTGGGGTAGTAGTGCCGGTGCAGTGCATCGATGAGCGCCGGATGCACGCCCATCGCGATGAGGTCGTCGAGCGCGAGCACTGGTGCTTCGACACCGCTGTACTCGTTGACGAACGCGCGCACGGTGCGGCTGAGCTCGAGGTTGGCGCGCTTGGCGTCGATCTCACCGGCACCGTAGGCCGCCTCGATGCGGTCGATCTGCTGCAGGTATTCGGTGCGCAGCACCGCGAGCACCTCGTCGATCCGGGTCGGTCCCAGCGGTGCGGCGCCGGTGAGTTCCAGGCGGCGCTTCGGGCGGGTCAGGACGACGACGATCCAGGCGGCCAGGATCAGGACCGCCAGGATGCCGAGGGCGAGCAGCATCCAGCCCCAGCCGTACTGAGCAGGAGGGTAGAGCTCGTCAGAACCGGACATTGGCCCTCCGGTTCAGCATGCGCAGGAGGTCGGTGACGGCATCGTCCTGCGTGCTCAGATCGACGCGGCTGATCTCGAGACGGTCCAGCAGCTCGTCACGGCGCGCGGCGTCGGCGGCGGCGAGCGCCGTGAGTTCGCGCACGATCGCCTCGTCGCCCTGGACGAAGTCCGGCACCTGCCAGCGGCTGTAGACGTCTGCGCGAACGCGGCCGGTCATGTGATCGAGCACGGGGTCGGCGTCGCGCAGTGCGATCCACAGGACGTCGTGCTGCACGCGCAGTCGGCGCAGCAGCCGTTCGGTCTCGTCGGTCACCGGTGCCTCGTCGGTGACGACGACGAGGATCATGCGCCGCGAGACGGTGCGGGCGACATAGCTCAGCAACCCGTTGCGGTCGCTCGGTGCCGTGCTGGTGCCGATGGCGTGATCGATGCGCCGGAGGGCGTGCTCGAGTGCGCCTTCGCTGCGCGCGGGCGCCATCCGCCGGATGCCGGAGGCATCGCCGTGCACCACGGTGAAGTCGTCGCCGTGCCGCAGCGACAGGATGCCGAGGGCGCCGGTCGCGAGGATCGCGAGCTCCTTCTTCGGACGCTCGTCGTGCGCGAGCGCGGTCATGCCGCGGCCGGTGTCGACGACGAACATCACGGTGTGCATCCGCAGCGCCCGGTGGCGCTTGACCAGGGGCGTGCCCTGCTTCGCTGTCGCGCGCCAATCGATGTCGCGCACCTGATCGCCGTACTCGTAGGCGCGCAGGTCCTCGAAGTCGTGGCTGCGCCCGCGCATGAGCGACGCATACGCGCCGTCGAGGGCGTGCATCGATTTCTGCGACGAGTGGATGAAGAGCTTCGCCCTCACCCTGGTGATCAGACTGGCCATGGACTACGGGGTCGGCACCGCGGCGAAGATCTGGTCGATGATGTCCTCGCTGCGCACGCCCTCGGCATCCGCTTCGAACGTCAGCAGCACGCGATGGCGCAGGACGAGGTGGCGGAGCGTGCGGATGTCCTCTGGGACGACGTGCGTGCGCCCCATGAGGAGGGCGAGGGCCCTGGACGCCTGCAGGAAAGCGATCGAGGCGCGGGGGCTCGCGCCGTACTTGATGAGGCGGGCGCGCTCCTCGCCGATGTACGGCGCCGGGTTCCGTGTGACGTACGCGAGCTGGACGATGTAGTTGCGGATCGACGCATCCACGTACACGCGGCTCGCGATGTCCTGCAGCTGCTCGATGTCGGCGAGGGAGACCGCGCTGCCGACGTGGCGGTCGGGGTCGAGCACGCCGGAGTCGATGCGGTTGAGGATCTCGAACTCCTCGGCGGGGCTGGGGTACTCGACGATCTCCTTGAGGAGGAAGCGGTCCATCTGCGCCTCGGGGAGCTCGTAGGTGCCCTCCTGCTCGATCGGGTTCTGCGTCGCGATGACGAGGAACGGCCTCGGCAGGTGGTGCACCTCGCCGCCGATGGTGGTCTGATGCTCCTGCATCGCCTCGAGCATGGCCGACTGCGTCTTGGCGCTGGAGCGGTTGATCTCGTCGAGCAGCACGAAGTTCGCGTGCACCGGACCGAGCACGGTGCGGAACGATCCTGTCGCGGCGTCGTAGATCTGATTGCCGGTGATGTCGCTGGGGAGGAGGTCAGGCGTGCACTGGATGCGCTTGAACTGCGCTCGAACCGTGTCGGCGAGGGTGCTGGCCGCGGTGGTCTTCGCAAGGCCCGGCACGCTCTCGAGCAGGATGTGACCGCCGGCGATGAGCGAGATCAGCAGGCTCAGCCGCAGTCTCTCCTGGCCGACCATCTTGGCCGAGTACGCGTCAGTGATGATCCGGAGGATCTCGGTCGCGCGGGCGAGCTCGGCATCCGTCGTCTGCGGACCGGATGCCGCGGTGGAGGTGGTGGTGGTGGCCGGTGCCGGCGCGCTCATCGTGGTGGGGACGCTGCTGATCGGCGGCGCGGGTGCCGGCGGAGGCGGAGGGACCGCCGGGCCGCCGTTCGACGCGGGGTAGGGCTGGTTCATCTCGGTCTCCTCGCTCGCACCGGGGGAGACACGTCAATGCCACCCCCGGGAAACAGCGTAACCCGCGCGGGTTGCCGTCCCCCGAAAGGCCGACAGACAGCGGGGCGGGTGCGTCTCTAGAGTGGACGCGCCGCTGCGCTCACGCGTCGACGGCACCGATCCGATCGAGAGAGCGAACAGATGACCACGACACCGACCCCCACTCGCAGCGACCGGCTCTGGCGTGTGACGATCATCGCGATCTTCGTCATCGGGGTCGCGACGTGCGTGGTCGTTCCGACGCTCAACGGCAACTTCCGCTCCGCCACGGTCGGGCTGCCCGTGATCGCCTTCGGCATCCTGATCGCGGCGATCCGTTCACTGAAGGACTGACCCTCGGGGGTGCCTGTATCCTGTCCCGCCGGGACGTGTTACTTTTTTCACACATCGGCAAGATGTCCTCTTTACCTCACATCAGTCGGGTGGTTGTTTCTTCTAACAACAGCTTGTGGTGCCATTTTTCGAACACGGATGGGGTGGTCGACGTGAAACTACAGACGGCATCAGACCTCGCGCGTCTGGTCAAGAACGCGCGCGCTCAACGGAACCTCACCCAACAGGACGTCGCCGACGAGGTCGGCATCACTCGTCAGTCTCTCGCCCGACTCGAACGTGGCAACGGTGGTACCTCCTTCGACACGGTGCTGCTCATCCTCGACCGTCTCGGCATCCACCTGGACGCCACCACTGACGGCCGCACCGCTGCTGTCGCCATGAGCGGCGCTGCCCAGGCCGCGGCCGACGCACTCGCCCAGCGCATCACACCGCTGATCGGCTCGGGCACGCTCGAAGCGCTCAACAAGCAGGTCCTTGGCTCGTTCCCCCAGATCGACCCCTCGCTCCTGCCCAAGATCGACACCTCCGGCCTCCTCACGCAGATCGAGGTCAACCTCGACCCCGCGGCACTCGCCTCCATCCGTGAAGCCTCCCGCGGGCTCACCGAGCGTCTCACCATCCCCGGCTCCGTTCTCATCAATCCGCCGCGAGCGGGGGAAGCCGGCCCTCGGGCCACCGCGGAGGCCCGAGCGGATGCTGACCCGGATGCCGCGGGGGGTGTCGAATGATCCGCGCCCTCAACGTGTACCTCTACGACGCTCACGTCGCCACGATCGTCCGGCGAGGCGAAAACCTGCAACTGCGCTACCTGCCCGAGTACGTCGAGTCGGACAGCCCCGTCCCCATCTCCGTGACACTCCCCGTCGTCACGACCCCGTTCGGGAATGAAGCAACCAAGCGGTTCCTCGACAATCTCATGCCCGACCGCGCTGACGTCCGCTCACGCTGGGCGCGGGAAGCGAAGCTGACCAGCGACAGCACCTTCGACCTGCTCTCCGTCTACGGCGCCGATGTCGCCGGCGCGCTCGAGTTCTACCCCACCGGCACATCACCCAGGCAGGAGGAGAACCTGACGCCGCTCACAGAGAAGGAGATCGGTGACCGGATCCGGCAGATCCGTCGAGACGACTCCGACTGGCTGCAGCACCGCGCCGTCGAAGAAGGGTTCTCGCTTGGCGGCGCTCAGGGGAAGTTCGCGCTCACTCTTCGCGACGATCAGTGGTTCGAGCCGTCTGGGCGGCAGCCGTCGACACACATCTTCAATCCGGGCATGCAGCCCCTGCCCGGCTCCGACGTCACCGAGCACATCACGCTACAGGTCGCGCGCCTGCTCGGGATCAACGCAGCCGCATCCGTGATCGCCGAGTTCGACGGTGAGCACGTCCTCATTGTGGAACGTTTCGACCGCTTCGACGACAACGGCGCCATCGGCCGACTCCACCAGGAAGACCTCGCGCAAGCTACCGGGACGTCCCACGTTCAGAAATACGAGTCCGACGGCGGCCCCGGCTACCGTGACATCTTCACCATCTTCGACCGCAACCTCAGCGCCGCCGACGCCAAGACCGCCAAAGAACGGTTCGCGAAGCTGCACGTCTTCTCCTGGATCATCGGTCACAACGACGGCCACTCCAAGAACTACTCCCTCACCCATGTGCCCGGTCGTAGCGTGCTCGCCCCCTTCTACGACCTCAACAGCTCGCTCCCGTTCAAGCCACGAGAGCAAATCCTCGCCCACGATCCTGCCGTCTTCGACAACGTCGAGCTCGCCTTCACCGTCGACGGCGCCAACACCCTCGGTACCTTCAACGCCGACAGCATCCGACGCCTCGAAGCCGACGCAGGGCTTACCGAAGGGTACCTGCGGGAGTTCGCCCTCCAGCTCGCCGCAGGCCTCCAGCCTGCCGTCGCCGTCGTCACGGAATCCATCCCTGATCGCCTGAACGAGCTCCCCGCCGTCACGCTCTACCCGCACGCCACTTACACGCAGACCCGCAGAGTCATCGACGCCCTCACCTGACCGGGCCACAACTGTGACGCCAGCGTCGCAGGCGGGAGTGCGGTTGTGCACGTGGCGGTGTCCCCGACCCACAAATGCCGGGGCAGCGAGAAGAGATCCGGCGGCCGACGTTCACGCGAACGGGGGATTCGCGCATTGGGGAGGGGGAACGTCGGCCGCCGAGCTTGTGGGGAACCTGGGTCAGCGGCTCCACCCGTCGTCATCGCGACGGTCGTCATCATCGCCGTGGCGATGGTCATGGTCCCGACGGTCATCATCGCGATGCCCGCGGTCGTCCTCACGGCGGTCGTCGCCGCGGGCGTCCTCCTCACGCCGGTCGCCATCCGAATCGGATCCCGCTGTGTCGGACGGGTGGTGCGGCTCGGGATTCACGGCTGTCGGACCGTCGTCGTTCCGACCGCGGTCGTCACGATCGCGGTCGTCGCTGTCGGGTAGGCCGTTCGGGGGAGTCACCGGTGAAACGACGACGGGTGCCGGGGCGTCGTACGCCTCCAGTTCCTCGTCCCGCTCTTCTTCGGCGGGCGGCGGTGCGACCGGAGGCGGAACCGGAACGGCGGAGGCCGCCGGCGTCGGAACGGCCGTGCGGATCGCGGTGCTCCGATCGACCAGCGGTTCGTCGGTCGAGACGACGTCGGTCACGATGCCGCCGGGGACGACGACGCTGGTCGAGTCCCGGTCGGACGCGCCGAACGCGGATGCCACAGCCGGAGCGGTCACGGCGACCAGGCCGAGCGCACCGGCGACGGCGACCGTCACCAGGGTCTTCCTGTTCATCGTTTCCTCCCCAGGCCGCGCGAAAGCGCTGCGTCCCGCATACAAGGATGAACGACGGATCTAAGCGGCGGGGTAAAGGAAGATGAAAGCTCTTTTAGATCCACAGGCATGGGTTCCGGCATCCGGATCCCCGACAATGGTTCCCATGCCTGTGCGCGAGCCGACCGCACCCGACGCGCGTTCCGACGCGGCCGGGTTCTCGGTGCGGGCGCGGTTGACGATCGTGATCACCCTCGTCGCAGCGCTCGGGATGCTCGCGGTCGGCATGGCCGTCTACGCCGTTGAGCGCTATCGCATCACCGAGAGCGTTCAGGATCAGCTCCGCGCGGATCTGGAATCCACTCGTCTGATCGTCGGCACGCCCCCTGATGGCGGATGGACCGACGCGACCGACGCACTCGCGAGCATCATGCGAGTGCTCGTGCCTGGCGAGACGAGCGGCGCGATGGGGCTGATCGACGGCGAGGTCGCGCTCGTCCCCGGCGTCGGGCGCGACGTCGACCCGAGTGCGGACGCGGATTTCGTCCGCCGCGTGGCCGACGAGACCGCCGGTGGCGACGTCGTCGCGGGCACCTACCGGGAGAACGGGAAGGACTGGTCCTACCTCGCGGCGCCCGTCGAGGTCTCGTCGGATCCGGACACCGCGGCGCTGTTCGTCACGGTCTACGACCTCGATCTGGAGTTCGGCGGTCTCGAGCTCTCGGCCCGCGCCTATCTGATCACCGCGATCGGCGCGCTGGCCGTGATCGCGGCCGTGTCGTGGTTCGTCTCCACGCGGCTGCTTCGGCCGCTGCGCGAGATGCGCGAGATGGCGGAGCGCGTCTCCGCCCTCTCGCTCGACGAGCGCCTCCCGTTGCGCGGTCGAGACGACGTCTCGGGCCTCGCCCGGACCATGAACGGGATGCTCGACCGCATCGATGAGGCGATGGCCGCGCAGCGGCGGCTGCTCGGCGACGTGGGCCACGAGCTGAAGACGCCGCTCACGATCGTGCACGGCTACCTCGACGTGATGGACGCGAAGGACCCCATCGACGTCGAGCACACCCGGCTGCTCGCCGTCGACGAGGTCGAGCGCATGGGGCGGCTCGTCGGCGATCTCGTCGATGTCGCCGTCCTGCTCGACGACGAAGGACTGCGACGCGCGCACGTTCCGGCCGGAACGCTGCTGCGCACGATCGCGCAGAAGGCGACGATGATCGCCGACACGGACGTCGTGCTCGGCGATGTCGCCGAAGGGGATGCCGAGATCGACGCGGCCCGCGTCACGCAGGCCATGCTGCAACTCATCCAGAACGCCGCGACGCACGGCGGAGGCGCGGTGGAACTGTCCTCCGAGCTCGCGGGCGGTCGGCTGCTGCTGCGTGTCAGGGACCACGGCCCCGGTATCCCGGATGAGGACAAGCAGCGCATCTTCGAGCGCTTCCAACGACTTCAGGACGGCGGGCGCGGCCCTGACGGCAGCGGTCTCGGACTCAGCATCGTCCAGCTCATCGCCGAGCAGCACGGCGGCGAGGCGCTGGCCGAGGATGCCGAGGGCGGCGGTGCCCTGTTCACGCTCAGCATCCCGATCTCACCGTCCGCGGCATCCGGTGCCGACGACGCCGATACGCTGGATCCGCAGGCGCGATCGACAGGAGGCGAGTGATGCCCTCCATCCTCATCGCCGATGACGAACCGCGTATCGCTGGATTCCTCGAGAAGGGGCTGCGAGCAGCCGGCTTCGCCACCCGCGTCGCGAACAACGGCAGGCAGGCGCTCGAGCTCGCGCTGACCGACGAGTTCGATCTTCTCGTCCTCGATGTCAACATGCCGGAGATGACCGGCTTCGAGGTGCTCGAGCAGCTCCGCGGGACGGGTTCGCAACTGCCCATCATCATGCTCACCGTGCGCATCGAACTGCGCGACACCGTCGCGGGTCTCGAGGGCGGGGCGGACGACTACATCGCGAAGCCGTTCCGCTTCGAGGAACTCCTCGCTCGCATCCGGCTGCGCATGCGGCAGACCAGGACGCCGACGATCAACGAGCTCGTGCACGGCGACCTGGTGATCGACCTGTCCGCCCGCCGGGCACGAGTCGACGGGGTCGAGATCGACCTCACCGCGCGGGAGTTCGCCCTCGCGGAGGAGTTCGTGCGGCATCCGGGCCAGGTGCTGAGCCGCGAGGTGCTGCTCAGCCGCATCTGGGGATACGACTTCGACCCAGGATCCAACGTCGTCGATGTCTACATCGGGCATCTGCGTGGCAAGCTCGGTGCCGAGCGCATCGAGACCGTCCGCGGCATGGGGTATCGGATGCCGTGAGGTCCGTCCGCGTCAGGATCGGATGCCGCGGCGCCGACCGATCCACACCACGAACGCGCCGACGGCGACGATGACGACCGCGATGCCCAGGACGTAGCCGGCCACACCGATGTATCCGGCCGGCACCTCGTGCGGATTGAGGAACGGGTACGGGTACCACCACGAGTATCCGGTGAGGGGCGCCGTGATGAACTCCGCCCGGATGAGCGTGTACGCGGCCCACACGATCGGGAACGCGGCGACGATCCACAGCACCGACCACGGCAGAGCGCGCCGCCGAGGGGCGAACAGCACGTCGAGCAGCATCACCACGGGGATCGCCACGTGCAGCGTCTCGTTGGTCCACACGTCCGAGAGGCCGGCGAGAGCGATGTTGCGCAGCAGGATGTTGTAGACGATGCCGGTGACGATCATGTACGAACTCGCGCACACGAGAAGCGTCGCGAGCCACGCCGGCTCGGCGTCGGAGGTGCGCCGGTTGCGCAGCATCCAGATCCCGCCGATGGCCAGCGCCACGACGGCCACGAGGTTCGAGAGGATCGTGAAGTAGCTGAAGAAGTTCGTCACCACGGTCGGCAGGTGCGAGCCCCACTCCGTGTCGGAGGCGAGCGCATTGCTGATCACGAGCCACGCCTGCCGGGTGATGGCAGCCGCGCCGAGGACGGCGGCGGCAAGTCGGACGTATGCCCACCAGTTCATGTGTTCCTCCGCGCGTCAGCGTAGCGGCTATCGCCATCGGCGGATATATCGCTGATTCAGGATGAGAGCATCAGGCTGCTTACATCGAGCGCGCGTAGGGTTGTGGAGGACTGGGGGGTTCGCGGCGGGAGAAAGGCCGAGAACATGGGGATGCATGATGCGCAGCTGGAAGAACGGCTGCGCCTGAACGTGAACGTCGCGCACTCGCTCGGCGATCGTGTCTACGAGGTGCTCCGCGACGCGATCGTGGAGGAGCAGCTGGAGCCCGGCGATCGACTGAGCGACAAGGAGATCGCCGAAACGCTGGGCATCTCTCGCACGCCGGTGCGCGAGGCGTTGCAGCGCCTCGCCTGGATCGGGCTGGTCGAGGTGTCGCCGAGCCGGTACACCCGGGTGACCGGGGTGTCCGAAGAGCTGGCTGCCGGATCGCTCGAATACACCGCGCTGCAGGCCGGTCTCGCGTTGCAGCTCGCTGTCCGCCGCATGGATGAGACCGAGCTCACCGAGGCGGTCTCGCGTCTCGACGGCATGATCGACGCTGCCGATCGCGACGATGTCGGAGAGCTCATGCGCGCGGCGCGGGCCTTCATCGCGTACGTGTCGCGGCACTCGGGGAACGCTGTTCTCACGCGGGTCATGTCCGATGCGGCTCCGCTGCTCGAGCGCAACGTCCGTCGTGCTCGGCTGGACCAGCCGCCGCTCGCGGCGCGCGCCGTGGCCTATCGGGGTCTGCGCGAGGCGATGCTCGCGCGCGATGCGGACGCCGCCGAGCGGTGGCTTCGCGGCCTGCACGACCCGCTCGTGATCTAGGGCGTTCCGGCGCAGGGCGATCCATCGTCAGGGGTTCCGCGCGCGAGCGGTATATCGCTAGAGTCGTGCCCGAGGGGCAGCGACGCACGGCGAGGGAGGGCGCATGAGCGACGGGCTGGACGCGGTCGAGAGTACGAAGAAGCGGCGACGGCGACCCCGCGGAGGTCTCAGCATCCAGTCGAAGCTGCTGATCATGCTGCTCAGTGTGAGCCTGCTGTCGTCGATCGTGGTGGGCGCGATCGGGTTCATCAACGGTCGCCAGTCGCTGCACGACGCGGCGATCGACCAGCTCATCACGATCCGCTCGATGCGCTCGGCGGAAGTCGTCGAAGCCGTGGACGACGTGCGCGAACAGGCTTCGCTGAACTCTCGCAATCTCAGTGCGCAGAACATGTCGACCGCGATCAACGCCGGGTACGAAGAGCTCGAGCAGCAGGTGATCGCTCCGGAGCAGCGGTCGCAGCTGGAGAGTTACTACACCGACATGTTCATCCCCGAACTCGAAGCGCGCACAGGCGAAGAGTACGGCGATTCCGCCTTCATCCCCGAGACCGTCGCAGGGCAGTACGCGCAGATCCACTATTCGACGACCAACCAGGATTTCGACACCGACTACGACAAGCTGCTCAGGATGAACGACGCCGGCGATGGATCGGCGTATTCCGCGGCGACCGAACGATACGGCGATTACTTCACGCGTCTGGTCGACAGGTTGGGGTACGAGGACGCCTTGCTGCTGAATCTCGACGGCGATGTCGTGTTCAGTGCGTACAAGGGGGTCGATCTCGGCACCAATCTGCTCACCGGTCCGTATCGGGAGTCGCAGCTGTCGCAGGCGTACACGGACGCGATCGCCACCAATTCCGTGGACGCCATTGCCATGACCGACTTCGAGCGATGGATCCCATCGTTGAACGTTCCGTCGATCTGGGTCGTCTCGCCCGTCGGCAACGACGAGCGCATCACCGGCGCGATTGCGTTCCAACTCTCCATCGACACGATCAACGACGTCACAACCGGTTCGGAGCAGTGGAAGAGCCAAGGCCTCGGCGACACCGGAGAGGTCTATCTCGTCGGTCTCGACGATCTGATGCGCAGCACCTCACGTCGACTGATCGAGGACCCGGACTCGTACGCCCAGCACGCCGTCAACGGCGGCACGCCTCCGTCGGTGGCCGAACGGATCGTCGACGTCGGCGGCACCGTTCTGCTCCAGCCGATCAACACGTTCGCGGTCGCGCAGGCGCAGGCCGGCAAGTCGGGGACCACGACGGGCGACGGATATCTCGGCGTGGACAGCGTGACAGCCTATGCGCCATTGGAGATCGAAGGCCTGGATTGGGTGATCGTCGCCCGCATCGACTCGGCCGAGGCTTTCGCACCTGTCACAGACTTCACGCGCAACGTGCTGCTCTCGCTCCTCGGCATCATCCTCGCGGTGTCGGTGCTCTCGCTGGCCTTCGCGCAGGTGTTCACGCGCCCGATCCACCGGTTGGTCGGAGCCGTGCATCGCGTGGCGGAAGGGGACCTGGATGTTCAGGTGCCACAGGGGTCTCGCGACGAGTTCGGAGATCTCGGCAGCGCCTTCAACGACATGGCCTCGAGCCTGCGGATCAAGCAGGACCTCATCGATGAGCAGCAGAAGGAGAACGAGAAGCTGCTGCTCACGCTCATGCCGGAGAGCGCAGCCGCCAAGTACCGCCAGGGGGACGAAGCGATCACCGAGGCGCACGAGAACGTGTCCGTCGTGTTCGCCGAGCTGGTCGGATTCGACGACTTCGCGCGCGAGCTTTCCGCGGAGGAGGAGATCGGCTACCTGAACACCCTGATGCGAGGATTCGACGAGGCTGCCGAGAAGGCCGGGGTCGAGAAGGTGCGCACCCTTCGAGGTGGATATCTCGCGTCATCTGGTCTCGCCGTCCCGCGCGTCGACAACGTCCGCCGCAGTGTGGAGTTCGCCCGCGGTCTACGGGACGCGGCCGCCCGGTTCAACGCCCAGAACAACAGCTCGATCGCGATCAGGGCGGGCGTCGACACCGGAACCGTGACCAGTGGTCTGGTGGCGCGCACGAACCTGGCATACGACCTGTGGGGCGACGCCGTGAACCTCGCGTATCGGGTGCGCTCGGTCACCGGTGAACCGGGCATCTACGTCAGCCAGACCGTGCGTGATCGCACGCAGGAGATGTTCGCGTACACCGAAGCGGGGACCGTCGAGGTGCAGGGCCGGACCGAGACCGTGTGGAAGGTGGCTTGAGATGGCCGACGCGTTCCAGGACGGGTGGGCCTGGTGGGTGATCGGCATCGCCATCGGCGTCCCGGTCGTCCTGGTCGTGCTCACCGAGCTCATCGGCGCATTCACCCGCAAGGACAACCCGATCGCCGGTCCGCTCAGACTGCTGCGCAACTGGGTCATCCCCATCGGGGCGCTTTTCGCGCTGCTGGGATTCGCTCTGCAGTCGCCGGCGGATCAGGTGTGGGTCAGGGTCGTGGCCACGGTCTTCGGATTCCTCGTGATCCTGCTCGTGCTGTCGTCGTTCAACGTCGCGCTTTTCGCCAATGCGGAACCCGGCTCGTGGCGGGATCGGATCCCGACGATCTTCGTCGAGATCGCGCGTCTCGCGCTGGTCGTGATCGGTCTGGCTCTGCTCTTCTCCTGGGTGTGGGATGCCGATGTGGGCGGCCTCATCACCGCACTCGGCGTGACGTCGATCGTGATCGGGCTCGCACTGCAGAACGCCGTCGGCGGGGTGATCTCTGGACTGCTCCTGCTGTTCGAGCAGCCGTTCAAGATCGGTGATTGGCTGGATGCCGCCGGGGTCCGCGGGCGGGTCGTCGAGGTGAACTGGCGTGCCGTGCACATCGACACCGGCTCCGGCATCCAGATCGTGCCGAACTCGAGCCTTTCCGGTGCGTCGTTCACGAACCTGAGTGAGCCGGAGGGGCCCTACTCGGCCACGACCGAAGTCAAGTTCTCAACAGACGACCCGCCGCATGAGGTCATGGCGCTGCTGCTCGAGGTGGCTGACGCCCTCCCCATGCGGATCAAGGGGGAGCGCGCCGGGGTGGGTTACAGCGGCGGTGGTGCGTACAGCGTGTCGATCCCGCTGGCGGGGCCCGCGGATGCCGCGAACACGCTCTCGATGTATCTGTCGTGGCTCTGGTACGCGTCGCGGCGTCGCGGGTTCGCGCTGGACGGGGACTCCACGGATCCGCTCTCCGAGCCCGCGCTGCTGCGCGAGGCGATCGGGAAGATCGCTCCGACGCTGCACCTGCGGGACGAGGACGTTGAAGGGTTCGCCGCAACGGCCCACCTCGAGAGGTTCGGCGTCGGCGAAGTCGTCCTGCCGTCCGGCGTGATCCCCGAACGCGTCTCCGTCGTCGTGTCCGGTCGGGCTGCGCTCTCGATCGAGGTCGACGGCGCCCGCGTCGATTTCGGGACGGCCGAACCGGGCGAGATCATCGGGCACACGGCGCTCACGCGTCAGAGGTCGCAGGCCGTGACGGTGGCATCCGAGATCCTGACCGTGGTCGTGGTGCCTTTGGGTGCGGTGGACGAACTGATCCGGTCCCGTCCGCGGCTGGCCATGGAGATCGGCGAATCGCTCGAGTTGAAACGCCGCCTGGCGGAGGATCGGCTTGCAGAGCTCGGCATCTCACGCCGGACCATCTCCGATCGCTGACCTCATCGAGGGTGTCCATCCCCCTTCGATAGGATGGAGCCGCCCGAAGCGGGCCAGCTCATCGGCCGGTGCAAACCCGGCGAAAGCAAGGGGGTTCACCCATGCCAGGAATCGTTATCGTCGGCGTCCAGTGGGGCGATGAAGGCAAGGGGAAGGCCACCGACCTTCTCGGTGAGCGCACCGACTGGGTCGTGAAGTTCAATGGCGGCAACAACGCCGGGCACACGGTCGTCGTCGGCGACGAGAAGTACGCGCTGCACCTGCTGCCCTCCGGCATCCTGTCTCCCGGTGTGAACCCGGTCATCGGCAACGGCGTCGTGATCGACCTCGAAGTGCTCTTCAGTGAACTCGAGGCGCTGTCGGCGCGTGGCATCGACGTCTCGCGGCTGCGCGTCAGCGCGAATGCGCACATCATCACGCAGTACCACCGCACGCTCGACAAGGTCACCGAGCGCTTCCTCGGCAAGCGTCAGATCGGCACCACAGGCCGTGGCATCGGTCCGGCGTACGCCGACAAGATCAACCGCGTCGGCATCCGCGTGCAGGACCTGTTCGACGAGAACATCCTGCGTCAGAAGGTCGAGGGTGCGCTGGATCAGAAGAACCACCTGCTGGTGAAGATCTTCAACCGCCGCGCGATCACCGCCGACGAGATCGTCGACGACCTGCTGTCGTACGCCGAGCGGCTGCGGCCGATGGTCGCCGATACCGGCCACCTCATCGACCAGGCGCTCGGCCGCGGCGAGGTCGTCGTGTTCGAGGGCGGCCAGGCCACCATGCTCGACGTCGACCACGGCACGTATCCCTTCGTCACCTCGTCGTCCGCCACCGCCGGCGGCGCCTCGACCGGCTCCGGTGTCGGCCCCGGCGCGCTCGACCGCATCGTCGGCATCGTCAAGGCGTACACGACGCGCGTCGGCTCCGGTCCGTTCCCGACCGAGCTGTTCGACGAGCAGGGCGAGTGGCTGCGCAAGCAGGGCTTCGAGTTCGGCACGACCACCGGCCGTCCGCGCCGCGTCGGCTGGTACGACGCGCCCATCACTCGCTACGCGACGCGCATCAACGGCATCACCGACCTCGTGCTCACCAAGCTCGACATCCTCACCGGTCTCGAGCAGATCCCGGTGTGCGTGGCGTACGACGTCGACGGCGTCCGCTTCGAGGATGTTCCGGTGAACCAGACCGACTTCCACCACGCGAAGCCGATTCTGGAGTACTTCCCGGGGTGGTCCGAGGATATCTCGAAGGCGCGCAGTTTCGAGGATCTCCCTCAGAACGCGCAGGACTACGTGCTCGCGCTGGAGAAGATGAGCAACACGCGCATCTCGGTCATCGGGGTCGGCCCCGCTCGTGACGAGATCATCGTGCGCCACGACCTGCTCGACTGATGACGCGGTTCTGGCTCGGTGGCTACGGCGCCGGCATGGACGGGTCGGCGGACGGCATCGGTCTGCTCGCGGGCGACGCGCAGTCGGCGACGACGCTCGCGTATCGGGGCGCGGTCGCGGCCGCACCGTCGCCGTCGTGGCTGGCCGAGCATCCCCGGCTCGACGTCGTCTACGCGGCGCTGGAAGGGGATGCCGCGGTGCAGGCCTTCGCCCGCACCGGCGAGGCGACCCTCGCGCCGCTGGGCGATCGCGTTCCGGTCGGCGAGAACGTCTGTCATCTCGCGGTCGCGCCGAGCGGGAAGTCCCTCGTCGCATCCTGCTACGGCGACGGCAAGGTCGTGCGCATCGGTCTGGATGCCGAGGGCCGGCCGGTCCCGGATGCCGAGGACAAGGCAGCGGCGGTGCGGGCGGCGCTGTTCGGCGAGGATTCCGATGCCGGATCGGGGGCCGACACGCCACATGTCGGCCGCGACGCGGCGAACGTTCCGACATCCGGCGCGTCGGCAACCAGGGCGGGCGTGGGCGCTGCGGCATCCGATCCGTACGGCACCCGGGTCGGCGCCGAGCCGCGGGTGTCGCACGCTCATGCCGCCGCCTTCCTGCCGGATGGGCGCGTGGCCACGACGGATCTCGGGTTCGACCTCGTGCGGTTCTGGCGCCCGACGGCGGCGGGGCTCGCGCTCGATCACGAAGTCGTGCTGCCGCAAGGCACGGGTCCGCGGCACATGGTCGTGCACCCGAGCGGTCACCTGCATGTCGTCACTGAGTACTCGTGCGAGGTGTTCACGCTCGCGGCGGGTCCGGACGGAACGTGGGCCGTCGTTTCCGCGACGCTCGCGAGTCCGATCGCCGAGGTGGGCACCGACTTCCCCGCCGAACTCGCCCGTAGCCGTGACGGTCACGTGCTCTACACCGCGCTGCGCGGAAGCAACACGATCGCGGCGCTCCGCGTGCACGGCTCAGGGGACCGACTCGAGTCCATCGCACTGGCAGACTCCGGTGTCGACTGGCCGCGTCATCACCTCGTGTTCGAGGGCAAGCTGCTCGTCGCGGGGCAGCGGTCCGACACGGTCTCGCTGCTCGATCTCGATGAGCGCACCGGCGTTCCTCTCGGCATCCGGCACACCGCGCAGGCTCCGGCGCCCACCCACATCCTGCCGGTGCGCTGACCCGAGCTCTCGGTCTGTTCTGGCTGACGGTGTTCCGCGCGTGCGCTCGCGTGCAGCTGAGTTCAGATGTCGAAAGGTGTGGAGGACGGTCCTGTAACGTCCGCTCGCTGAGCTGCTGGACCCGCGAGGGCCGTCCGTACACTGACATGCATGTGGGGGACGTTTGAGGGTTTGGCGCGCTCAGTTCCGGAATATGCCTCCGTGGACGTCGCATTCGAAGCCTGTATGGGCGCCCCCACGTCGTCTGGCCGAATCGAGGTCATGATGTTCGCGACGCGCTTCGGTTCGGTCATTCTCGGCTACATCGCGGCTCGCGGAGCATTGCGAGTGATGCAGCAGGCGCTGACGGATGCGCGCCTTCCCACAGGAACGTTTCTCGATGACGTGACGGGGGAGCTGATCGATCTGGAGGAGTGGCGGGCGGAAAGCGAGTCATACAGAAGTGAGGAGGTCGGCCTCACGCATGACGCGCTCACTTTGAACGGCGCAACGGCGGTGCTTGCGGCATCCGCTGCGCTCGAGCTTCTGGTGACTGAATTGGCTACGCTTCCAGGGCGACCGTCATTCCGTGCAAAGGTCGCAAGCCTGACCTCGGCTTCTGAGGCCACCGGCCTTGTCACTGAGGTAGTTCGTCGGCGCAACCATCTCGCCCACTCCCTCGATGGCTCCTATTGGGGCGACCGGATCGAGCTCTCGGACCAGGACGTCGCGACATGCCTCGCTGACATCGGTGGCATCGCTGACCGAATAGACGACGAACTCGTCTGAGCGCGGCAGCAACCAACGCGATCGATGAGCGTGTGAATCTCTCGTCTGGGCGTCGTCGGTGTCAGGCGGCGAGGTTGTAGCGGTGGGTGCCGCCGAGGCGTGGGGTGCGGGTGGGGTCGACTGAGGGTGGTGGGATGAACCAGACTTTCGCGCTGACGCCGGTGCCTTCGATTCTGATTTCCCATCCGTTGTCGTGGACGCGGTGGTGGCAGGTGTCGCAGAGCAGGACCCCGCGGTTGAGGTCGGTGCGTCCTTGGTCGCGTTGCCACCAGTCGATGTGGTGGGCGCGGGTCATCGAGGGTGGGAGGGTGCAGCCGGCGCATCCGCCGTCTCGGAGTACCAGGGCGAGGCGTTGCGCCCGGGTGAAGAACCGTTTCTCCCTGCCCCAGTCGAGGATCTCACTGTCCGTCCCGAGGACGTAGGGGATGACGCTCCCGGATGCGGCCATCCGCCGGGCGGTCCCGATGCTGATGGGCTGGTCGATGCCGTCGATGGTCGCGTGTCCGGTCCCGGTGGTGAGGTCGTCGAGTCCGACCCGGACGATCACGGTCGCCCCGGCCAGGGCGGGGGCGTTGGTGTCGCAGCCGAGCGCGTGGGCGGCGAGGTCGGCGAGAGCATCCGCCTGCAGCTGTCCGACCGTGCGCCGGTCGGTGTCGGGGGCGTCGGGGTCGAGGGCGTTCGCGCGGGCGTTGAGGACCGCGGTGACATGCCCTTCGATCGCGGTCTTGATCGGGGCGCCGGTGGCGACATCGACGTCGGCGTCGATGTGGAACCGTCCGTCGCGTTCGAACATGACCAGCCGGTTCTGCGCCCGTGCGGCCTCCTCCCGCGGCAACACGCCGTCCGGGTCCAGGTGTGCTTCGGCGTGGGTGAGGAGTTTGCGGACCTCGTCCAACGACAACCCGGCTGCTTTCTCGGCGAGCAGGGTCTCCGCTTCGGTCACCCGTTCCGCGGAGATCTTCACCCGCACCCGGTCCAGCAGCCCGATGATCAACCCGGCCACCGGGGCGCCGATCCGCCCACAGGCCAGGGCGGCCTGCACGGCCGGGTACTTCGCCGGCAACCTGGCCCCCAGCAGATCACTGCGCGGCGTGATCGCCTCCCCCACCCTCACCAACCGCGAAGCCTCCCCCGACGAGCGTCCGGTCACGGTCGCGACGAACTGTCCCGCGGTGCGGAACCCCTGCTCCTTCGCCAGCGACTCGGCACCGAGTTCCGGTCGGGACTCATACGCGATCCGCGCCGCGACCTCGGCCTCCAACCCGTCCACCAACCGGTGCAGGGTTCCGAGGGCCGCGTTCGCCGCGACCAGGCCCGCCCGATCCAGATCCGTCGCATCCCCCGCATCCGCCCACACCCCATCGAGGCGGGTAACCGCCTCGTGCAGAGCATCCAGATGCGTCGCCGTCGACATGCCTCGAGACTACCGCGACAGCATCCAAAAGGGAAGAGACGTTCGAAAGAAATATTCGAAACTGACGGTGTGAACCCACCATGATCGCGGCGGATCGCCAGGAAGCTCGGCTACCGTTCCAGAGAGGCGGTGCGCCGCGCCGCCATCCCGAGCGAGAACCCGATGACCCACACCCTCCTGCCTTCCGGCGCCCCGGCGCCGCGCCAGCCGGAAGCTCGTACACGCACGGCATCCGTACGCCGCGCCCGCGCGCTCGTGGCCGTGAGCGCACTGCTGGCCGTGTGGGTCGGGCTCGGATGGATGCCCGGTCAGATGGGCGCGCTCGTGGCGGCATCGCTGCCCTGGGTGTGCATTCCGCTCGGGGCGGTGCTGTTCACCGCCCTGATCTTCGCGCGGAGGGCGCTCGTGATTCCGCTGGCCGTCGTCGCACTCTGGCTTGTCGCGATGGCGCCCGCGCTGCCCGCACCCGCGACGTCCCCATCCGCCGCGGATACCTCTTTCACAGTGGCGAGTCAGAACGTCCGCGCCGAGTCGGATGCCGTGGGTGACTCGGCCACCGACCTCACCGCCACCGGTGCCGACGTCATCGCGCTCGTCGAGATGGCTGCCGCCAGTCGCGGTGCGGCCGCAGCAGTGCTCGATCCGACCCACCCGCACTCGTACCATGTGGGCACCGTCTCGCTCTGGAGCGTCTATCCGATCGTCGAGGCCGAGCCGTTGGATCTCGGTCTCGGATGGAAACGCGCGCTGCGCGCCACCATGCAGGCGCCGGGCGGCGATGTGCGCATCTACGTCGTGCACGCGGCATCCCTGCGTCCGGGCGAGCAATCGGCACGCGACACCATGCTGGCCGCGCTCTCCGACGAGATGCGCGCCGACGACGCCGAGCGGATGATCGTCCTGGGCGACTTCAATGCGGCGAGCACCGACCCCGCGCTGGCTTCATTGCGGGACACTGCCGATCAGGTGCGACCGACCGACCCGAGCCTCGGGATGACCTGGCCCGCGGCATTCCCTCTCGTGCGGATCGACCATGTCTTCCAGCGCGGAATGAGCGTCACCTCATCGACGACGCTCCCTGCCGGAGCGAGCGACCATCTGGCGACGCTGACCACCGTGGAGTTCTGATCCGACCCCGCTGCTAGCGTGGCGACGTGAACGACTATCGCGCGGTGTTCGACGCCCGGATCTCCTTCGTCAACGGCGGCGGCCTGACTGCGGAGGCGTTCCGTCTCGACCTCCCCGGTCCCGGTATCGCCGAGGCCGAAATCGCGCGCCTGCTCGTCCAGCACCTCGGACTCGCACTCGTCGGCGAGGTCCGGTTGAGCGACCTGCAGATCGTCGAGGAGCAGCATCGCGGCAGCCGCGGCATCCCCTCCACGACGAGCGAGAGCGCGCCCACCGGCTTCCGTCTCGTCGACCTCAGCCACACGATCCGGGAAGGGCTCGTGACCCTGCCGGGCATCCCCGCGCCCGAGATCACTCCGCTCGTCACACGGAAGGATGCTGAGGGCAGATACGCCCCAGGGACGACGTTCGTGATGGACACGATCTCGCTGCCGGGCAATACGGGCACGTACCTCGACACCGCGTTCCACCGCTACGAGGGCGGTGCCGATCTCGCCGACCTCGCGCTGGAGACCCTGGTCGATCTGCCGGCCGAGGTGTTCCACCTCGACGACGCGCGGACTCGCGGCATCCCGGCGTCCGTCTTCTACGATCGCGACGTCCGCGGCAAGGCGGTGCTGCTGCACACCGGCCGGGATCAGTACTTCGGAACCGACGAGTACGCGCCCGAATCCCCGTTCCTGACCGAGGATGGCGTGACGTACCTGGTGGACCAGGGCGTGACGCTCGTCGGCATCGACGCGGTGAACATCGACGACATGTCGGCGGATGCCGCGGGCGAGCGTCCTGCGCACTCGGTGTTCCTGGCATCCGGCATCCATGTGGTCGAGCACATGACGAATCTCGGGGAGCTGCCGCCGAGCGGTGCGGTCATCACCGTGGTGCCGCCGAAGGTCGAGAACTTCGGGACATTCCCGGTGCGAGCCTTCGCGAAAGTGCCCGCGGCTTGACCTCAAGTTATGTTGAGGTCTTAGCGTCCTCATCATGACATCGAGAACAGACGCGACGCCGACGGCCACCGCCTCGCCGGGCATCCTGAGCGGCACCTACCTGTGGATCACGATCGGCGCGTGCGCGCTCGTCTTCCTCGGAGCCTTCGAATCCCTGGCGGTCACGACCGTGATGCCCGCCGTCAGCGCCGATCTCGACGGGGAGCGCCTGTACGCGCTCGCGTTCGCCGGACCGCTGGCGACCGGCGTCATCGGCATGGTGATCGCCGGCAACTGGTCGGATCGCCGAGGGCCGGTGGCACCGCTGTACACTGCCGTGACCGTCTTCGTCGTCGGCCTGCTCATCGCCGGTCTCGCGCCGACCATGGAGATCCTCGTCGCCGGGCGCTTCGCGCAGGGACTCGGCAGCGGAGCGCTGATGGTGGCGCTCTACGTCGTCGTCGCACGGGTGTACCCGCAGGCGCTCCACCCTGCGATCTTCGCCGGATTCGCGGCGGCCTGGGTCATCCCGTCTCTCATCGGACCGACCATCGCCGGCCTCGTGGCCGAGCTCTGGGGCTGGCCGTGGGTCTTCCTCGGAGTCGTCGTGCTCGTCCTGATCGCCCTGCTGATGGTGGTCCCGGCGCTGCGCGGGCTGACCAGCGGTGGCGACCCCACCACGCCGTGGGCGATCGGACGTCTCGGCTGGTCGGTGCTCGCCGCTCTTGCCGTGCTGGGCCTGAACCTGCTCGGCGACATCCCCGGAGCCGGACCGGCGCTCGCGGTGGCCGCCGCGGTCGTCGCCCTGATCGCGGTGCGCCCGCTCGTCCCCCGTGGCACTCTGCGAGCACGCCGTGGTCTGCCGTCCGTGATCCTGGTCCGCGGGATCGCCGCTGCGGCGTTCTTCGGGGCGCAGGTCTACCTGCCGTACCTCCTGACCGACCGGTACGCCCTCACGCCGACGCTCGCGGGGCTCGCCCTCACCGGTGGCGCGCTGGCCTGGTCTGCCGCAGCCACGGTGCAGGGACGCTGGGGCGCACGCCTGTCGAGTGTGACGGCGATCCGTGCCGGTACGGTCTTCGTGCTCATCGGCATCGCACTCGTGCTGGCGACTGCAGCCCTGGAGCTCACCCCCGTCATGATCGCCGTCGCCTGGGTCGTCGCAGGACTCGGGATGGGCCTGATGAGCCCGAGGACCAGCGCACTGACACTGGCGATGTCGACACCGAAGACGCAGGGCTTCAACAGCTCTGCGATGACGGTCGCCGACTCGTTCGGAAGCGCCCTCGCGCTCGCGATCACGGGAACTCTGTTCACGTCCGTCGCCGCCGTCGTCGACCCGTTCACCGCGGTCTTCGCTCTCGCAGGCGGGCTCGCGGTCGCAGCCGCCGTGCTGGCTCCCCGGGTCAGACCGGCGACCGGTGAGATCCCGGCATCCGAGGAGGTGACGGCATGAGCGCAGGGCAGGGAGCGATGCGCGCGATCGTTCAGCGCGAGCTCGGCGCTCCTGACGTGCTCGTCCTCGAGAACGTCCCGCGGCCGGAGCCGGGCGACGGAGAGGTTCGGGTGCGCGTCGCGTCCGCCGGCGTGCACGCTGTCGATACCGACCTGCGTCGCGGCGAGGGCCCGGCCTCGATGCCCGAGACCCTGCTGCCCATGACGCCTGGTCGAGAGATCGCCGGAACGGTCGACGCGGTCGGGCCGGATGTCGACGCGACCCTGGTCGGAACGAGAGTCGTCGCGCACGTCGGTTTCCGAAGCGGCGGCTACGCCGAGTACGCGCTGGTCACAGCCGCAGCGCTGCATGCCGTCCCGGACGGCGTCACGTTCTCGCAGGCCGTCGCCTCCATCGGCACCGGTCGGACGGCGCAGTTGGTGCTGGATGCCGCGGGGATGGTGGCCTCCGACATCGTCGTCATCCCCGGTGCATCGGGAGGCCTCGGCAGCCAGCTCGTCCAGTTGGCGCTCTCGATCGGGGCGACCACGGTCGCGCTCTACGGCGGTGAGAGCAAGCGCACCGTCGTAGAGCAGCTCGCTCGTGCCGACGGGGCGCATTCCGGGCGCTTGATCGCGCTGGACGCGACGGACGCGTCGTGGCCGACGCGCATGGCCGCAGCCCTCGATGGCGATGCTCCATCGATCCTGCTCGACGGCGTCGGCGGCATGACAGCGCGTGCGGTGGTCGAGAATCTCGCGCGCGGAGCGCGCGTCGTGATCTTCGGGTGGTCGAGCGGCGCGGTCGTGCGCCTCGACACCGATGACATCGTGGCCCGCTCACTGACCGTGACGGTACCGCTGGGTCGGCCGATCGCGGATCTTCGCGCGCTCGAGTCGCGGGCCCTCGCCGCGACCGCCGAAGGGCGCACGTCGCCTCCGGTGGACGAGTATCCCCTTGCCGACGCTTCGGCCGCGCATGCGGCGATCGAACAGCGGCGGCAGCGGGGAAAGGTCGTGCTGGTGCCGTAGCCCTGATGCACCGATCCTTACGGTTCGAGGACTTCCGGAACAAACCCCGTGACTCGGCGTTGCACTTCGACAAGACTGGGGAAGGTGCAGCACATGACAGACGAGTACGACCTCATCGTGATCGGGGCGGGTCCCGTCGGCGAGAACGTGGCGGACCGAGCGGTGCAGGGCGGGCTCACCGCCGTCATCGTCGAGAGCGAACTCGTCGGCGGTGAATGCTCGTACTGGGCGTGCATGCCGTCGAAGGCGCTGCTGCGCTCCGGTCAGGCGTTGCGCGCCGCTCAGCGCGTCGCCGGCGCGGCCGAGGCCGTCACGGGGACGTTGGATGCCGCGGCAGTTCTCGCCCGCCGCAACTCCTTCACGAGCGACTGGTCCGATGCCGGGCAGGTCGCCTGGCTCGACAAGACCGGCATCGACCTCGCACGCGGCCACGGCCGGCTCTCGGGCGAGCGCGAGGTCACCGTGACCGGCTCCGACGGTGCGACGCGGGTGCTGCGCGCTCGGCACGCCGTGGCCATCAGCACCGGCACGGATGCGGTGATCCCCGGCATCCCCGGCCTCGCGGAGGCGAAGCCGTGGACGAGCCGCGAGGCGACCAGCGCGCAGGAGGTGCCGGTCTCGCTCGCCGTCATCGGCGGCGGCGTCGTGGCGGTCGAGATGGCGACTGCCTACGCATCGCTCGGGTCTCGGGTGACCGTGATCGCGCGCGGCGAGATCCTCGGCTCCCTCGAGCCGTTCGCCGGGGAGCAGGTCGCAGCAGGCCTCCGCGGGCTGGGCGTCGACGTGCGCACGAACACGGCGACGAGCCGCGTCGACCGCGACGAGGACGGCGTCACGATCACGCTCGGCGACGGATCGACGGTCGTGGCGGACGAGGTCCTCGTCGCCACAGGGCGCCGGCCCCGCAGCGGTGACATCGGCCTCGAGAGCGTCGGTCTCGAAGCCGGCCGCTACATCGACGTCGACGACACGCTGCGCGTCCCTGGGAACGACTGGCTGTACGCGGTCGGCGACGTGAATGGACGCGTGCTGCTCACGCACCAGGGCAAGTACCAGGCCAGAGCGGCCGGCGACGTCATCGCCGCCCGTGCACAGGGCGAGGACATCCGGGACGACGCCTGGGGGCGTCATGTCGCGACCGCCGACCACCGTGCGGTGCCGCAGGTGGTCTTCTCCGACCCGGAGGTCGCCGCCGTCGGTCTGACCGCCGCGGCCGCACGCGACGCCGGCTTCGAGACCGAGGTCGTCGACTACGACCTCGGCTGGGTCGCGGGCGCGAGCCTGTACCAGGACGACTACCGCGGGCAGGCTCGCATGGTGGTGGATGCCGAGCGCGACGTGATCCTCGGAGTCACGTTCACCGGTCCCGACGTCGCCGAACTGCTCCACGCGGCGACGATCGCGATCGCCGGCGAGGTCCCGATCTCACGGCTGTGGCACGCGGTCCCGGCCTATCCGACCGTCAGCGAGATCTGGCTCCGCCTGCTCGAGGAGTACGGCCGCCGGTCGGCGTGACCTGCCGGATGTCGGCGGTTTCCCCTACGCTCAGAACCTGATCCGAAGGAGGGCAGAAATGAAAGCTGTACTCGCAGGAACCACGATCGCCGAGGCCGATGAAGGCGACCTGATCCGCATCGAAGGCAACTGGTACTTCCCGCCGGCATCCATCGCCCCCGACGTCCTCGTCGAGAGCCCGACGCCGTACACCTGCCCGTGGAAGGGCGAGTGCCAGTACTACTCGGTGCGCGCCGGCGGCGACGTCCACGCGGACCGCGCCTGGGCGTACCCGCACCCGTACCCGTCGGCGTTCGATCGGGTGGGGCGGGATTTCTCCGGTTACGTCGCTTTCGCACCTGACGTCGAGGTCGTACCCTAGCCACTCCCCGAACGACCGGAGACATCACCGCATGATCGAGTTCCGTTCCGTGTCCAAGCGCTTCCCCGACGGCACACTCGCCGTCGAGGATTTCAGTCTCGTCCTCCCCTCCCGCAAGACGACGGTGTTCGTCGGATCATCGGGATGCGGCAAGACGACGCTGCTGCGCATGATCAACCGGATGGTCGAGCCGACCTCCGGTGATGTCGAGATCGACGGGGACAGTGTTCTCGACGGCGACCCGGTGGCACTGCGGCGTCGCATCGGCTACGTCATGCAGAACTCCGGCCTGATGCCGCACTTCACCGTCGTCGACAACGTCGCCACCGTCCTGCGGCTGACCGGCGTCGCGAAGAAGCCTGCTCGTGAGCGGGCGCTCGCGCTGCTCGACACCGTCGGGCTCGATCGCGCGCTGGCCGATCGGTACCCGAGCCAGCTCTCCGGCGGGCAGCAGCAGCGCGTCGGTGTCGCGCGCGGACTCGCGGCCGACCCCAACATTCTGCTCATGGACGAGCCGTTCGGCGCGGTCGACCCCATCGTGCGCGCCGACCTCCAGCAGGAGCTGATCCGCCTGCAGGTGGAACTCGACAAGACCGTCGTGTTCGTCACGCACGACATCGACGAGGCGTTCCTGCTCGGCGACCAGGTGGTGATCCTCGACAAGGGTGCGCGGATCGTGCAGGTCGGAACGCCCAGCGAGATCATCGAGGACCCGGCCGACGACTTCGTGGCCGCCTTCATCGGCGCCGAGCGGGGGCGCCGTGCGCTGCGCCTCAAGAAGACGCCCCACGGCACGGTCGTCGTCGACTCGGAGGGGCGGACCCAGGGCGCGCTCGTCGAGGACGGCATATGACCTGGGTCCTCGACAACCTCGATCTCATCCTCGCGCTGAGCGTCGAGCATCTGCGGCAGAGCATCATCCCGATCGTGCTCGGTCTCGTGCTGTCGCTGCCGCTGGGGTGGGTCGCGTGGCGATACCGGCTCGTCCGCGGGCCGATCATCGTGCTCACCGGCCTGCTGTACACGATCCCTTCGCTGGCGCTGCTGATCCTGTTGCCTGCTTCCCTCGGCTACTCGGCGACCAGCCCGCCCAACCTCATCATCGCTCTGACGATCTACGCGGTCGCGATCCTGGTGCGCTCGGTCGCCGACGGCCTCGACTCGGTCGATCCGGCCGTCCGCCAATCGGCCACCGCGGTGGGCTTCGGCGGCGCGCGCCGGTTCTGGACGGTCGACATCCCGCTCGCCGGCCCCGTCATCCTGGCGGGGCTCCGCGTCACCGCCGTCAGCACGATCTCGCTCGCCACGGTCGGGATCCTGATCGGCGTCGAGAACCTCGGGTACCTGTTCACCAACGGGCTGCAGCGCCGTATCATCGCCGAGGTATTCGCCGGCATCCTGGCCGTGGTGCTGATCGCGCTCGTCATCGATCTGCTCCTGGTGCTGCTCGGCCGGATGATGATGCCCTGGACGCGTGCGACCGCAGCGACCACGACGCGTCGCGTCATCATGCCGATGAGGTCCGCCGCATGAACCTGTTCACGGATGCGCTGGCCTGGCTGTTCTCCCCGGAGCGGCTGGAGGGGCCGTACGCCCTGCCGATCCTGCTCGGCCAGCACCTGTATTACACGATCGTCTCCGTGCTCATCGCGGCAGCGATCGCCGTCCCCGCCGGCTGGATCATCGGCCACACGGGTCGCGGACGTGAGATCGCCGTCGCGATCTCGGGCGCCGCGCGCGCGATCCCGTCGTTCGGTCTGATGATCCTGCTCGTCCTGCTGCTCGGGGTGCTGCGCGTTCCGGAGGCGGCGATCATCACGTTCGTGATCCTCGCGATCCCGTCGCTGCTCGCCGGCGCCTACACCGGTCTCGAGGCGATCGACCGGCGCACGATCGACGCGGCGCGGGCTGTCGGGATGACCGGTTGGCAGGTGTTCTGGAGGGTCGAGTTGCCGCTCGGGCTGCCCTTGCTCGTCGGCGGCATCCGTGCCGCACTGCTGCAGGTCATCGCCACGGTCACGATCGCCGCGTACGTCAACCTCGGCGGACTCGGCTGGCCCATCATCCAGGGCATCCCGCTGCAGCGATTCGATCAGGTGCTCGGCGGCGCGATCCTGGTCGCCCTCCTCGCTCTCATCGCCGACCTGCTGATGGCGCTCGCACAGCACGCCGCGGTGCCCACCGGCATCCGTGTCCAGCAGTTCCGTCGGGTCGGCGGCCGGGCGCGCGCCACGGCATCCGCCACCGCCTGAATCCAGACCACCAAGAGAGGAACAACACCATGTTCACCGCACGAAAGTCTCGCATCGCGCTCGTCGGCGCCGCGGCGCTCGCCGCGTCGCTCGTCCTGGCCGGATGCTCGAACAGCAACCCGCTCGAAGAAGAACCGGCCGGCGAAGGTTCCGGCGATGGCGGCGACACGATCGTCGTCGGCTCGCAGGCGTACTACTCGAACGAGATCGTCGCCGAGATCTACGCCCAGGCGCTCGAAGCCGAGGGCTTCACGGTCGAGAAGAAGTTCAACATCGGTCAGCGCGACGCGTACATCCCCGAGATCGAGTCCGGCGCCGTCGACCTCTTCCCGGAGTACACCGGCAACCTGCTCGAGTTCTACGACCCGGAGGCGACCGCGACGAGCCCAGAGGACGTGTACACCGCTCTGCAGGAGGCGCTCCCCGAGGAGCTCACCGCTCTGGACTACGCCGAGGCCAGCGACCAGGACACCTACACCGTCACGAAGGAGTTCGCCGAGGCGAACGGCCTCGCCACCATCGCGGACCTCGCGAAGGTCACCACGCCCGTGACGCTCGGCGGTGCTCCCGAGCTGGAGCAGCGGCCGTACGGACCGGCGGGCGCCAAGGAGGTCTACGGCGTCGACCTGCAGTTCTCGGCAACCGGCGAGACGACGCTCGAATCGCTGCTGGCCGGTGAGATCCAGGTGGCCGACATCTACACGGCCGCTCCGGCGTTCCAGACCGAGGAGATCGTCGCACTGGAGGACCCGGAGAACCTGATCCTCGCGTCGAACGTGGTCCCGATCGCATCGTCGGACGTCGCCGACGAGATCGCCGACGTCATCAACGCCGTCAGTGCCGAGCTCGGTGCGGACGACCTCGTCGCCCTCGGTGTGCAGAGCACCGAGGATCAGATGTCGCCCGACGACATCGCGACGCAGTGGCTCGAGGATGCCGGTCTGATCTGACCCGATCCTGAATCGATGATGCCCCGGGAGCCAGATGGCTCCCGGGGCATCATCGCGTTCGCGAGGGTACGCGTCAGACGCGCGAATCCTGGCGCGGCACCCACACCTTCTTGATGATGATGAGGATGGATGCCGTGACCGGAACGGCGACCAGGGCACCGAGCAGACCCAGCAGCGTGCCGCCCACCATCGCCCCGATGACGACGAGCGAACCGGGCACCGAGACCGCCCTGCTCATCACGCGCGGCGTGAGGAAGTACGCCTCGAACTGCATGTAGACGAGGTAGATCGCGGCGAAGATGAGCGCGAGCAGCGGGTCGCTGAACAGCGCGATCACCGAGCCGACCATCCAGAACAGCACGGATCCGACGAGTGGGATCAGCGTGATCATGAAGGCGGTCACCGCCAGCAGGAGCGGGAACGGCAGGCCGAGGATCGAGTACAGCAGCAGCACGACGAGCGAGTTGATGAACGCCAGCGTCACCATGCCCATCACGTAACCGCCGACGGAGTCCGTGATCTGATCGGTGATGATCTCGGTGTTCGCACGGTCGCGCGCCGGCACCATGCGCAGCATGGCCTGCTTCATGCCGGGCAGCGTCGCCACGAAGTAGATGATCAGCACGAGCACGATGATCGCGCCCGAGATGCCGCTCGCGATCGAAGCTCCGACCTGCAGGGCGCCGCCGCCGATCGCGGCGATGTTGCCCGGGTCGGTGAGGAAGCCCTGGACCTGGGCGACCAGGTCCTCGAAGTTGTCGCCGAACTGCGCCTCGAGCGTCGCGTAGACATCGCTCGACTGGAAGTCGCGGATCATGCCGGGGACGTCAGCGATGAAACTCGCGATCTGCTGGACGACCACCGGTACGACCGCCCAGATCACCAGGCCCAGCAGCACGAGCAGCGAGACCAGCACGGTGACGAGCGCCCACGCCCGCGGCATCCGATGCCGTTCGAGGAACCGGACCGCAGGATCCAGGCCGAGCGCGGCGAACAGGGCGAGCGCGATGTAGATCAGCACGGTCGACAGGTTCGTCATGGCGAGACCGAGCGCGATGGCCGCGAGCCCACCGAGCGTCACGAGAAAGCCGAAGGCGAACGGCTTGTCGATGCGCGTCCAGAAGGAACGCGTCGACGGTGTCGGCTCCACGTACGGCCGAGTGGTGAGCTCCGGCTCTGGATCCGGCTCCGGCGCTGGTCGGTCGGCGCGACGGCGCTTGTGCGGCTTCTCGGCGACGGGACTGACGTCCTCGGTCTCGTCCGCGGGATTCTCGGTGGTCATCCGTTCACTCTAGGGGAGGGCGATATCGTGGGGACATGACCGACGACGCCGCCCGGAACGAACTGCTGCGACTGCGCGCCAGCATCGACAACATCGATGCCGCCCTCATCTTCATGCTCGCCGAGCGTTTCCGTGCAACGCAGCAGGTCGGGCTGCTGAAGGCGCAGCACGCCATGCCCGCATCCGACCCGTCCCGCGAGGAGCAGCAGGTCGCCCGGTTGCGTGCGCTCGCCGAAGAGGCGCACCTCGCCCCCGAGTTCGCCGAGAAGTGGTTCAACTTCGTCGTCGCCGAGGTCATCCGCCACCACACCGAGGCGGCCGAAGGCCGCTGACGCCGCTCACTTCGTCGTGCCCTGGGACACCGACCCCTGCAGCTGGCGCTGGAAGAGGATGTACACGATCAGCACCGGAACGATCGTGATGATCACCGCGGCGAACATCTCACCGAAATCGAGCGCGTAGCCCGCCGATGAGGCGTAGGACGCCATGCCCTGCGAGAGCACGTAATTGCTCCGATCCGTGTTCAACGAGATCGGCAGCAGGAACTGGTTCCACAGTCCCAGGAAGTTCATGATCGCCACGGCGGCCATTCCCGGCCTCGCCATCGGCAGCATCACCTGGAAGAACGTGCGCCACTCGCTCGCGCCGTCGACGTACGCGGCCTCCTGGATCTCGTACGGCAGCGACTTGAAGAACGAGAACAGGAAGAACACCGTGAACGGCAGCGCGAAGGCGACGTACGTGATGATCAGACCGGGCAGCGTGTTCAGCAGCCCCATGCCCTGCAGGATGAAGAACAACGGGACGATCGCCAGGAACACCGGGAACGTGAGCCCCGCGAGCATCAGGTAGTAGATCACCCGGCTGCCCGGCACCGAGAACCGTGCCAGCACGTACGCGCACATCGCGCCGAGGACCATCACGAGCACGAGCGAGACGCCCACGACGATGATGGTGTTGATGAACATGCCGCCGAAATTCTCGCCCACCCACGCGTTGACGTAGTTGTTGAAGTTCCAGTTCGCCGGCAGTCCGAACGGAGAGGCGAAGATCTCCTTCGTTGTCTTGAAGGATCCGATGAAGGTCCACAGCATGGGCAGGATCACGACGAGCGACCAGATGGCCAGTACGACGTGGGATACCCCGCCGACGGCCTTGTCGCTCGCAGTGGATTTCGTGGTGGTCGGCCGACCCTTCGCCTTCGGATCGATCGTGACGGCGGTGCGCGTGTCGACGCTCATGAGCGTCCTCCTTCGTCCTTGCCGCCGATGAGGCGGAACACGCCGATCACCACAGCGGCGAACAGCAGCGTGAGCACGGCCAGGACCACGCCCATGGCGCTGGCCAGGCCGAACTGTCCCTTCTCGAATGCCGTCCGGAACAGGTACTGGCTCATCACGAGCGTGCTGTTGCCCGGCCCGCCGGTGGAGTTCAGACCCGCCATGTAGACGAAGGCGTCCAGAGCCAGGATGCCGAGATAGATGTAGGCCGTCTGCACGTTGTCGCGGATCTGGGGAAGAAGGATCGCGGTGACGGTGCGGAACCTGCCGGCGCCGTCGATGCGCGCCGCCTCGAGCGTCTCGCTGGGGATCCCCTTGATCGCGGCGATGAACAGCACCATGTAGAAGCCGACCATGCTCCAGACGATGACGAAGATCGTCGCAGCCATGGCGGTGCGCTCGTCTCCGAGCCACGCGAAGCCGTTCGTGTCGATGCCGACCACGCCGAGCAGGCCGTTCAGCAGACCGCTGGGCGTGTAGATCATGTTCCACAGGATCGCGATGACGATCGCGGGGATGACGTACGGGAAGAAAGACACCACCCGGTAGAAGCTCGAGCCGCGGAGCCCCCGCACCTGACCGTGGCTCGGGCCGCCGATCGTGATCATGCTCGCGAAGATCAGGGCGATCACGATCGTGATCAACGGGACGACGATCGCCAGCAGCAGGTTGTTGCCCATCGCCTGCAGGAACGTCGGATCCTGGAAGAGCCTCACGAAGTTGTCGACGCCGACGAAGTCCATGTTCGGCGAGAAGCCGGTCCAGTTCGTCATCGCGTAGTAGACGGCCTGGATGAACGGCGAGATGACGAAGATCAGGAAGATCGCGACCGGCAGGCCGAGGAACACCAGCAGGAACGAGACGTAGTCGAACGTCATCTTGCGCCGCAGCCCCGCACGGGGCGCCTTCCGGCGTCCCGTGCGGGTGACGACGGCTCTGGTGTCCGGAGCCGCGTCGAGAGGGGGAGCGCTCAGGCTCATTTGATCTCGATCTTCTCGATGGAGCTGTCCTCACGGATCTTGTCGGTCAGCGCCTGGAGCTGGGTCGTGATCTCGGCGACCGTCATCTTGCCGTCCAGGAACGAGTTCCAGATCGGCAGCTGGTCGGAGTTCATGCCGTACAGGTTGAACGACTTGATCGTGAACATGCCCGTTCCGGCCGCCGCGATCATCTCCACCTGTGAGACGAGCGCGGTCGAACCGAAGCCGTCCTCGGGGACGATGTCCTTGACGACGGTCGGCGCGAGCTTCTCCTTCGAGAACGCCGACGCGGCCTCCTTCGAGAGCATCGTGCGCAGCAGCTCCTTGCCGCCCGCGACGTTCTTCGCCTTGGAAGGCACGATGAACGGCTCGCCGGCCTCGGCGCGCATGAAGCCGGCCGGCGTCGTGGCGTTGCCGTCGAGCGGCATCTCGCGCACGCCCTTCATCTGGAAGTTCTCCGCGGTCGTCTTCTTCATCTCGTTCTCGATCCACGAGCCGGACGGGTACAGCAGCGCCTCCTGGTCGAGGCTCCACTGCGACTGCGCCTGCGTGAACTGCGTTCCTCCGCCGCCCGGCTTGACGTAGCCGGACGCGATGAGCTCGTGCAGGATCGTCAGGATGGACTGCAGGGTCGGGTGCGACCAGCATCCCTCTTCCAGGTTCTCCAGCGGCAGGCGCACCTCGTCGCCGGACTGGATGACGGCCGAGTCGACGACGAACGTCTGGTAGTAGGTCGCCGCCTCCTTGCCCCACAGGAACAGATACTTGCCCTTCGCCTTCGCGGCTTCGCCGAGAGCCTTGAGGTCCTGCCAGGTCTGCGGCGGCTCCCAGCCGTTCTCCTCGAACAGGCTGCCGGAGTACCAGATGCCGTACGTGGTGAACACGTAGTTGATCGCCGCGAACTTGTCGCCGAAGGTGCCGGGCGCCTTGACGCCGTCGAACAGGGTGTCGGCGATCTTCTGCCCCTCGAGGTTCTCCGCTTCGAGCACGTCGCTGAGATCCTCGAGCTGGTCGAGGATCGTGTTCCAGCCGATCGAGTTGGCACCGGAGTTGTCGACGAGATCCGGCGGGTTGCCGCCGACGAAGCGGGGCTGCAGCTCCTGTGCGATCTTGGTGGATGCCGAGACCTTGGCGGTGACGCCGTCCAGGCCCTTGTTGCCCGCCATGATCTCGGCGGCGTTCTCGACGTAGTCGACGCCGTAGCCGCCGTCGAAGATGACAGCGTCGACCGTCGTGTTCGCCGCGACGCCGAACGGGTTGTCGGAGGTGACCTCGCCTGCGGGTCCGCCGCCGCCGCCACCGCCGCCCGGTGCGGCGCAGGATGCGAGGGACATGCCAAACGGCAGCAGCAGCGCCGTCGCTGCCGCGCCGCGCAGCAGAGTGCGGCGGCTGATGGAGGATTCGGTGAGTTCCATCTTCTTACCTTTCGTTGGGGGTGTGCGGTCGGGTGGGTTCAGGCGCCGCGTCGGATGCGTCCGCGGTACCGGTCCTCGAGGACGGAGTTGTGCTCATCGCCGCCGGGGATGTTGGCGGAGATGTACATCGGCGGGATGTCGCCGCGATCGGTGATCCTGCGCGCCACCCCGAGCGTGAGCAGTTGAGCGATGTACGCGCCGGTGATCGACGAGATCGCTCCGGCGCCGATGCCGCCGGTGAGCTCGAGCGTCGTGTCGCCGTAAGGAGCCAGGTTGTCGATGACGACGTCTGCGACCTCGCTCAGGCGCTCGCCAGATGGATGCTTCGGCTGTACGCGTGCGGTGTGCTCGAGGCTGGTCACCGCGATGACCGGGTGTCCGCGGTCCTTCGCCCACAGCGCCGCGCCGACGATCGAACCGTTCACGCCGGAGTTCGAGGCGATCATGAAGACGTCGCCCGCGCCGACGTGCACGGTCGCCATGAGCTCGTCGACCACCCACGGCTCGCGTTCCAACGATCCGGTGAGCACTTCGACGTCGCGATCGCCGTGCAGCACGAGGTCGCGCAATGCGAAGCGATCGGTCGGGATCAGCCCGCCGGCGCGGCCGGAGATCTCCATCGCGAACGCCTCGGAGTGCCCGGTGCCGAACGCGTGGATCACGCCGCCGCGGTCGACGCAGGCGACCAGCAGGTCGATCGCCGCATCGAGGGCACCGGCCTCGGCATCCGCGGTGAGGCGTGCGAGACGCTCGTGCGCCTCGCGGAGCAGATCGGACGGCGTGGCAGTCATCCGGTCACCTCCTCGGCCGCGGTCGACGGCGCGCCAGGCGTGCGGGGGCGACGATGGCCCGACACGGCCATGGCCGTCGCGGCGAGCCGCTTCGCGGCCGGGTCGAACATCTGCTGGGCGATGAAGAGATAGAGCAGGTCGATGACGAACAGCTGCGCGTGCTTGACCGACATGTCGTCCGGTCGCAGGTAGCCGACGGGAGCCGCCGTCGTGATCGATACCTCGGCGACATCGGCGATCCAGCTCTCGTCGTCGTGGGTGATCGCGACCGTGAACGCGCCGGAGGCGCCCGCCTGGTCGAGCATCTGCACCGTCTCGTTCGTCTGGCCGGTGCTGGAGACGCCGATCGCCACGGAAGTCGCGTCCTGCAGGACGGCACTGGCCAGACCGTCGTGCACGTCCGACCACGCGTGCGAGCTGATGCCGATCCGGTGCAGTCGGCGCTGGAACTCGTCGGCGATGCCTGCACTGCCGCCGAGGCCGTAGATGTCGACGTGCCGGCTGGTCGTGATGGCGCGCGCGGCGCGGTCGACGGCATCCAGGTCGATGCCCTCGGCTGTGGTCTCGAGTCCGCGCACGTGCGCGTTCAGGAGTGTGCGCAGGATCTTCTCGGGCGCATCCGTGGGTTCGAACTCGGCGCCGATGTCGGTGTGCCAGGTCTGCTCGGCGCTGCCGCGGCCCAGCTCGGTCGCGATCGCGACGCGGAACTGCGTGTAGCCGTCGAAGCCGAGGGACCGGCAGAAGCGGGTGACGCTGGCCGGCGAGCTGCCCGCGCGTTCGGCGAGTTCGGTGATGGTCAGCTCCACCGGAGCGGTCGGCTGCGAGATCACGAGATCCGCGATCCGCGACAGAGCGATCGGCATGCCGTGACGGCGCGCCGAGATGCGTCCGATGATCGCGCCGTTGTCGGCGTCCACGCTGCGTGGCACCATTGCCTCCAGAACTCGCCGTTGATAGTTCTCGTTGGGGTGAAAACTATTCTCACCGTGGACCAAGGTCAAGTTAGGACGCATAACATATGGGTCACGACATGCTGATGGTCGGTGTGGACGGCGGCGGAACCGGCACGCGGGCCGTGCTTATCGCTCCGGATGGCCGATGCCTCGGCTACGGAGTCGCCGGTCGGGGCAACCCGATCTCGGCCGGTGCCGCACCGGCCGCTGCCGCAGTGCGGACCGCGGTTCGATCGGCGACGGCAGCCGCAGGATGCCGTCTGAGCGACGTGTCTGTGATCGTCGCAGCCCAGGCTGGGCAGCCGGCCTCCGGCGAGGGCGCCGAGTCCTTGCGGGATCTGCTGCGATCCGCCGGCTTCGGTGGCACGGTCCGGTTCGAGTCCGACCTGCTGGCGACCTACTTCAGTGGCACGGCGGACGACTCCGGTTACGCGGTGGTCTCGGGGACGGGTGCCTGTGCGATCCGCGTCGTCGGCGGCCGGATCGACGCCGCAGCCGACGGTCTCGGCTGGCTGCTCGGTGACCGCGGCAGCGGATTCTGGATCGGGCAGCGCGTCGCGAAGGCGGCGATCCGCGACCTCGACGGCGCCGGGCCGGCGACCGCCCTGACGCGGGGTCTGCTCGAGCATCTGGGCATCGCGCCGGAGGCGAGCCGAGGAGGCGGTCGCCCCCAGTCGCTCGAACAGCTCGTCGGGGTGCTCTACGGGAAGCCGCCGATCGAGCTCGCCTCGTTCGCTCCACTCGCGTTCCGGTCGGCCGAGGACCCGGTCGCCTCCGGCGTCCTGCGGCGTGCGGGCGAGCACCTCGCCGATTCGCTCGCCGCGGTGCTGGCGGGCCCCGGGCCGCTGGTCGTCGGCGGGGGAGTGCTGTTCCGTCCCGGCCCGGTGCGCGAGGCCTTCGTCCGGCGCCTGGGCGATGCCGCGGCCGACCTCGACCTGCGAGCGGTCGAGGACGGAGTCGTCGGAGCGGGTCTGCTCGCGATGCGCGCCGGCGGCCACCCGGTGACGACGGAGACGCTCGACAGGCTCACCGAGACCGTCGCCCGCGTGCGGTGATCGTCCGCTCATGACGCTCCTCCCTGAGTGTCTGACGCTATTCTATGATCTAATTCAGTAGAAACAATCACAACTGTGCATTTTCTCTTGAGGGGATCATCGATGATCGAATCGTCGGCCGGCGCACACATGCGTGCCGAGCTCCTGTCTCAGCCCGAGACCTGGGCTCGTGCTGCGGACATGCGACAGGAGCAGCGTCGGCTTCCGGCGCACGGCACCCGCGTCGCCGTAGTCGGCTGCGGGACCAGTTGGTTCATCGCGCAGTCCTATGCGGCGCTTCGCGAGACCGCGGGTCTCGGCGAGACGGACGCCTTCGCGGCATCCGAGGCGTTCATCGATCGCGGTTACGACGCGATCGTCGCCCTCACGCGCTCCGGTACGACCACCGAGGTGCTCGAGCTCACCACGCGCGCCAAGGGACGAGTGCCCGTGATCGGCGTGATCGGCGATCCGACGTCGCCGCTGGTCGATCTCGTCGACGACGCCGTCCTGCTGCCGTTCGCCGACGAACGGTCCGTCGTGCAGACTCGCTTCGCGACGACCGCGCTCGCGCTGTTCCGCGCCTCGCTCGGCGAGGACCTCGCCGGAGCGATTGAGGACGCCAGGAGCGTGCTCGCCCGCCATCCGGATGCCGAGCTCACCGCAGCCGAACAGTACACGTTCCTCGGTCGAGGCTGGACCATCGGGCTCGCGCACGAAGCGGCCCTCAAGCTGCGCGAGTCGTCGCAGAGCTGGACCGAGTCGTACCCGTCGATGGACTACCGGCACGGCCCGATCGCCATAGCCGCCCCTGGCCGGATCACGTGGCAGTTCGGTGCGGCGCCCGACGGCCTGGCGGATCAGGTGCGGGCGACGGGCGGCAGGTTCGTCCAGCACGATGTGGATCCGATGGCAGACCTCGCGCGCCTGCACCATGTCGCGCTCGAGCGGGCACTGGCCGCGGGGCTGGATCCGGACCAGCCCCGCAATCTCACCCGTTCGGTCGTCCTGGGCGCGTGAGCACCTCATCGCCCGTGGTCGGCCCCGGCTCGCTCGGGGCCGGTGCCGCCGTGCTCGCCTTCGACGTCGGAGGCACCGACATCAAATCGGCGCTGATCGACACGGACGGCACGGCGCTCGACCTGCGACGGACGCCGACTCCGCATTCCGATGGAGATCCGGCCGGTGCGCTCATCCACGAGCTCGGCACGCTGGCCGAGGACCTGCGGTCCCGGCATCCGCTCGTCGTGCCCCAGGCGGTCGGCTTCGTGGTGCCGGGCATCGTCGATGCGGATGCCGGAGTGGGCGTCTTCGCGAGCAACCTGGGCTGGCGCGACGCGCCGCTGCGCCGACTGGCGGAGGAGCGCTTCGGGTTGCCAGTGGCGTTCGACCACGACGTCCGCACCGCGAGCTGGGCCGAGCACCTCCTCGGCGGGGCGCGCGGCCACGCGAACGTCGTCGTCCTGATCATCGGCACCGGCATCGCGGGCGCGATCCTCGTCGACGGGCGCCCCTTCACCGCCGGCGGATACGCCGGCGAGATCGGGCATTCGCCGATCGCCGACGGCCCCATCTGCGCCTGCGGCGCGCGCGGCTGCCTCGAGGCGGTCGCGTCCGCCGGAGCGATCGTCCGCCGCTACGCCGCCGAGACCGGAAGCGCACCCGACGGCGCACGTGACGTGATCGCGCGCGGCCGGACCGGCGATGCTGTGGCGGCCCGCATCTGGGGCGAGGCGCTGGATGCGCTGACGCTCGCACTCGCCCAGCTCACCGCCGTCATCGCTCCCGACGCGATCGTCATCGGCGGCGGACTGTCACGCGCCGGCGGCGCACTGTTCGACGAACTGCGTGCGCGGCTCGCTGCGCGGCTGAGCTTCCACCGTCTCCCCGAGCTGATCCCCGCGCAGCTGCACGAGGATGCCGGCCTGATCGGCGCGGCGCTGCGGGCGAGGGAGCTCGCATGATCCTCACCGCGACACCGAATCCCGCGCTGGATCTCACGTGGGTCGTCGAAAGTCTGCAGGTCGGCGGCACTCATCGCGCTGAGGTCGGAGCCGTGCGCGCCGGGGGCAAGGGGCTCAACGTCGCGCGGGTCGCGCACGCGGCGGGAGCCGACGTCCGAACGGTCACCACGGTCGGCGGTGCGACGGGCGACGAGTTCCGGCACGATCTCGAGGCGAGCGGTGTGCCGCATCGGCTCATCCCGGTTGCGGCGTCCACGAGACGCAGCGCCGCGTGGGTGGATGACGCGCTCGGTGACACCACCATCGTCAACGAGCTCGGCGTGAACCCCTCGGACGAGGAGTGGACACGCGTGGTCGATGCCGTCCGCGAGGAGGTGACCGCGGCATCCGTGCTGGTGATCGCCGGGAGCCTGCCGCCCGGCGCGCCGCCCTCGCTGCTGCCGCAGCTCATCGGCCTCGGTGCCGGAATCGACGTCATCGTCGACACGTCGGGCGCTGGTCTGGTCGCCGCAGCGGATGCCGGGGCCGCCGTCCTCAAACCCAACCGCGCCGAGCTGGTCGAGGCCACCGGCCGGGCCGACCCCATCGATGGTGCGCGCGAACTGCTGCGTCGCGGAGCCGGTCTCGTGCTGGTCTCGCTCGGCGCCGACGGGCTGTGCGCAGTCAGCGGCGAGGCCGTGCTGCAGGCGCGCCTGCCGCAACCGCTGACAGGCAATCCGACCGGCGCGGGTGATGCGGTGGTCGCGGCCGCGGCGTGCCTGATGGATGCCGGCATCCACGACACCGAGACGATCCTGCGCCGTGCCGCCGCGTGGTCGGCAGCCGCCGTGCTCATGCCGCTGGCGGGGGAGATCTCGCCGCGCTGGCGTGAGCTCGAACGCGCACTCATCGTCGAGAAAGCCATCTGAGGACCCCGCATGCCGCTCGTCCCCGCCCGTGATCTCGTCGCCGAGGCCGCCGCTGCGCGGCGCGGCATCGGGGCGTTCAATGTGATTCATCTCGAGACCGCCGAGGCGCTTGCCGCGGCATCCGAGCGGGCCGGGCTTCCGGTCATCCTGCAGATCTCGCAGAACTGCGCCGACTACCACGGCGGGCTCGAGCCGATCGCGCTGGCGACGCTCGCGATCGCACGCCGGGCCGTGACGCCGGTCGCCGTGCATCTCGACCATGCCGAGCGTCCTGAACTCGTGGACGAGGCGATCGCCCTGGGCATCGGATCCGTGATGTTCGACGGCGGCGCGTTGCCGTACGACGAGAACGTCGCCCTGACCGCGCATGTCGCCGCCCGGGCTCGCGCTGCGGGCGTCCACATCGAGGGCGAGCTGGGCGAGGTGGGCGGCAAGGACGGCGCGCACGCGCCGGGGGTGCGCACCGACCCCGACGAGGCGCGGGAGTTCGTGTCGGTCACGGGGGTGGACGCGCTGGCCGTCGCGGTCGGCAGTTCGCACGCGATGACCGACCGCAGCGCCGTGCTCGACATCGAGCTCGTCGGCAGGCTGCACCGGGCTCTGGACGTCCCGCTCGTGCTGCACGGCTCCTCCGGCGTCGCGGATGCCGTTATCGTGGATGCCGTGCGCGCCGGAATGACGAAGATCAACGTCTCCACGCGTCTCAACGGGTTCTTCACGCGCGCGATCCGCGAGCGGTTGGACTCGGACGCGGGTCTCGTCGACTCCCGCAGGTACGTCGCACCGGGCCGAGAGGCCGTCACAGCGGAGGCCGCACGGATGCTGCGTGCGTTCGCGCTCCAGGGAGTCGCATGAAACGCGCTGCGCGGTTGAGCGCGATCCTCGATCTGCTCGCCGCCCAGGGCGAAGTGACGATCGATCAGCTCGTCGAGCGCTTCGGGGCGTCTCCCGCGACGAGTCGCCGCGACCTCGACAGCCTCGCCGAGCAGCGGCTGCTCACGCGCACGCACGGCGGAGCGGTTGCGCAGTCCGTGGCCTACGAGCTGCCGGTGCGCTACAAAAGCCATCTGCGCACGCACGCGAAGGAGCGGATCGCCCACGCGGCGGCGGCGCTCGTCGAACCGGGCGCGACCGTCGGACTCTCCGGGGGCACCACGACCACGGCGATCGCCGCCGCGCTGGCGGCGCGCGAGGACCTCGGCGAGATCACGGTGGTCACGAATGCGGTCAACATCGCCGCGCAGCTCGCCACCCGACCCGACATCAAAGTCGTCGTGACCGGCGGTGTCATCCACTCCCGCAGCTACGAACTGGTCGGACCCTTCGTCGAGCAGCTGCTCGCCGGCATCCACCTGGACGTCGCCTTCATCGGTGTGAACGGGATCGCCGCGGATGCCGGGGCGACCACGCACGACGAGCGCGAGGCGGCCGTGAACAGGATGATGGCCGAGCGTGCGACCAGGGCGGTGATCGTCGCGGATTCGGACAAGGCCGGGGCCGTCGCGTTCGCCCACGTGGGCGACGCCGGACTCTTCCCGCTTCTGATCACGGATGTCGGAATCGACGATGCGGCCGCGGACGAACTGGCCGGCGCCGGTTTCGAGATCATCCGCGCCGAATGAACCCAGCGGAGGCGCCGCGGCTGTGAACCGCGACGCCCCCTGAGCAGTCGATGTCGATCTTCGGCGCTCCCCAGCGCGCAACTCCCCAGTATCGAAGATTCCCCGCGACCCCCTCGCGTCCCCCTTCTGACGCTCCGCGTGACATCGTCTGAACATCAAGAGGGGCATCCCTCCGATCTGATACATCGAATCGAGAAATTCTTCGCGGGTCGTTTCGACCCGGGTCAGAGCGCCGTGCCGTGCACCTGGAACGGGGTTCGCAGATCCGTCGCATCCGATGCCGCCGCCAGGGCGAAAGCGGGGTCGTCGCCCGCACTGAGCCCCGCGTGCACGGCCGCGAGCAGCGCACCGGCGACGTCGTCGGCGACCACGGTCGGCGCAGCGATCACCGCTCGTGTGCCGGCATGCAGCCACACTCTGGTCATCCCCAGGGCCTCCTCGCCCCACCGCACGGAGGATCGACCGAGCTCGCAGGCCGACAGTACGACGGTGTCGGGGACGCGGGGAATGAGGTCCACGTCGTACCCGAACAGGGTCCCGTCGTGCAGCTCGAAACCGGCGAAGAGCGGGTTATCCACGGTGTGCCGGCCGTGCGCGGCGATGTGCAGGACGTCGACGCGGTCGGCGAGCGCGGTCACGGCATCCACCCGCGCCTCCTGGCCGGTCAGCAGGGTGGCGTTCGGCCAGGAGGATGCCGCGGCGCGCGTCTCCTCCTCCGCACGCGGGACGCGCGGGCCGGCGGCGAACCCCGCGGAGGCCGCGCGACGCGGGGCACCGCGGTCGTCGAACCAGCGAGACACCGAGGGCGCGAGCACGAACGGGATCCCCGCCATGTGCGGAAGCATGCCCCACGGGATGCCGCCGAGTGCGCCGGGAACCGTGAGGACGAGTCGTGACGCATCCTCCGTCGCCGCGAGCGCCGGCGCGAGCAGGGCGGCGCCGAGCGCACGCATCCGCTCGTCCAGCGCGCCGGCCACGACCGCCGCCATCGGGCCCGAGCGCACCGCCGCCGCGACATCGAGATCCGCGCGCAGACCTGCGGTCGTGCGTGCCACGTCGTTCCAGTCCAGCCGGACGATGCGGGCGTCGTGCCGGGTCGTGACGACGCAGAGCAGTTCGGCGCCGGTGAAGACGTACGACAGCACAGCGGTTCCCGCATCGAGAACCGCGCGCACCTCGTCGACGCCGACCCGCCGCCGGGTGTCGCCGGCACCGATCGCCGTCCACTGGCGCTCGCGAACGCGATCTCGCAGTGCGCGCACTTGGGGGTGCGTCGTCCATTCGCTACCGGTCAGTTCGGCGCGCAGCATCCGCAGCTCGGCCAGATCGGATGCCAGCTCCGGGTCGTGCGGCGGGCGGACCGGCACGACCTGCTGGCTGAGGTGCCTGGCGCGTTCCGACCAGTCGAACAGGATGCTCGGGTCGCCGCTCTCGGCCGCCGAACGCAGTCCCTGGAAGATGAGCTGTGTCCCATGCATCGCGACGGACGCCTGCAGGTCGAGCGCGCCGAACGAGCGCTGCCAGTCCGAAAGCAGATCCAGCCCGCCCGCGACGTGTCGGCGGGCGGCGGCTCCCTGTGACCGAGCCGCGCGCGCTTCGGCGGCGCGCAGCTTGAGCGGGGTGGGCGCCTGTCGGGGGAGACGCGGCAGCGGCATCGGCGTCTGTGCGCTGTACGCGGCCGCCACTGCGGCGGTCAGTCGCACCGCGGTGGCCTCGGTCGGGAATCCGGCCGCCTTCAACGCGGACGCCGCCTCGGCGAACTCGGCGGCGGGCGGCGGCGATCCGGTGGCGACCAGCGCGTCGAGCCGTACGGCGGCGCTGCGCGCCGCCCAACTGTCGCTGCCGAGGGCGCGGAACCGTCGAGCAGCCGCCCCGGCGACCTTCGCGGCACGTGACGGGTCGTGCTGCAGCAGCGACCGCGCGAGGTGGAACTCCGCCTCCGCCCTCGCCTGGCGCATCTTCGCCGCACCGAAGATCACAGCCACGGATTCGAGAAGGTGCTCGGCCTCATCGACGAGGCCGGCATCGCGCAGGACTTCGGCGCGGTCCAGGTCGCTCATGGCCGCACTGACATCGGACTCGGCGGCGATGACGGGGCGCGAGCGCGCCATCAGGTCGAGGGCGGTGAGCAGGTCGCCCGCGAGCAGCGCGGCGTAGCCGAGGTTGTGGCGGGCTTCGGCCGCGGCAGCCGACTCGCCGGCCGACTCGTAGATCTCGGTGGCCCGCTGCAGATCGGCCTGGCCGGAGGCGAGTTCTCGACGCTGCATGTGCACGAGCGAGCGGTTCATCAGACAGTTCGCCAGCGCGACCCCGGAGAGCCCGTCGACGGCGCGGGTCAGCAATGCCTCGGCCTCGTCCAATCGGCCGGCCCTCGTGCAGATCACCCCGAGCTGTCCCGCGAGGATGGCCGTCGTCTCCTGGCTGAGCCCCTCGCGCGCGAGGGCGTGTCGGACGAGTGCTTCGCCGCCGGCCGGATCGCCGGTCTGAGCGAGGACGTATGAGAGGCTGCCGTCGATGCGGGCCTGCAGATCGGCATCCGCGTCCGGATGGGCCGAGGCGCGTGCGAACAGTCGACGGGCCTCGGCGAAGCGTTGCGCGTCTATGGCGACGCGCCCCCGCGCCCACAATTCCCTCGCCGGATTCCCCATCCGACCAGGATGCCGTGTTCCTGCCGCCCCCGCGAGCGGATGACATCGCGGGGGCGTCACCGACCGTTCAACCGACGTTCGGTTTCACGTACGGCGGTCTCGTAATTGCCGGACACCTCCACGAGTTCGAATACAGGTGTTCTCGCAATTCCCCCTCATCCGAAAGGTTCCGCCATGCGCCGTTACACCCTCTCTGCGGTGGGCATGCTCGGTATTGCTGCACTCGCCCTGACCGGTTGCCAGTCTCCGGAGGCGGGCGCCGCTCCCGCCGCCGACGCGCCGATCACGATCGCCACCCTGCCTGCGTCGGACGACCCGACGCAGGAGAACCCCATCGAGGCCCTCGTCGAACTGCTTGAGGCCGAGACCGGTCGCGAGGTCGAGGTCACCGATGTGCCCGACTACCTCAGCGTCGTCGAGGCGATCCGCAACGACCACGTCGACATCGGGATCATGAGCGGGTTCCCGTCCGCGCTCGCCGTCAACACCGGCGAGGTCGACGCACTGCTCGCCTGGAAGGGGTCCGACGATCCCGTCTCGACCTGCGTCGTCCTGGAGGACTCCCCGATCCAGAAGCTGGAAGACCTCGAGGGCAAGACCGTCGCCTTCGCCGACCAGGCATCCAGCTCCGGCTACTTCATGCCGGTCTACATGCTGCACGAGGTGGGGCTGGAGCAGGGCGAGGACTACGAGGCGATCTTCGCCGGCGGACACGAGGGCAGCTTCGCCGCGCTCGAGCAGGGCCAGGTGGATGCCGCATGCACAGCGATCATGCTGACCGAGCTCGGAGCGCCGATGTTCCCGTTCGCCGAGGGCGAGTGGCGCGGTGTCGGCGAGAGCCCGGCCATGGACGTCATGGGCACGGTGCTCTCCCGGCAGTCGCTGGACGACGAGACCCGCACGCAGCTGGAGGAGGCGCTGCCGAAGGTCTTCTCCGAGGAGAACGCCGAGGCGCTCTCGGCCTACAGCTCGTTCATCGGGCTCGAGGTCGAGATCGCCCCGGACCCCGGCATCTTCTCGTCCTTCGCCGAGATCGCCTCGGTCGCAGGCGTCGAGCTCGAGGACCTGGAATGAGCATCGTGACGAAGCGAGGGGCGGATGCCGCGGCATCCGCCCCTCGGGCCACGGACGTCCCCGTGACGACGGCAGAGCTGCGGCAGGCGCTGCCGCTCGTGACCGTGCGCGATCTGAGGGTCTCGTACGAGAAGAGCGCGAAGCCGGTGCTCGACGGCGTCGACCTCGACCTCTTCCCCGGCGAAACGGTCGCCCTGCTCGGGGCATCCGGCTCCGGCAAGTCGACGCTCATGAAGAGCCTGACCGGCTTCGCGCCGATCTCCGGCGGGTCCGTGCGGGTCGCCGGTCATGACGTCACAAACCTCGCCCGTGGTGAGCTGCGGACCCTGCGCAGCGAGGTCGGCCAGGTGTTCCAGCAGTTCAATCTCATTCCTCGGCTCAGCGTGCTGACGAACGTGCTCACCGGTGGCCTGCACGGTGCCGGCGCGATCAACCTCGCCGGCGGATTCTCCCGCGAGCAGCGCACGCGAGCGCTGGAGCTGCTCGACCGGGTCGGCATCGCGCACAAGGCCACCGAACCCGCTCGCTCGCTCTCCGGCGGACAGCAGCAGCGCGTCGCGATCGCTCGGGCGCTCATGCAGCAGCCGCGTGTGATCCTCGCCGACGAGCCGGTGGCGTCGCTCGACCCCAAGCTCGCGGGATCCGTGCTGCGTCTGCTGCGCGAGATCGCCAGCGAGGACGGCATCCCGGTGCTGGTGAGCCTGCACGTGCTGCCGCTCGCGCTCGAGCACAGCGACCGCATCGTCGGACTCCGACACGGCGAGATGCTCGTGTCCGGTGCGACAGCCGATCTCGACGCCGACGCACTGTCGGTGCTCTACGACGAGGAGGACGACGATGACGACGACCGCTGAACCGCGTTCGCGGCGCGAGACGCCGCAGCTCTCGGACGCCGAGCGCGACCGGCTCGAGCGGGCTTTCCGGATTCCGCGGACCCGTTTCCTCATCGGCATCCCGGTAGCGATCGGGGTCCTGCTGTGGTCGGCCAGCGGCGTCGGATTCGACTTCACGGCGCTCGCCGAAGGCACCGTCAACATGGCGGAGTTCATGTCACGGCTGTTCCCGCCGGACTTCTCCGACATCGGCACGATCCTCGCGCTTCTGGTCGAGACCCTGCAGATGGCGATCATCGCCACCGTGCTGGGCGCCGTACTCTCGCTGTTCGTCGCGTTCGGGGCCTCGTCGAACATCGCGCCGAAGTGGCTCTACTACCCGTCGCGGTGGGTCATGAACATCATCCGCTCGGTGCCGGATCTCGTCTTCGCGCTGATGTTCGTCTCGGCGGTGGGGCTCGGGCCGTTCGCCGGCATCCTGGCCATGACGCTGGGCTCGCTCGGATCGATCGGGAAGATCTTCGCCGAGGCGATGGAGTCCGTCGACGACGGGCCCATCGTGGCCATGCAGGCGGTCGGTGCGTCGAAGCGTCAGATCATCCAGTACGGCATCCTGCCCCAGGCGGCGCCGCTGCTGGTGTCGTACACGCTGCTGCTGTTCGAGGGGAACGTCCGAGGCGCGACCATCCTCGGACTCGTCGGCGCCGGCGGCATCGGCCTCGAGCTCACCACGGCGATGCGGATGTACGACTACGGACACCTCAGCGCCATCATCATCTGCATCATCGTGCTCGTCACGGCGATCGACCAGGGCAGTGCCCTCATCCGAAGGAGAATCACATGACCGCCATCGAACTCACCCTCAGCGCCCCGGTGAACCTCCGCGACCTCGGCGGGATCGCGATCGACGGCGGTGTGCTGCGCTGCGGCGTCGCGATCCGCACGGACGATCTCGCGTACGTCACACCGGAGGTGGCGTCGGATCTCGTCGCGAGCGGGCTGACCGCGATCATCGACCTCCGCTCGCCGCTCGAGGTGGCCACCACCGGGCGCGGCCCGCTCGCCGACTACACGGTCTCATATCACCACCTGCCGCTGATCGCCGACGTGGGCCAGTCGATGAAGGACGGCCGACCGCAGTTCAGCCACGAGTCCATGGGCGAGATGTACGTCGGAATGGTCGAGGTCGCGGCCCCGCAGCTGGTGACCGCGCTGAACATCATCGCCTACACCCCCGGGGCCGCCGCGTTCCACTGCGCGGCCGGACGGGATCGCACCGGAGTCCTCGCGGCGATGCTGCTGCTCGTGCTCGGCGCAAGCGACGAGGCCATCGTCGCCGACTACGCCCGCACCGGCGACAACATGCGTGAGATCATGCGCCGCAGCGAACCCGTTATGGGCGCGATGTGGCGGGCGCTCGGCATCGACGTGTCGACGCGCGACGAGACGACGGCTCTGCTGGAGGGGTCGATGGAGGTGTCGATGCGGATGCTTCTGCAGACGCTGCGCGACCGGCACGGCGACGCCCTCGCTCCGCTGCGGGACGCCGGGCTCAGCGCCGACACGGAGGCGCGCCTGCGCGAGCGCGCGCTGGGCGCATGACGACGGTGGAGGCCGGGTCCGCGGTGCGCCGTCGACCCGGCCGCCCACGGGACGAGGACATCGACGGACAGATCATCGCCGCGACGCTCGCGCTGATCGATGCCGAAGAGGAGGTCACCGTCTCGCGCGTCGTCGCGCGCAGCGGCGTGAGCCGCGCGGCCCTCTACCGGCGCTGGCCGTCGCTGACGGCGCTCATCGCGGCAGCGCTGGATGTCGGTCGCACGGTTCCGCCTGCGGTGCCGACCGACGGCGATCTCCGGGAGACGGTCTTCGCCACGCTGCTGGGTGCTCCGACGTCGGTGACCGCCGCGGGCTACTCCGAGGCCCGCTTCCGTCAGCGCATCCGGCTCGTGATGGGGGACCGCGCGCTGCAGAAGGCGTATTGGAACTCGCATGTCTCCCGTCGCCGGGTGCCGCTCGAGAACGCGCTCCGAGCGGGCATCGAGCGCGGCATCCTGCGGGCCGATCTCGATGTCGAGGCGTGCTTCGACGCCCTCGCCGGCGCGGCCTACTATCAACTCGTCGTCCGCGGCGATGGAATGGACTCTCCCCGAGCGCGCGAGCGCCTGCATGCCGCGTTCGACGTGGTCTGGCGCGGCATGCAGGCGTGAAGTTCGCTCAGGACAGCGGCGCGTCCGGAGGCAGAGTGGCGAGTACGGCATCCACTGCGGCGTCGACCCCCGCCCTCGGCACCTTCGTCGCGCTGTCGAGGGATGGGGCGAGCGCCGCTGCGATCCGGCCCGCCACGTACGGGGCGGCGAACGACGTGCCGCTCCATGCCGCGAAGCCGCCGCGGTAGTCATCCGGGTCGACGGTCTGCCGGTCGAAGCCCTCGAAATCGGCCCGGGTGGCCGCCTGCGAGCCGCCGGTGAACGCGGGCGTCGTGGAGACGACCGCGGCGCCGGGCGCGTAGGTGCGCACCCATGGTCCGACGTTCGAGAACAGTGCGAGCGACCGCAGCGACGGGTTCAGCGCGCCGACCGAGACGTGCGGCACGCCCTTGTCGTCGTGCAGGCCGTTGTCGGTGCCCGGCCATGCCCACAGCGATGCGGGGAAGGCCGGGCGGTCGACCGCGTCGTTTCCCGCGGAGCAGACGACGACCATCCCTGTCTCTCGCGCCGTGCGCAGCAGGTCGTACAGGGTCAGCGAGAAGAGACCGTCGGTCGGGGTCTCGTGGTAGTACCCGAGTGAGAGGTTGAGGACGTCGATCGGATGTCCGCCCGACTCACCGGCGACCCACCGCCGGTGCAGCTCGATCACGGCGGCCAGGGAGGCGAGGAACACGCTCTCGTCCACGACGCCGAGCGAACCGGCGACGCGGATCGACACGATATCGGCGTCGGGCGCGGTCTGCCGCAGGATGCCGGCGATGAACGTGCCGTGGCCGGCGACGGCATCGATCTCGCCGTCGAGTTGGCCGTACAGATCCGGGAACCGCTCTGGGTCGTCGTCTCCGATGAGTCCGATGGGCTCACCGTCCAGCGTGAGACTGCGCGTGACGATCGAATCGGGAAGCCAGTCGTGGATGCCGCAGCCGGTGTCGAGCACGGCGATCACCGCACGACGACCGCCCTTCTTCGGGTGCGGGCCGCGCACCGGACCCGGACCCACCCAGGCGATGGGCTGGCGTCCGCCTCGCCCTGGTTCCAGGTAGTCGTCGGTACCGACCGCTCCCGCTCCGCGGACCGGGTTCGATCGCGTGAACGGGTTGGACCGGGTGAACGGGTTGGATCGGGTGAACGGGTTGAGCCCGACGGGGTCGATCGACAGGACATGCTCCAGACTCGCGCGCGGCATCGGCCCGCGGACGATCTTGCGGGCGCGCTGCAGGACGCGCCAGGCATCAGGGGCGACCGGAGACTCGCTGCCTTCCAGTTCGTCCGGTGTCGTGAGATGCGCGCGACGCAGACCGGGGACACCCGGAAGGCTGTCCTCGCGCAGGCCCGCACGGACGAGATCGGTGCCTTCGATATCCAGCTGCCAGCCGAACGAGCGCGCGGCATCCATCAGGATCTTCAGGTCGCGGTCGTAGGCGCCGTTCTCGTCGTCGAGCCGTTCGGCGATCAGCATCCGTGTCGGCAGATACGCCGTGGGGTAGGCGCGGATGCCGTCGACGGGATCGATGCTCGGATCGAGTGCCGTTCCTCGCGGTATCGACCCCTCCGCCCTGTCCTGCCAACTCCAGTTGCTCGGCTGATCCATGCGTGTCCCCTCCCGGCGGCTGGGCCGCCGCGTTCATCCCCCGTGGCGCTCACACCTCGAACTGAGGAGTGAGCAGATCCTTGGCGTCTCCCGCCGTCATCGCCTGCACGCGACAGAGTCCCGGCGGCACGTCGTCGAACGCAAAGCGGCCGTGCTCGGCCGGCTGTGCCGTCCAGGTGCGCTCGCCCTGCGAAAGCCTCACCTCGGATGCATCGGCGTCGATCCAGCCGTCGATGCGGCGGCGGCCGTTGTCGGTGCGGCTGATGTGCAGCAGCACGGTGGCCGAGCCGTCACTGAACTGCATGGTCGTGGTCTCGGCATCCCCTCTGACCGGCGACTCGATGCCCTCCATCAGGGTGAGCAGGGCGTATTCGCGCGAGAGGTCGGCGACCGCGACCACCGCGACCATGCGGTCGGCGAGATCCGCCGGCATCGGGTCGTACTGGTCGGCCGCCGCTCGGAGCGCCGCGAACAGGTCGTCGTCGCTCATCGTGCACCTCCGGCATCCGTCAGCGCCGTGCGCAGCTTGGCGAGGCACCGTTGTCGTGTCGGGCCGATGCTCCCGATCGGCATGTCGAGGTCTGCGGCGATCGTCGCGTAGTCGGGGCGGTCGTCGAAGGCGACCACGCGCAGCAGGCGCTGGCAGCGGTCGGTGAGTGTGGCGAGGGCCGTCCAGAGCCGGGCGGCTTCATCGGCGTCGGCGACGCGTTCCTCGGTGGACTGCTCGTGCGGAAGCATCGGATCGAGCACCTCGTCGGCCGTCGCCGTGGCGATCCGGTGCTGCTTCGCGACCCGCCACGCCTCGCGTCGGGCGGTGACGGTCAGCCACCCGGAGATCGCCTGCGGATCGGCGACGGAGTCGTGGCTGCGCACGAGCGCGAGCCAGGTCGTCTGGACGACGTCCTCGGCGAGGGTGCGTTCGAGTCCGTAGGCGCGCACGACATGCCAGAGCACGGGCGTCATCAGGCGCACCAGCTCGTCCATGGCGCGCGCGTCGCCGGCACGCCAGTCAGCGAAGAGGGCTGCCGCGAGTTCCCAGCGTGCGGTGCCATCGCTGACGGCGCCTTCGGGGGAGGCGTCGGTCATGGTGCTCATTGTGCTCACACCTACCAGGAGCAGGGCAAGAGCTTTCTGATACATGGACTGCGTCCGGATACGGTGGAGAGGTGATTCCCCTCGCGATCCTCCTCTTCCTCAACGCCGCGTTCAACGTCATCGTGTGGCCGCGGTTCTACAAGCGGGTCGCCCAGGACCCGCGTGCGAAGGATGCCGAGGGCAGGGCGACCGCGTTCCTGAAGGTGCACGTCGTGCTCATCGCGATCGCCCTCGTACTCGCTCTCGTCTCCGCGATCGCCGGTGTGGCGGCTCTGGTCGGGGCGCTGTAGCCCCGGCATCCGGACGACGGGCCGGCATGATCTCGGGTCCGGCGCGCTCTCTGGGCCGCGGCTCCCGGATTGGCGCGGCGCTGACGGCGGGATGCCGGGGTGGCCGCGTCAGGCGCGGGCGACGGGCTGCTGCAGCTCGGTGACCCAGTCGGACTGATCGTCCGAGACGGCGCGCACGTACAGTTCCCGGCACGGGCCGGACGGCGCGAAGCCGCGCGCGATGATCTCGGTGTGGATCTGCTGCCAGCTCACGGCGATCCGGTCCATCGATCCGAGATGGATGCCGCAGATCGCCAGATCCGCGGCGGGCAGGTCGATGACCTCGAAGCCGTCGCGGGCTGGGCCGGTGTACGCGTAGCCGGCGATGACCTCGGTGCCGTCCTCTGCGGCGGAGTACTGGGCGATGGGTGTGGTCAGCGACCCCTTCTCGTCGCCGATGATCTCGGCGACGGCATCGAAGGCCGGTCCGACGACGCCGGCGACCTCGGGCTGCGACGCGGCGGTCGCACGACGCGCCGCCAGCCGGACGGAGGGAAGGGGCTTCTCGATGATCTCGATGGTGGACATCTGATTCTCGCTTTCGATGAGGTGGAGCCGCCGTTCCACGTCGACGAGCCGTGCGGCCGCCAGCCGATGCTCCTGCTCGACCTCGGCCCGGCGGATCCGCAACAGGGCGCCGATGCGCTCGGCATCCACTCCCTGTTCGAGGATCAGGGCGATGTCGTCGAGACCGAACCCGAGCTGGCGCAGCGCGACGATCCGGTGCAGCTTCTCGAGCTGCGACGGATCGTACGAGCGGTAACCGCTGAACTCGTCCACGTGGGCGGGCACGAGCAGCCCGGCCGTGTCCCAGTGCCGCAACTGGCGGTGGGTCACCTGGCCGATCTGCGCGAACGCTCCGATGGACAACATGCTTCTGTTCTCCCGCCTCACACGGTGTCAGAGTCAAGCATCCCAGTTCAGATCTCGAACTGTCGCGCGTGAGCGGTCCAGCCGGACTCGGCCGGCAGCGCGCGCAGGCCGGAGTTGACGACGGCCAGCACGACCGAGATCACGCACAGAACGGCTGCCGCGATGAGCGTGTTCTCGCGGCCGATCGCGGCGAGCCCGAACCCGGCGATCAGCGGCGCGAGAGGCATGGCGCCCATCCCGAGGACGGCGGATGCGCTGTTGGCGCGGCCCAGCAGCTCGGTGGGCGTCGCCACCATGAAGTACCCCATCAGCGCGGCGTTGACGGCCGGGATGAAGAACACGGTCACGCCGAGCACGACCATCAGCGCCCACGGTTCCTGAGCCGGGATCATCCCGAAGACACCGAGCGTGGCGACGGCCAGGCCCCCGATGATGACGACGCTCGCCCGCACGCGCGAGACCAGGAGAGGCGCGACCAGCGCACCCAGCAGCATCGCGACGCCGCCCGCCGTCGCGAGGAACCCGATCGTGATCGTGGAGTGACCGGACTGCTGCAGGGAGTAGATGACGGTGGTCATCGCGGTGCTGAAACCGAGGTTCACGATCGTGGCGACGAACAGCACGCCTCGCAGGTCCGGGCGGGAGAACAGCCACCGGAATCCCTCGGCGACTTCGCGCAGCGCGTTCGGCTTTCCGACCGCAACGGCGGCCGCCACGAGACCCGTGGATGCCGCGGCCTCCGACTCTCCACCCGGAAAACCTGGACCATCCATCGCTGCGTCGGCGTCGGCGTCGGCGTGTCGAGGCGCGACGCGCCGATCGTCGAGCAGATCGTCCCGGTTCCCCGCCTCGGCCGTGCGCAGCAGCATCCAGGCCGTAATCGTCGCGATCAGATGGAGCACGGCCATCGCGGCGCCGATCAGCCAGGCCCCAGCAGCGAGCAGCACCCCGCCGAGAGGGCCGCCGGCGAGCTGCAGCACCGCGTCGCGCCCCTGGTTGGCGGCCTGCGCCCGACCCATCGCGTCGTCCGGCACGATTTCCTTCAGTGCGCTCTCCCCGGCGATGTCGAACAGCCCGGTGCGAGCGGCCAGCGCGATGTCGATCAGCAGCAGGGTGGCGAACGTGAGCGCATCGGTGAGCGCGAGCACGGTGAAGGCCCCGGCGATCACCACGCCAGCCGCGGAGCCGATGATCATCATGACGATCCGGTGGTGACGGTCGGCGAGCACGCCGCCGAACACCGTCGTGATCGTGCGGATCGTCATGCCGACCGCGCTGATGATGCCCGCCTGGGCCGGATCGTTCGTGACGATCAGCGCGATGAGCGGGATCGCGAACCCGAACAGCGCAGACGCCAGTCCCTTGGCGGTGTCGCTGATCAGCCAGGTGAGGTAGCGGGCGTTGTGCACCAGGCGGTGCGGCGTGACGGTGGCCATGGCTCGAGCATAGATGCGCAACAGTAGGTGCGCAACAATCATTGCGCAATAGTCGGTGTGGATAGAATCCGAGAGTGGCAGAAGACGAGAACGCGAAACCGGTGCATCCGGACGCGAAGCCGGCGACCACGGCGATGCTCAAGGCGTATGCGCACCCGCTCCGCCGCCGCATCGCCAGGGCGGTCGCCGGCCGCGGTCATGCGCGCGCCGCGGACCTCGCCGCCGACCTGGGCATCCCGGCGAACAGCATCAGCTTCCATCTGCGCGTGCTCGCCGCCGCCGGCCTCATCGAAGAGGCCCCCGAGCATGCCCGAGACAAGCGCGACCGCGTGTGGAAAGCCGTCGAGGGCTCATGGAACGTCGGCTCCCCTGAGCATCCGATCCCCGACGAGGTTCTCGGCGGGGTGCTGATGAACGCGCTCGCTGATGATCATCTCGAGATGCTGCGCAAGGTCATGGCCTGGGCCCCCGAGTACGTCTCCGGCCGCGACCCGGTCGTGCACGGCACGTTCTCGCAGGCGAACCTTCGGCTGAACGAGGCGGAGTTCACCGAGCTCGAGCGCCGCATCCAGGAGGCCATCAAAGAGGTCGGCGACGCGCACGACCCCGACGACCCGGACACGCGGGTCTGGAGCCTCGACATCATCGCCGCGGACGACACGATCTGAGGGGCGGATGCCGCGGCATCCGCCCCTCAGATCAGACGACCTGCCTTACGGGATCGTCCTGCGGAACGCGAGGAACGAAACCACCGAGAGCGCTGCGACGACGACGAGGCCCCACAGTGCCAGGCCGACGGCGCCGAGCGTCAGGATGCCCTCCCAGACCTGGCCCCATGCCTCGAGGCGCGTGACGAGGAACACCAGCGCGAGCAGCACGAGGGTGAGGGCGAAGATCGCGATGATCAGAACCATCTGCCCCCAGCTCTTGAAGATCGTCGCCCCGGTGAACCCGATCACGAAGAAGAACAGGGCGAGGGTGAAGTACACGACGAACGCGCCGAGCGGACCCATCTCCCACAACCACGGCAGGTAGAAGACGTACCCGTTGACGCCGTATCCGTTGGTGAGCATCTCGATGCCGCCGCCGATGAGGAACAGCACGCCCATGAGAGCGCTCGCAAGGATCGCGGTGAGCAGCGTGCCGAGGAAGAACTCCCGACGTGTGATGCTCATGGCCTGCGAGAACGGGAAGGTCAGAGTCATCGCCGACATTCCTACGGCGAAGAAATACCACAGCGGTGCCTGCCCGCCACCGCCGTACTTCGGTTCGTCGAAAGGGATCATCGCGTAGATGAGCACGGAAATGAGCACGGCTGCGGCGAGGATCATCAGCGGATACCAGATGAACGTGCCCTTGTTGATCAACTGCAGTCGGATGACGTTGAGCGTGCGCATCAGCGGACCTCCTCCATGGTGGATGCAGCGGCGGCTTTCTGGGTGAGTCGGACGACGAGCTGCTGCAGCGACACCGGAGCCAGATCCAATCCGGATGCCGCGATGCTGACGCGATCGTCGTCGGTGAGGGCGCCGAGCACGGTCACCGAGGCCACCCGCCCGAGAGCTTCGCGGTGCAGGACGTCACGTCCTGCGGCCCAGGCGTCGACCTTCTCCGCATCGCCGATGACGGTGACGGCGCGGTCGCGCACGGAATCCGTGTCCTCGTTCAGCAGGATCTGACCGTTGTCGATGACGATGACCTTCTCGATGAGGTTGGACACCTCGTCGATGAGGTGGGAGGAGAGGATGATCGTCCGAGGGTGCTCTGCGTAATCCTCGACCAGGCGGTCGTAGAAGATCTGTCTCGCCACGGCATCCAGCCCGAGGTAGGGCTCATCGAAGAAGGTGATCTCGGCGCGGGAAGCGAGCCCGATGATCACGCCGACCGCGGAGAGCTGTCCGCGGGAGAGCTTCTTGATGGTCGTCTTCATCGGCAGCTGGAACTCGGTGATCAGTTCGTCGGCGAGCGCCTGGTCCCAGTTCTCGAAGAAGAGGCTCGCGGCCTTGAACGCGTGCCGGGGGTAGGCGTCGTCCGGATACTTCTGACTCTCGCGGACGAAGCAGATCCGGCTGAGGACGTGCGCGTTCTCGTACGGGTGCTCGCCGAAGACCTTGACGGTTCCCGACGATTCGAAGTTCTGGGCCGTGAGGATCGACATCAGCGTGGTCTTGCCGGCGCCGTTGCGACCGAGGAGGCCGTAGATGGCGCCGCCCTCGACCGACAGTGAGACGTTGTCGAGTGCGCGCTTGTCCTTGTAGCGCTTGGAGAGGTTCTGCACCTCGATGACGGCGGTCATGCGGGGTTCTTCCCTTCTGTGGTGGTGCCTGTGGTGGTGGATTCCGCCGCGCGCTCGCGCAGCAGTGCGGCCAGGTCATCCGCGCCGAGCCCGAGCGTGCGGGCCTCGGCGAGGAGAGGATCGATGTAGCGATCGGCGAAGGCGGCGCGGCGCTCGGTGCGGAGTTGATCGCGCGCGCCGGCGGTGACGAACATGCCGACGCCGCGGCGCTTGTACAGCACGCCCTTGTCGGTGAGCATGGCGACTCCTTTCGCTGCGGTGGCGGGGTTGATCCGGTAGAAGGCCGCCAGCTCGTTGGTCGACGGAGCCTGGGACTCCTCTTCCAGCGAACCGTCGACGATCGAGTCCTCGATCTGCTCGGCGATCTGCAGGAAGAGCGCTTTGCCTTCTTCGATCACGATGCCTCCGGCTGGTCTGTCGGTTACTTACTTGACTAAGTAACCATAGAACCCAGACCCCTGTCAAGGAATGCCGAAGGGCCGACACCTGCGGTGCCGGCCCTTCGGGCGATGCTCGGTGCGCGCGTCAGCGGTAGAAGCCCTCGCGCAGGTTGATGCCGTGCTCAAGCCACGCCTTCATGGCCACGAGCATTCCGGTCCAGCCCTCGCAGTTGCCGAATGCCGACTTCGCGCCATCGGCGGTTGCTTGCCAGGACTGCTCCGTGATGGTCACGAGCGTGCGGGCGCCATCGTCGATCGACGAGAACTCGAACGTGGTGCGGGTCTTGGCAGCGCCGTCTGCGGCATTGTCGCCGTCCCATTCGATGACGATCCGATCGGGAGCGGATGCCTCGACCACCGTGACGGGGAATCGACCGGGGAAGTCCGCGAAGTCCCACGTGACGTCGGCGCCTGCCTCGAGCCGGCCGCGGGCGCCGCCGGTGGTGAAGTAGCGCGAGAGCTGCGCGGGGTCGGCGACGGCCTCGTAGGCCTCGGCGATCGGTCGGGCCACGCGGCCCGACACGGAAAAGGACAGTTCGGTGAGCGCTTCGGTGGCTGACATGTTGTAAGATTACAACATGAATTCGAGCGAGGGAAGAGTTTCCGACGACGACCTCGTGTTCAAGGCTTTGGCGGCGCCGGTCCGGCGGCGGATGCTGGATGCGCTGCGCGCCGCGCCCTGCACCACGGGCGGTCTGTGCGCGCAGTTCCCCGAGCTCGATCGGACGACCGTGCTGCAGCACCTCCGCGTGCTCGAGCAGGCCGAGCTCGTCATCGGGCGGAGGGTCGGCAGAGAGCGCCACCTGACCCTCGCTCCGCTGCCGATCAAGCGCATCCACGACCGCTGGATCGGCGAGTACGCGCGCGCCGCGGTCGACCTGCTCGCGGACCTGGATGCCGGGCCTCGGGACGCATAGCAGCGACGCCTAGGGTGGTGTGGTGTCCGAGTTCCCGTACGAGCGCCTGCGGCGCTCCCCCGACGTCGAGGCGCCGAATCTGCAGGCCCACGACGCGACCGATCTGCTGCTCGTCGAGCGGGGTCTCGCTGTCGCCTCCGACCGGGGGTTGACCGGTGCCGAGATCGTCGTGATCGGTGACGGGTACGGTGCGATCACGCTCGCCCTGGCGGATGCCGGACTCGGAGGGCTCCGCGTTCATCAGGACCTCGCGACCGGTCGTCGGGCGCTGGTGCACAACGCAGCGGCGCTCGCACTGACTCGAAACCAGGACGCCGACCGCGTGTCGACCAACACCGAGGCCGGACGGGCCGGGAGTCATCCGGCATTCGGCACGATATTCGTCCCGCACGAGCTGGATGCCGGGCTGCTGACCGGCGCTCGGCTCGTCCTGCTGCAGCTCCCGAAGGCGCTCGCCGAGCTCGAGGAGATCGCGGATGCCGTGGCGCGGTGGGCCGCGGACGACGTCGTGCTGATGGCCGGCGGCCGGGTCAAGCACATGACGCTCGCGCAGAACGACGTGCTGGCGCGTTCGTTCGCGCGTGTGCAGCCGCAGCGGGCGGAGCGGAAGTCACGGCTGATCGTCGCGGAGGAGCCGCGTGATGTACCGGAGACGCCGCCGTTCCCGGTGCAGGCGACGCATGATTCCGTCGGCACCGTCGGCGCACTGACCCTCGCCGCGCACGGCGGCGCGTTCGCCGGTGCACGCATCGACATCGGCACGCGGGTGCTGCTCGATGTGCTCGACCGCGTGCCGCCCGGTGATGTCGTCGTCGACCTCGGCTGCGGCACCGGCGCGCTCGCCGCCGTGTACGCGCTCACGCACCCCAGCGCCCACGTGATCGCGACCGACCGCTCGGCTGCTGCCGCGGCATCCGCTCGGGGAACCATGATCGCCAACGGCCTCGCCGAGCGCGTCGAGGTCACCCACGACGACGCCGGGTCGGAGCTGGCGGATGCTTTGGCCGACGTCGTGCTGCTCAACCCGCCGTTCCACCTCGGGACGAGCGTGCACACGGCGGCGGCGTCGCGTCTGTTCGAGGCGGCTGCTCGGCTTCTCAGGTCGGGCGGCGAACTCTGGACGGTCTACAACTCGACGCTCGGGTACAGGGGCGAACTCACGCGTCTGGTCGGCCCGACCGAGCAGGTGCATCGCACGCCGAAGTTCACCGTGAACCGCAGCATCCGCCGCTGAATCCGATACACCACTGCATCGTCCAAATCCCCGTTCAGGCGACGATTCCACGTGGTTCCGACACGCCGTCGATTTGCCCTGACCAGCCGTTTTGTTACGGTGGAGAGCGGGCATGACGCCCGAAGACCAGTCCGCGACCGCGTCCTTCTTTCGATTTCAGCTGTGCTAACGAAGAGGCGTGGACGTAAGGTCGATGTTCTTTGCGGGGGATCCGAAATCCTCTGCCAGTGCCGCCATGCAGCGTTGTCGAAACGGCCTTGTGAACGTCACCCGGGCGCAACCGAAGCGGGCTCACCGAGACCCTGAAAACGGTGAGTCGCGGGGGAAACGTGACCGAAACCGCTCTTGAAGCGCGCCATCTGTTCAAGGTGTTCGGACGGAACCCGAACCAAGCCGTCCGCCGCCTGAAGTCCGGCGAATCCCGAAACGACGTCCTCGACGCCGGAACCGCTGCCGTCATCGACGCCAGCTTCTCCGTCAACAAGGGCGAGATCTTCGTCATCATGGGCCTGTCGGGTTCCGGCAAGTCCACCATCATCCGCATGCTGAACGGTCTGCACGACGCGACGGACGGCTCCGTCATCGTCGGTGGCGACCAGATCACCGGCATCCCGGCATCCCGCCTGCGCGAGATCCGCCGCGACAACGTGTCGATGGTGTTCCAGCACTTCGCGCTGCTGCCGCACCGCACCGTCGCCGCGAACATCGCCTACCCGCTCGAACTCCGCGGCGTGCCGCGCGCCGAGCGCCTCGCCAAGGCCGAAGAGGTCCTCGCCATGGTGGGGCTCGAGGGCAACGGCGACAAGTTCCCCTCCCAGCTGTCCGGTGGAATGCAGCAGCGCGTCGGCATCGCCAGAGCGCTCGCCGCCGACACCGAGATCCTGCTCATGGACGAGGCGTTCAGCGCCCTCGACCCGCTGATCCGCCGCGAGATGCAGGAGCAGCTGCTCGAACTGCAGCAGAAGCTGCAGAAGACGATCGTGTTCATCACGCACGACCTGAACGAGGCGATGTTCCTCGGCGACCGGATCGCGGTCATGCGCGACGGACGGATCGTCCAGATCGGCACACCGGAGGACATCCTCACCGACCCCGCCAACGACTACGTCGAGCAGTTCGTGCAGGATGTCGACCGTGCACGTGTGCTCACGGCATCCAACGTCATGGAGCTGCCGCGTCCGGTCGTCGCCGAGACGACGGGTCCTCGGACGGCACTGCGTCAGATGCGCGACGCCTACATGTCCGCCGCGTACGTCACCGGACGCGACCGCAAGCTCCTGGGGATCGTCACCGACCGCGATGCGATCAAGCTCGTCCGCAAGGGCGAGACGTCGCTCGCCTCGATCCTCAAGCCGGTGCCGCAGAGCGTCTCCGAGGACGAGGTCCTGATGAACCTGTTCGTCCCCGCGGTGGAGTCGCCGCTTCCGCTGGCCGTCGTCGACGGTGGCGGCCGCCTCGTCGGCGTCATTCCCCGCGTCACACTGCTGGCGGCCCTCGGCCCCGGCCCCGGCTCCACGGAGGAGATCACCCTCCCGCTGCGGCCCGTCCCGCAGGCCGAGATCGACGCCGTGCTCGATGAGGCGCAGGATGCCACGGCCACCGCCGTCGAAGGCCAGGCGCCCGAGAAGGAGGTGCTGTGATGGATGGTTTCCGCATCCCCATCGGCGAGTGGGTCGCGTCCGTCGTCGACTGGGTCAAGGACAACCTCGAGGGCCTGCTCGATCTCATCTCGTTCGTCGTGCGGTTCCTCGTAGACGGGCTGACCGACATCCTGGTCGGCACGCCGTTCCCGGTCATGATCGCGATCTTCGCGCTCATCGCCTGGCTCGTCCGCTCCTGGCAGATGGCCGTCGGCACCGTCATCTCGTTCCTGCTGATCGTCTCGATGGACCTGTGGGAACTGTCGATGCAGACGCTGGCTCTCGTGCTGGTGTCGGCGGCGGTGGCGATCGCCATCGCTGTCCCGCTCGGGATCTGGTCGGCGCGCAACGACACCGTGCGGATGATCCTCAAGCCCGTCCTGGACTTCATGCAGACCATGCCCGCCATGGTGTACCTGATCCCGGCGATCGTATTCTTCAGCATCGGCGTCGTCCCCGGACTCGTCGCGACCGTGATCTTCGCGCTCCCGCCCGGCGTCCGGCTCACCGAGCTCGGCATCCGCGGAGTCGACTCCGAGACCGTCGAGGCCGGACAGGCGTTCGGTGCGAAGCCGGGTCAGATCCTGCGCGGCATCCAGCTCCCGCTCGCGATGCCGTCCATCATGGCCGGCGTCAACCAGGTCATCATGCTCTCCCTTTCGATGGTCGTCATCGCCGGTATGGCCGGCGCGGACGGGCTCGGCAAGGAGGTCGTGCTGGCGATCTCGACGGTCAACACGGCCAAGGGCGTCGAGGCCGGACTCGCCGTTGTGCTCGTCGCGGTCTACCTCGACCGCGTCACCGCTGCGCTCGGCACGCCGAACGACTACCCGGCGTCCCTGCTGGGCGTCCTCGGCCGTCGCCGCGCGGCACAGCGCACCCAGGCAGCGGATGCCGCGGCATCCGTCCTTGCCTGATACCGAATCCATACGGAACGCACCACAGCATACGAAAGGAAGCACCATGAAGAAGTACCGGCACATCACAGCCGTCGCAGCACTCGGAGTCACCGCATCCCTCGCCCTCGCGGGATGCGCGACCGGCTCGGACGACAACTCGGCCGGGGGCTCGGCCGAGGAGGAGAAGGGCACCATCACGCTCGGTTTCCTCCCCTCCTGGACCGACGGTCTGAGCATGGCGTACCTGCTCCAGGACCAGTTCGAGAAGCTCGGCTACGAGGTCGAGTTCGAAGAGCTCACGGAGGCGGGCCCGCTCTACACCGGTCTCGCGCAGGGCGACGTCGACATGTACCCGTCGGCATGGCCCGAGGTCACGCACGCGGACTACATGAAGCAGTACGGCGACGACCTCGAGGACCTCGGCGCGTACTACGAGAACGCGGTGCTGACGCTCGCCGTTCCCAGCTACACCGACATCGACTCGATCGACCAGCTCAAGGGCAAGGGCGACATGTTCGGCGGCACCATCGTCGGCATCGAGCCGGGCGCCGGACTCACCAAGCAGACCCAGGAAGTCGCGATGCCGGCCTACGGCCTGGACGGCGAGTACACGCTGCAGACGTCGTCGACCGCCGCCATGCTGACGGTGCTCGGCGAGGCGATCGACAACAAGGAGGACGTCGTCGTCACGCTGTGGAAGCCGTTCTGGGCGAACAGCTCGTACGACATCAAGACGCTCGAGGACCCCGAGGGCGCCATGGGCACCCCCGAGACCCTGAACTTCATGGGTCACAAGGGCTTCGCCGAGGAGTTCCCCGAGGCCGCTGAGCTCGTCGAGCAGATCAAGCTGGACGACGCCCAGTACGGTGCGCTCGAGGACCTCGTCGTCAACGAGTACGGCGAAGGCAAGGAAGCCGAGGCAGTGGATGCCTGGCTCGAGGAGAACGGCGACCAGTTCGACTGGGTCGTCTCCGAGTGATCCTCGCCTGAGAACGGGGGCGTCGCAGCTTCTGCTGCGGCGCCTCCTTCCTTTTGCGCGCCCGCGCGCAGGACAACACCTACGGAAGAGACATACGGAACATGACGAAGCGTACACGCATCACCACCGGCATCCTGACTCTCGGACTGGGAGCCTCCCTGGTCCTCACCGGGTGCACGAGCGAGAGCTCGGCTGACACCCAGGGCCCATCGGAGATGGGCACGATCACGATCGGCTTCCTGCCGTCCTGGACGGATGCCGTCAACAACGCCTACCTGCTCGAGGACCAGTTGACCAAGCTCGGCTACGACGTGGAGCTGGAGACGCTCACCGAGCCGGGCATGCTCTACACCGCGCTCGCGCAGGGCGACGTCGACATCTACCCATCGGCATGGCCGGAGATCTCGCAGAAGGCGTTCATGGAGAAGTACGGCGACGACCTGGAGGATCTCGGCACCTACTACGAGGGCGCACAGGGATTCCTCGCCGTCCCCGAGTACATGGACGACATCGACTCCGTCGACGATCTCCACGGCCAGGGCGATCGCTTCGACGGCCGGATCTACACGATCGAGCCCGGCTCCGGCACCGCGACCATGGCGAGCGAGAAGCTCTTCCCGACGCACGGACTCGGTGACGAGTACACGCTGACGTCTTCGTCGCTCGCGGCCATGCTGACCGTCGTCGACGATGCCGTGGAGTCGGAGGAGGACGTCGTGGTCACGCTCTGGAAGCCGTTCTGGGCCATCGACGCCTACGGCCTGAAGGAGCTCGAGGATCCGGAGAACGGGATGGGAGACCCAGAGGGGCTCCACTTCCTCGGGCACAAGGGGTTCGCCGAGGAGTTCCCCGAGGCCGCCGACCTGATCGGGCAGATCACGCTCGACGACGAGCAGTACGGCTCGCTCGAGAACCTCGTCGTCAACGAGTTCGGGGCGGATCGTGAGGCCGAGGCCGTCGACGCGTGGCTCGAGGAGCACGAGGGGCAGCTCGACTGGGCGGTCTCCGAGTAAGGCGCGTTCCGCGCGCCGCGCGTCAGGAGTCCGCGGTGACCAGCGGATCCGGCGTGCGGCGTGCGATCACGCCGCCGGTCTCGATCGGGTAGCCGTTGCGCACCCAGTACTCGTACCCGCCGAGCAGTTCGCGCACGTCGAGACCGGCGGCGAGGAGCACGCGGGCGGTGGTCGTGCCGCCGTTGCAGCCAGGCCCCCAGCCGTACACGATGAGGGTGCGGTCGCGGGGGAGATCACCGAGCCTCGCATCGATGTCCGCGGTCGGCAGGTGCAGCGCTCCGGCGATGTGTCCGTGATCCCAGGATTCGCGGCGACGGGTGTCGACGAGCACCGCGGCATCCGATTCGACGGCCTGCGCGGCGGCGGTCACGTCGATCTCGTAGGCGAGGCGAGCGTCGACGTGGGCGAGCCGTGCGTCGAGGTCGGTCATGAACGCTCGGCGCCCAGAAGACCGGCCAGCTGCGGCAGCTGCGCCGGGTCCTCCAGGGCGGACCCGACGGCGACCACGCGGGCACCGGCGCGCAGGTACTCGCCGGCGTTGGCGGCGCTCATGCCGCCGGTCGCCACGAAGCGGGCCTGCGGGAAGGGTCCGCGCATGGCGGTGAGCCACGACGCACCCAGCACCGACGCCGGGAAGGCTTTCAGCCAGGTCAGCCCTGCCTTCATGGCGAGCTGCACTTCGCTCGCGGTGCCCACCCCGGGGATGCTGAGCAGCCCCGCGTCATGAGAGGCGCGGACCACGTCGAGATCGAGGCCGGGGCTCACGGTGAACCCGGCTCCGGCGGATGCCGCCTGGGCGACGTTCTCAGCGGACACGACGGTGCCGGCGCCGACGATCTTGCCGCGTTCCCTGCCGGCGGCGGCGACCACCCGCAGTGCTTCGAGATCCTCCGCGGTCTGGATGGGCAGTTCGACGACGTCGATGCCGAGGTCCCAGGCGGTGGTCGACACGGCGAGACTCCTCTCGGCGCCCATCCCGCGAAGGATCGCCATCAGCGGAGAGCCGCCGAACAGCTCCTCGAATCCCGAGTTGTCCATGAGGTCGCCTTTCCCTGTCTGCGTCATCGTCATTCCCCTGCCTCCGTCGCCGCGACGCCGACCACGTCCTCGGTGGACTGCAGCACGAGGTGCGCCCGCTCGTGTCCGCTCTGCAGCCGTTCCTGCGGCGGAGCACCGGCGAGTCTCGCTGCGAGCCACCCGGCGGCGAAGGCGTCTCCGGCACCGACGGCCTCGACGACTTCGGTCGGGATCGCCGGTACGAACTCCGCGCCCTCGGGCGAGAACTCGGTCGCCCCGACGTCGCCGTCCTTGACCACGAGGTGGGTGGGAGCCGGAACCAGCGCGCGCACGTCCTCCGGTGTCGCGCATCCCCACAGCGTCTGGGCTTCGTCGAGTCCGACGAAGACGATGTCGGAGCGATTCGCCAGCGCGAGCAGCACGGGGGCGGCGACCGGTGCAGCCCACAGCGCTGCGCGATGGTTCACATCGAAGCTCAGCGCGGCCCCGTCGGCCGCGGCGACCCTGTCGACGATCGCGTCGATCATGGCGGCGCAGTCCTGCGAAAGAGCGGGCGTGATGCCGGAGATGTGGACGATCTCGGCATCCTCAAGGGGAATGGTCGCGACGCTCCGCGGATTCATCCGGGATGCCGCGGATCCCGCTCGGTAATAGTGCACGCCGTGACCCGGGTCCTTGAAGTACACCCCGGTGGGGGCATCAGGGTCCAGCGTGACCCAGCCGGTGTCCACGCCCAGTTCGGTGAGAGTGCGGCGGACGCGGTGTCCGAGGGGGTCGTCGCCGAGCGCGCTGACCCACGCCGCGTGGTGTCCGAGCAGCGCGACATGCGCGGCGACGTTCGATTCGGCGCCGCCGACGGTCAGGCGGAGGCTCTCTGCATCGGTGAGCGGCGTCGCGTCGTGGGGGGTGAGGAGCGCCATCGTCTCGCCGAGGGCGATGAGTGCCGGGGCGGGGGGCATCGTGCGATTCGTGTGGTCCATGATGAGTCGCCTATCGGCCGATCCTCGCCTCCTCCAGGTAGCTGTACGCGGTCACTCGCGAGATGCCGAGTCGCTTCGCGATCGCCTCGACCGACTTGCGCATCTGCGTTGCGCCGCGCTCGTCGAGGCGCTTGAGGACGCTGATCTTGTCGTCGCGGGACATGTTCTCGACCGGTCGGCCGATCTCGTGGATGGCGTCGCTGATCATCGAGTCCATGACCGCGACGAGGTCCGTGCCGAAGTGCTCCTTGGGACTGTCCGCCGTCGCCGTGGACGACGGCAGGAGCGCGGTGAGCATGTTGCGCACCTGCTGGAGCGGGCTGAGATCGACGTTGATGCACAGCGACGCGATGATGTCGCCGACGGAGTTGTGGAAGTACACCGAAGAGCAGCGCAGCTCCCGTCCGTCGCTCGTGTGGCCGGTGTAGCCGAACGCGTCGTGGTCGGCGCGTCGGTCCTTCATCACGTCCAGTCCGAGCGACGTGGACGGACCTCCGACCGCTCGACCGGTGACATGGCCGTTCTCGATCGCCATGATCGTGTGGCCGAGGTCGACATCGGCCCCGTCGAGGTTGTGCAGCACGACTTCGGTCGTCGGACCGGCGGCGGTCGCGAGCGCTCGCATCACGGGCTGATATAGGCGCAGCACCTCCTCGGCGCTCTCGTACGTCTGCCGGTTCGCCTCGCTCGCGAGTGCTTCGGCTGCGTCTTCTGCTGCGGTCCTGATCGTCATCGCTCACCCACTGAACAAAAAATTCGAGAGATAGACAGATTGTCTGTCTTCCTGCTAGCTTAGCGTCACCCAACACGAGACGTCGAGGCCGAGCATCCCGTTCCGGCCCGTCCTCACCCAGCAAGGAGGCTCGGATGACGACTGTTTCCGCATCACGTGGTCTGTCCCCGAAACAGCGCAAGACGGTCGCTGGCGGGGCCATCGGCACGCTCATCGAGTACTACGACTACTACCTGTACGGCCTCGCCGCGGCGGCCGTCTTCCCCGCGGTCTTCTTCTCCGCCAACGATCCGCTGATCGCTCAGCTCGCCTCGTTCGCGACGTTCGCCGTCGGGTTCTTCCTGCGTCCGCTCGGCGGCATCATCTGGGGCATCGTCGGCGACCGCGTCGGCCGGAAGGTGGTGCTGATGAGCACCGTCGTCGGCATGGGACTGGCCACCACCTGCATCGGTTTGATCCCCTCCGACCAGGCGATCGGAATCGCGGCTCCGCTGCTGCTGTTGTTCTTCCGGATGCTGCAGGGCTTCTTCGTGGGCGGTGAGATGGGCGGTGCCGCGACCATGGTGGTCGAAGCCGCACCCACCGGCAAGCGCGGACTCTACGGGGCGTTCCTCATCACCGGCGCCGGCATCGCGAACGTCGCCTCCGGCGGATTCATGGCGCTGCTCGGTCTCACCCCCGAGTCGTGGTTCCTGCAGTGGGGCTGGCGCATCCCGTTCGTGTTCTCGATCGTGCTCGCGATCGCGGCCGTGATCCTGCGCCGTCACCTCGAGGACTCCGACGAGTTCGTCGAGACGCAGGCGCTGCAGATCGCCGCAGCCGGCAAGAAGGCGAACCCGCTCGTCGAAGCGTTCCGGCACCCGAAGAACGCGATCATGGGCATCCTGATCGGCCTGCCGCAGTCGATCGCCGGCTACGTCGTGCTCACCTTCGGCCTGGCGTACATGCTGGCCGACGAGACCCTTCCCACGTGGGTCGGCTTCGCCGGCACGATGATGGTGGGTCTGCTTCAGATCGTGGTCGCCCCGCTGTGGGGTGCGATCTCCGACCGCATCGGCCGGCGGACGGTCTACATCATCGGATGCCTCGGTTTCGCGGCCATGGTCTACCCCACGTTCGCGTTGTTCGACACGGGGAACATGTGGCTGATCTGGACCGGCCAGATTCTCGGCTTCGTGGTGTTCGGCGTGGCCATGCAGGCGACGCTGTCGACGATGCTGGTGGAGATGTTCGACCCGGAGGCGCGCACGACCGGCGTCAACATCGGGTACCAGATGTCCAACACGCTCGGCGGCGGACTCGCGCCGCTGATCTGCACCGCGCTGGTCGCGGCAGCGGGCGGCGCGTTCTGGCCCGTCGTCATCTACGCGGCTGTGATCTCGATCGTCGGCGTGATCGCCACGCTGATGGCATCCATCCGTCCCGATGTCGAGGGCGCCGGTCGGCTGCACGAGTTGGCGGCGACCGCGACGCTCAAAACGGTTCGCTGAGAGAGGGGTCCGGAATGCTCGACAGGGATGAAGCACCGCTGACGGCGTGCGACAAGGGGCTGCCCGAAAGGGCGGTCGGTGCGACGATCGCGGAGTTCCTTGCGACGCGTCCGCATCTGGACGAGTTCTGGACCCCTCTCATCGCGCTCGATGACACCGCGATGGACGCCAACGTCGCCACCATGGCGACCTGGTGCGCCGAGCGAGGCATCGAGATCATGCCGCACGGCAAGACGACGATGGCGCCGGTGCTCTGGAAGCGGCAGCTCGACGCCGGTGCGACGGGAATCACCCTCGCGACGATGGGGCAGGTGCGAACAGGGCGCGACCGCGGTCTCGACGCCGTCATGCTTGCCAACGCCGCGGTCGACCCCCGTTCGCTGGCGTGGCTCGCCGGCGAACTGACGGACCCGGACTTCCGGTTCGTGAGCTGGGTCGATTCCGTCGACGCGGTCGAAGCGATGGAGCACGGACTGCGCGCGGCCGGCGCGTCGCGCGCCGTCGACGTGTGCGTCGAGCTGGGCGCCGCCGGCGGACGCACGGGTGCGCGGTCGATCGCCGAGGCGCAGCGCGTGGCCGAACGCATCGCCGCCTCGCCCGTGCTGCGCCTCGCCGGCGTCGCGGGGTACGAGGGCAGCCTGGCGCATGACCGCTCGCCGGCCGCGATCGCGGCCGTGACGTCGTACCTGGAGGCGCAGCTCGAACTGCACGCCGCACTCGCAGCGCTCTACGACGACGGCGACGTCCTCCTGACGGCGGGGGGCAGTGCCTACTTCGACATCGTCGCGGACATCTGGGGCGGCGTCTCCCGCGACGAGCGGACACATTTCGTCCTCCGCTCCGGCGCGTACATCGTGCACGATGACGGCTTCTACCGCGGCATCTCCCCGTTCGACGAAGGGGCGGCCGACTCGGCCGGTTCGCCGCGGTTCGTCAATGCGATGCATGGATTCGCCCGGGTGGTGTCCAGCCCCGAACCCGGTCTCGCACTGGTCGACGGAGGCAAGCGCGATCTGCCGTACGACGAAGGGATGCCGATCCCACGCGCATGGCGTGCCCCGGCGTCCGAGTCGTGGAACCCGTTGCAGGCGGAGGTCTCCGCGATGAACGACCAGCACTCGTATGTGCGCTCCGAGCAGTCGTTGCCGGTCGGAGCGGTCGTCCGCCTCGGACTGTCGCATCCGTGCACCGCGTTCGACAAGTGGCGCATCCTGCCCGTCGTCGAGTCAGTGGAGTCGGACCTGGTCGTCGACCTCGTCCGCACATGGTTCTGAGGAGAGGTCGATGAACACTCGCACCGTGCTGCGCGGCGGATCCGTGATCACTCCGGACGGGCCGGTGCGCGCCGATGTCGCGATCGAGGCCGGCGAGGTGACCAGGGTGGGGCGCATCAGCGCCCGCGAGGACGACACCGTCCTGGACGTCTCCGCTCGATTCGTGCTGCCCGGTTTCATCGACGTGCACTCGCACGCCGACGGACTGCTCGGGGACCCCGAGGTCACCCGGACGCTGCTGCGGCAGGGCATCACCACAGTGATCGCCGGGCAGGACGGCGTGTCGTACGCGCCCGGCGACGGCGCGTACGCCTCCGAGTACTTCGCCGCGATCAACGGGCCCCACCCGTCGTACCGGGGCGGCGGCGTGGCCGCGTACCTCTCGGCCGTCGAGGGCACGTCCGCGGTCAACGCGGGCTATCTCGTGCCGGCCGGAACGGTGCGCTTCGAAGTGTGCGGTCGGGAGGACCGTCCGGCGAGCGATGACGAGCGGCGTCGCATGGCGGATCTCATCGCGGAGGGGATGGATGCCGGGGCGCTCGGCCTTTCGAGCGGACTCGACTACGTGCCGGGGATCTTCCAGGACGCGGCCGAGATCGCCGCGCTGTGCGCGCCCGTCGCCCGCGCCGATGGCGTCTACGTCACTCACATGCGCGGAGGATACGAGTCGAACACCGCCGCCGGCATCGCGGAGGTGGCGGAGATCTCACGACGGGCCGAACGCGAGTCCGGATCTCCGCTGAAGGTGCACATCTCGCACTTCCATGCCGATGCCGACATCGTGCTGGGCCAGTTGGACGCGCTCGAGGAGTCCGGGGTGGACGCGACGTTCGACGCCTACCCCTACGTCCGCGGGTGCACGCTCCTGGGCATGCCCCTGCTGCCCCCGGAGATCTCGGCATTGCCCAGAGCGGAGGCGGTCGCGGTGATCGCGGACCCCGCACGCCGTGCAGACCTGCGCGAGGCCTGCACAAAGCGCGCGGCGCAGAGCGCCAGTCTCGGACCGGACTGGCCGGACATGATCACGCTCGCCCACATCGCCGCTCCCGAGTGGGCATGGGCGATCGGACTCACGCTGCGCGCCGCAGCCGAACGTGCAGGCGCATCTCCGATCGACATCGCGCTCGACGCGCTCGCGGCGTCCCGCCTGGAGTGCAGCGCCGTGATGGCGGTGCGTCATCCCCGTTCCGACACGGAACTCGCGCGCATCTTCTCCCATCCGGCGCACACCGGCGGCTCGGACGGCATCCACATCGGCGCGCACCCGCACCCGCGTGCGGCGGGGACGTTCGCGCGCTTCCTTCGCGAGTACGTGCGCGAGCTGGGTGCCTGGAGCTGGTCCGATGCCGTGCATCACCTGTCGGCGCTGCCGGCTCGCCGATTCGGACTCGGTCGACGCGGCGCCGTCGAGGCCGGGTCGGTCGCAGATCTCGTGATCGTCGACCCGGCGACGGTCGCGGACATGTCCACTTACGAGCGTCCGCACGCCTCGGCCGTCGGCATCGACGACGTCTTCGTCGCCGGCATCCGCGTGCTCGCCGGTGGCGAGCCGACGGGGGCGCTGCCGGGCCGCGGTCTCCGCCGGACTCCCGATCGCCCCGCCTGAGATTTCCCCGTCCGGGGATCAGACCTGTTGTCAACAGAAAGGAAAGCACCATGCCGAAGACCGGTTTCCACACCGAGGGCGTGCCCGCTCCCGCAGGCCCCTACAGCCATGGAGTCGTCGCGAACGGCTTCCTCTACACGGCCGGGTTCGGCCCGCAGGATGCCGCGAACGGCAACGCGATCGCCGAGAACGTGGGCGACCAGACCCGCCAGGTCCTGCGCAACATCCAGACCGTGCTCGCCGTGCACGGACTGACGATGGACGACGTCGTGAAGTCGACGGTGCACCTGCAGGATCTCAGCGACTTCGCCGAGTTCAACGTCGCCTACGAGGAGTTCTTCACCGCTCCGTATCCGGTGCGCACGACGGTGGGCTCGCAGCTGGCGAGCATCCTCGTCGAGATCGACGTGGTCGCCGCCCTCCCGCAGGGCTGAACCGCGACGAGCGGGGGCGCGGGGCCCCCGCTCGTCGATGCGTTCGTCGGAGCGGCTGTCAAGTCCCCGTTCACCGCAGCATCCGTTGACGTAGCCTTCTGGCATGGACGGTTTCGCGGCTGTCGACTTCTTCTTCGCACGCGAGGTCCTGCAGAGGGGCGTCGCGGCGCTGTATCTCGTCGCGTTCATCTCGACGCTGAACCAGTTCCGCCCGCTGCTCGGAGAGCGCGGCCTGCTCCCGGCTCCGCAACTGCTGGAGTGGGTCGGCTCGTCGGCATCCCGGATGCGGATGCTGCACCCGACGCTCTTCACCCGCATCCGCTATACCGACAGGCGATTGGTCGGTCTGTGCTGGGCGGGCATCGTGGTCTCGGCATCCCTCGTCGCCGGCATCCCGCAGTGGGGACCGAGCTGGGTGCCCATGCTGGCGTTCCTCGCCCTGTGGGGCGGGTACATGTCGATCACGAGCATCGGGCAGACGTTCTACTCGTTCGGGTGGGAGATGCTGCTGCTGGAGGCCGGATTCCTCGCGGCGTTCCTCGGGTCGGTGCACGAACCGCCGCCGACCGTGGTGATCGTGCTGTTCTGGTGGCTCGTGTTCCGCCTCGAGTTCGGCGCCGGGATGATCAAGATCCGCGGCGGACGCGAGTGGCGCGACCTCACCGCACTGACCTATCACCACGAGACGCAGCCGATGCCAGGACCGCTGAGCCGGCAGGCGCACCTGCTGCCGCGGTGGTTCCACAAGGGCGAGGTGGTGGGCAATCACTTCGCGCAGCTGGTCGTGCCGTTCTTCCTGTTCGTGCCGATCCTGTCGCTCGTCGTGCCAGGTCCACTGCCGCTTCTCATCGGTGCCGTCGCGGCGGCGATCGTCATCGCGACGCAGCTGTGGCTCGTCGCAACGGGCAACTTCGCCTGGCTGAACTGGGCGACCATCGTGCTGGCGTTCTCGGCGATCGGGATCCCCGGATCGGCCCGCCAGGGGCCCATCCCGCTGTACTGGATCGTGGTGACCTCGGCCGTCGGCATCCTGTACGTCGTGCTGAGCTGGCCGGCCCTGCGGAACCTGTTCACCCGTCGGCAGCTCATGAACGCGAGCTTCAACCCATACCAGCTCGCGAACGCCTACGGCGCCTTCGGCACCGTCACCAAGGAGCGGATCGAGATCGTCGTGGAGGGCACTCTCGCCGAGGAGCCGGGGGATGCCGACTGGGTCGAGTACGCGTTCAAGGGCAAACCGGGGGCGCTGAAGCGGATGCCGAGGCAGTTCGCGCCGTACCACCTGCGGCTGGACTGGCTGATGTGGTTCCTGCCGCTCGGGCGGTCGCTGGACGACTGGTTCACGGCGTTCCTGGTGCGGCTGCTCGAGGCCGATCAGCCCACGTTGCGTCTGCTCGCTGCGGATCCGTTCGATGGGGAGCGTCCGCGGTGGGTGCGCGCCGTGTCGTACCGGTACCGGTTCGCCCCGCGCGGGGCGGATGCCGTGTGGGTGCGCGACCGGCGCCGCGAGGTCATGGGGGCGGTGTCGCTGCGCTGACGGTCAGAGCTGCTCGAGCCTTTCGGCCAGCAGGCCCGGTTGCTGCAGGGGGATTCCGTGCCCGGCATCCGGGACGAACTCCAACGCGCTCCCCGGCAGTGCGCCGTGCAGCGCTTCCGCGGACGACCGCAGGAGGCTCTTCTCGCGAGACCCCGCGAGAATCAGCGCCCGGCCGGGGAAGTCGCTCCACCCGTCGGGCACGGTGAAGCGGATGTTCTCGCCCACCGCGGCGACGAGGCTCTGTGACGTCATCGCAGCCGATGTCCGCAGATAGTCGTCAAGCAGCGCGGGAGGGACGAAAAGCTCCTTCGCCTGCAGGCGGGCAAACCATCGGACCCGGGCGAGGCCGGACGTGGCCCGCAGCAGGCCCAGAGTGAGACCGGGAGCCGGCGTCGGTTCCGCCTGGGCGCTGATGACGACGACGCGGTCGACGAGGTCAGGGCGCGCCGCCGCGAGCAGCACAGCCAGCTGGGCACCGAGCGAGAAGCCCACGACTGCCGTGGGAGCGGGCCCGTCATCCTCGAGAATCGATACGAGGTCACGAACCGCGTCGTCGTGCGAGGAGTACGGCTCCTGCGCACTGCGATCGTGGCCGGGCAGATCCGGGATCAACAGGTGCGTTCGGTGATCGAGGTGCTCGCGCAGCGGCGTCCACATCCACCCGCCGACGCCACCGCCATGGAGCAGCAGGACGCGCGGTCCCTGCCGGTCTCCATAGTGCTCGACATGCATACAGCGGCTCACGCCTTCCTGGTGTGTGCGACGTAGATCGTGTTCGACGAGGTTCCCCCGGTGACCGGATTGTCGAAGTCGACGACGTGCGCGATCGCGTCGTCGAAGACGGCATCCAGTTCGGTCATGAACTCGTCGTCCGGCGGATCGTCCGACCACAGTGCGAACACGCCGCCCGCGGCGAGATGCCTGTCGAGAGAGCGCAGTCCGTCCGCGTCGTAGAGATCCGCGTGCGTCGGGTCCAGCTGGTGACGCGGCGAGTGATCCACGTCGAGGAGGATCGCCGAATATCCCTGATGACCTTCGGGCGGCGCCGTGCGTACGAGAGCGAAGAAGTCGGCCTCGACCAGCGTCGTGCGCAGATCGCCGACGAGTTCCTCTGAGGCGGGCAGGAGCATCCGCTCGTGCCACGAGATGACCGTGCCGAGACGGTCGATCACGGTGAGCGTTCGGACGCGCGGATCGCGGAGTGCGGCGACCGCCGTGTATCCGAGACCGAGCCCTCCCACCAGGACGGAAAGCCGCTCACCGACCACGGCCGCGAGGCCCAGATGCGAGAGCTCTTCTTCAGCGACCGTGAACAGGCTCGACATCAGGAACTCGTCGCCGAGCTTGACCTCGTAGATCTCCTGGCCGACCGCGGGCTCCGTGCGCCGTCGCAGGGTGAGCTCTCCGATGGGGGTCTGCTGCCAGTCGAGTTCTTCGAACCGAGCGATCACTGCGGCATCCCTCCGTCTTCGGCCACCCTACCCCGGGGTGGGGATACGACGATCATCGGAGGTCGCCAGCGGCGCGGCGGAACGGATGGGTCGCTTTGGTTGCGCCCCACAGGGATCCCGTGTCGTCCGAGCCAGGGTGTCAGGATGCCGGAAGGCAGCGACAAGGAGAATCGATGACGACCTCGCCGATCAAGAAGCCCTACGAAGCCCTGCGTTCCCGCCCGTTCGGGAATCGGATCTTCAGCACGATCGTGAGCTTCACGGCTCCGTACTTCCGCACCATCCGCCCCGCGATCATCGCGCTGGAGCCCGGTCGAGGGGTGGCGCGCATGCGCGACCGCTGGGGCGTGCACAACCACATCGGCACGGTGCACGCGATCGCCTGCTGCAACCTCGCCGAGCTCGTCGCCGGCACCACGATCGACTACTCGCTGCCCGAGTCGCACCGCTGGATCCCGAAGGGCATGAACGTGGCGTACCTCAAGAAGGCGAAGGGCACGCTCACCGCCGTCGGCACGATCGAAGGACTGGACACGCTGGAGGTCGGTGAGGCGCGCGACGTCATCGTCGCCGTCGACATCACGGACCGCGCCGGCGTCGTCGTCGTGCACGCGGACATCACGATGTGGGTGACGCCGCGCTCGGCATCCTGACGCCCGGCGTCGGCCGCGGCCGCTACGGCACGATCGCGTCGATGTAGCCGCCGTCCACGCGGACCGCGGCACCCGTCGTGGCCGACGCCAGCGGAGAGGCCAGGTACGCGACCATGTTCGCGATCTCCTCGGGTTCGATCAGCCGCTGCAGCAACGACTGCGGGCGGTGCAGGCGCATGAACTCGCGCTGGGCGTCCTCCCAGGGCAGCGCACGGTCGACCAGTTCGTACACGAACGTCTCGACACCGCCCGTGTGGGTCGGACCTGCCAGCACGGAGTTCACCGTGACGCCGGTGCCGGCGGCATCCTTCGCGAATCCGCGGGAGACCGCGAGCAGAGCCGTCTTCGACATGCCGTAGTGGATCATCTCGGCGGGGATCACGACGGCGGAGTCGCTGGCGATGTTGAGGACGCGACCCCATCCGCGCTCCTTCATGCCGGGCAGCGTCGCGCGGATCAGGCGCACGGCGGCGAGGACGTTCACCTCGAAGTAGCGGCGCCACTCGTCGTCGGAGATCGTGAGGGCGTCCTCGGCGCCGAAGATGCCGAGGTTGTTCACCAGCACGTCGACGGGCCCGGTCGCGGCGAGCACGGCATCCGTCCCATCCGTCGTCGTGACGTCCCCAGGGGCGGCGACCAGGGTGCGGTCCGCGTTCTCTGCCCGGAGCTCGGTGATCACGGATGCCACGGACGACGCGCTGCGTCCGTTGATCGCGACGCGAGCCCCGGCATCCGCCAGTGTCGCGGCGATCGCGCGGCCGATGCCCTGGGTCGAGCCCGTGACGAGGGCGGTTCTGCCGGTGAGGTCGATGCGCATGGGGATCCCTTCGTTGCTGCTGACCGTAGGTGCAACGCGGCGGATGCTCAAGACATGCCCGCGCCTAAGCTGGGCGCATGACGAATCGGACCGCAGTCATGCCGGAGCTCGGACGTATCGAGATCGTCGATCGAGTCGTTCCCGAACTCGCCCCGCGACAGGCTCTCGTGCAGGTCGAGTCCGTCGGGGTGTGCGGATCGGATGCCGCGTACTTCACGGTCGGCTACATCGGCGACTGGGTGGTGGATGGGCCGATCGTGCTCGGCCACGAGGCATCAGGGCAGGTCGTCGCCGTCGGAGCCGACGTCACGCAGGTCGCCGTCGGCGACCGTGTCGCGATCGAGCCGGGTACGCCCTGTCGCGACTGCACGGACTGCATGGCCGGCCGCTATCACCTGTGCCCCGATCTGGCGTTCCTCGCGACGCCGCCGTACGACGGGGCCCTCGCACAGCTGCTGGCCATGGACGAGCGCAACCTGTTCCGGATGCCGGAGAGCATGTCCTTCGACGAAGGAGCGATGCTGGAGCCGCTGTCGGTGGGGATCTGGGCGTGCCGTCGGGCGGGACTCCAGGCGGGGGACAGCGTGCTCGTGACCGGCGCCGGCCCGGTCGGCGTGCTCGCCGCCCAGGTCGCGCGGGCGTTCGGTGCCTCACACGTCCGCGTCGCAGACGTGTCGGACTATCGCCTGGAACTCGCGGCATCCCTCGGTCTCGAGGTCGAGAAGGTGGGTGCCGAAGCCTCGCACGAGCCGGAGTTCGACGTCCTGCTGGAGTGCTCGGGCGCACCGAACGCGCTCGCCGACGGGCTGTGGCGGCTGAACAACGGCGGACGGGCGGCCATGGTCGGAATGCCGAAACAGGCCGTCGAACTGCCGCTGTCGAAGCTGAACGTGCGCGAGCTCTCGGTCGCGCTCGTCAACCGCTACGCGCACACCTGGCCGACCGCGATGGCGCTCGTCGCCGACGGACAGGTGGATGCCGCGGCGATCGTCACCCACCACTTCGGCTTGTCCGAGACGGCCGAGGCTCTGATGCTCGCGAAGACGGAGCCGAATTCGATGAAGGCGATCATCCGGCCGCAGGAGTGAGGGGGATGGGGCCGCCGGCGGCGATCGACGCGTAGGCGGCCTCAGCGACGGCGATGGCGGCGACGCCGTCTGGGCCGGACACGCGGGCATCGGCATCCTGCTGGATGGCCGCGACGAAGTCGGCGAGCTGGCTGAGATACGGACTGTCAGTCGGGAATGCCGGTGGCAGGTGGTCGGCCGTGGCTTCCCTCTGGAGAGAGGAGTCCTCCGCACTGTCGTACGCCAGCCGGCCCAGGGAGCCGACGATCTCGATGCCCGTGCGGAACGCGAGCCCTGGTGCACCCCACGTCGCCTCCAGGTGCGAGAGAGCGCCGCTCGCATGCACCATCTCGACTCGGGCAGTGACGGGAACGGGCACGATGTCATCGATCGTCGGCGGATCCTGCATCGCCGAGACGCTCACGACAGGACCGGCGAGCCAGGCCGCCTGGTCGATGTCGTGGATCATGAGGTCTCGGATCACCCCTCCACCGGTGCTCTCCAGGAAGAACCACGGTGCCGAGGGTGCGGATCCACGCCGGAACAAGCGCTGCGTCGAGACCTCGCCGATCGTCCCCGCATCGATCTGCGCCTTGATCCGGGAGTACGCGGGGAAATAGCGCACGACGTGCGCGGGGAACAGCCGCACTCCCGCCGCTGTCGCCGCGTCGACGATGCGCCGGGCTTCGACGGCGGTCGGCGCCAGTGGCTTCTCGCAGATGACATGGACGCCGGCTGCGATGGCAGCGAGGGCGATTCCGACGTGGGTGCTGCTCGGCGTAGCGATATCGACGGCGTCGACTTCTGCGAGCAGTGTCTCGACGTCGGGAGCCACGCTCATTCCATACTCCGCAGCGAGCTCCTCGGCGCCGGTGCGGGACGTCACCGTCACATGCGCGCCGAGGGCCCGCCAGGCGTCCGCGTGGACGCGCGAGATCCCGCCGGCGCCGACGAGGCCGATTCTGAGCTCGGACGCGCTCACGAGGGAATCACGCGCGCTCGTCGTCTCGACGCAGCGGCATCCGTTCGGGTTCCGGGGCGGATGCCGGGGTCACCGGCTCCGGCGTGGGCGCCGCCGTGATCTCTCGCGCGACCTGCTTCTCGAGGACTTCAACGGCCGCGTCGGACAGCAGGATCAGCCCGTCGAGCTCCTCGCGGACCCGCTTGTAGGCGATGTTGCGCTCGGCCTGGGTCGCGGTGTCGTCGACGGCGACCTTCAGAAGCTGCTGCGCACGGTCGAGCTTCTTGCGCTCCGCCTCGGTGAACGTCGAGTCCCGCAGGCGCCGGGCATCCCGCTCGGCGACCTCGAACGCGACGGCGTAGTTGCCGACGGCGTCCAGATACTCGGCGACCTGCTGCTCGGTCACCTTCGCGTCGGCGGATGCCGGCCGCAGCGTGTCCGCGAGCTTCTTCGCGCGGAGGAACGCCGCGGTCAGCGGCTGGCGTCCGTCGCTCATGGCGGGGAAGGCGATCAGCTTCGCCACGTCGAGCTCGTATTCCAGCCAGCGCGCGGTGATCTCGTCATGTTCGATGAACAGCCGCTCGAGCAGCTGGTTCGATGTCACCTGCGGTTCGGCCGGGATCTGCCGCGGCTGAGTGCTGATGGGTGCCGTCTGCCCGCGCGCAGCGATCTGGGCGGCTTTGATCTCGCCCTTGATCCGCAAAGTCTCCAGGCGTCGTTCATGCCGCTGCTTGGAGGCGCGTTCCCATGCCTTCCCGATACCACCGGCGACGCCCATGAGGGGGAAGATCAGCCACCAGTAGCGCCCCGCGAAGTCCCAGAAGCCTTGGAGGAACACGTCCATGATGGCCTCAGCCTAGCCGTGTCGCGATTCGCGCGAACCCGCTCAGGAACGGGGGAGCTCGCCGATCTTCGTGCCGGCCTCGTCCATGACGATGAGGGTGTCGCCCTCGACCTGGACGACGCTGATGCCCCGCAACCAGTCGTCAACGCCCTGGCAGGCCTTGAGCGTCGAGACGTACGGCGCGATCTCGACCGCATCGTCGACAACGGTGTAGGTGCTGCCGATGCCGTTGCAGCCGTCGGTTCCTTTCACCGTGCCGTCGTCGGTGAATTCGAGAAACGGTTCTCCCGCGGCATCCGACCCCCAAGTGCCGACGACATCCGACCCGGCCGGCGATGCGGTCGAGGTCGGCGCGGAGCCCGGTCCGCCTGCCGGCGCGCAGGCCGTGAGGAGGAGGGCGGCTGCGGCCAGGACGAGGCTGGTGCGGATGCGGTGGGAGGCCATGTCTTCGATGGTACTCAGCACGCGCCGGACGCGGCGAAGATCAGGTGAATTCTCGACGTGGGGAGAACTACCCATTGGAGTCTGTGCGAATGCTGTGTACTCTGAACGAGGCTTTGCGCTTCGGTGCCAGCCGCCGCATGTTCTTCCGGAGTACGTATAGGGGTATTCAGCTCCGGCGGGGGGACACTGCGTATTTTCCGCAGCGATAAAGGACACTCATACATGACCAGAGGAATGGGGCGCCGTTCACTGGCGCTGACTGCAGCCGCGACGCTGACGCTCGGAGGCCTCGTCTTCGCAGCTCCGGCCGTCGCCGCCGAGACCACGCCGGCGCCGACGCCGACCGCTTCTTCGACACCGGAAGCGAGCTCGACTCCGGCCGCGGAGGAAACTGCCGCGCCGAAGGAGACAGAAGCGCCTGAGACGAAGATCACCGAAGAGCAGGTCGACAAGGCTGCCGAGGAAGCGGCCGAGGCCGAGGTTGAGATCGTCGCGGTAGGTGTGAACGCTCAGGGTGACGACGTCATCGTGGTCACCGAAGACAGCGTCTCAACCGGCAAGGGTGAGGATGCCGTCGAGGCCTTCGCTGACAGTGTTGACGCCAAGAACGCCGAGATCGTCACGGTCCCGGCTGCGCTCGAGGCCTGGGCCGAAGGCGACGTCGTCGGTGGTCAGGGATACATGACCGAGACCGGCGGCGCCTGCTCGATCGGTTTCTCCGCCTACACGCCCGATGGTGCACCTGCGCTCCTCAGCGCCGGACACTGCGCCTTCGACGAGAACGGCGACAAGACCAGTCTCACTGCCCTGACGGTCCCCAGCGAAGAGCCGGCCGTTGACGGCCCCGGCTGGGTGCTCCCCGAGCCGACCGTCATCCTCGGTGAGTTCGGATTCGCGCAGTTCGGTGGTCCTGGCTACACCTCGGGTGCGGAGAAGGATCCGACCTCGATCGACATCTCCGTCATCGACATCAACGAGGCCGGTGGCTGGAACCCGCTTCCCGCCGTGACCGACTGGTCCACGGCCGGTGAGGCTCTCGACTCGCTGGCTGAGGGCTCCGTGAAGGTCACCTCGGTCGGCGAGCCGACGTACGGTTCCGTCTCGAAGAGCGGCCGCACGACAGGTTTCACGACCGGAACGATCGATCCTTCCCTCGACATCCTCGATGGTTGGGCAGAGATCGTGGACGGCAACGGCAACGGGCACTGGGTCCGCGGCTTCTCCAGCGATGTCGAGGGTGCGCCCGGCGACTCGGGTGGCGCGGTCATCCAGGGCAACACGGCCGTCGGCCTCATCAGCGGTGGCAAGCCCGGCGTGTTCACGTGGGCCGCATCACTGACCAAGAGCCTCGAGTTCACCGACGGCTACACGGTCGCCCTCTCGATCGACAAGCCCAAGATCGATGCAGGCGACACCGTCGAGCGCGGCTCGACCATCACCGGCACCGTACCGAGCAACAACGCGAAGTCCGTCATCATCACGCGCGACGGCGGCGAACCCACTTCGGTCAAGGTCGAGGACGGCAAGTTCAGCTTCAAGGTCGAGAACAAGGGTGAGTTCTCCTACACCTTCACTGCCGTGAACGGCTACAGCCGCTCGGCGACCACCACGTGGGACGTCAAGGTCGTTCCGCCGGCGGTGGCAGCTCCTGTCATCACGTCGCCGGCTGACGGCTCGACGGTGAGCGCTCCGCTCACGAGCATCAGCGGCACCGGTGTCGCGGGTCACACCGTCGAGGTCAGCCTCGGCGACGACAGCAGCGGTGACAGCTTCGCGCCCGTCACGGTCGCCGAGGACGGCACCTGGACCATCGACGGCCTGAACGTCGAGTCCTACGGCGAGTACACGGTCACCGCGCAGCAGTTCCGCAACGCAGACGAGTTCTCGGGCGTCGTCAAGTCGACGTTCACCCTGGCACCGGCCGCTCCGGCGATCACGTCGATCTTCGACGGCCAGGTCTTCGGTCCCACGGCCGGCCCGACGGGCCTGTCCGGCACCGGCATCGAGGGCGCAACGGTCAAGGTCGCGCTGAACGGTGTGGATGCCGCCAGCGCCACTGCGGTCGCCGCACTCGCGGCCGAGAGCGGCAGCTACCGCGCGACGGTCGTCGACGGCAAGTGGAGCATCGACTTCGAGGCAGCTCTCGAGCCGGGGTCCTACACGGTCCGCGCTGTTCAGACCGTCGACGGAGTCAACTCCGCCACGGCAGCTGAGCTGGCCTTCTCGGTCTCGGCTCCGGCGCCTGCGCCGGCTCCGGCTCCGGGCGGCAACGGCGGCGGCGAGGCTCCGTCCGCCGGGGGCGACGGTGAGCTCGCAACCACGGGTATGGACACCACGGTCACCCTGACGGCCTCGGCCGGTGCGCTTGCGCTCATCTCGGCGGGCATCGTCCTGCTGATCGTGCGTCGTCGCAAGCTCGTTCAGGACTGACGAGTCTGACTGACTGAGGGGCGGGCGCCGCAAGGCGTTCGCCCCTTCGTCGTCCCTCCGCGCCCCTGTCCCACCACGCGGCCGTCACGCGGTGTCCGATTTCCGCCAGCATCCCTTCACGCATCGGTCCAGGATGGAACCGACCCGGCGCCGCCGGGCTGGAAAGGGATACCGAACATGAGCACCATCGCACTGGTCACCGGAGCCAACCGCGGCCTCGGACTCGCCGCAGCCACTGCCCTCGCCCGCACCGGAGCGACGGTCATCGTCGCCGGGCGCGACGAAGCGGCGACCCGGGACAGCGCGCAGAGCCTCGTCGACCAGGGGCTTCGCGCCGAGGCGCTGACCCTGGACGTCACCTCGACCGCCAGCGTCGCCGCCGGTGCTGCCGAGATCGAGCGCCGTCACGGCCGACTCGACGTCCTGGTGAACAACGCGGGGATCCTCCCCGAAGCGACCGCATCCGGCGCTCACGAATTCGTCGACGTGCCATCGCTGATCGCCACGTTCGAGACGAACGTGTTCGGCGTCGTCAGCGTCACCGAGCAGTTCCTGCCGCTGCTGCGACGCAGTGAGGGCGCGCGCATCGTCAACGTCTCGTCGACCATGGGTTCGCTGAGCGATCAGTCCAACCCCGAGTCGCCCTTCTATGCGAGCGTCGTACCGGCGTACCAGGCGTCGAAGGCAGCCGTGAACAGCCTGACGATCGGTCTCAGCAAGAAGCTCGGCGACGGCCCGATGAAGGTGACATCGGTGTGCCCCGGCTGGGTTCAGACGGACCTGGCCCCCGGCAATCGCGAGCAGGCGCCGACCAGGGCGGAAGATGCCGCGCAGGTCATCGTCAAAGCGGCGACCCTCCCCGAGGACGCGCCTTCGGGGACGTTCATGGACATCGACGGTCCGGTCCGCTGGTGAACGGAGTCCGGGCGGTGAGCCTCACCGCCCGGACTTCTCCGCGCACGGCACGCACAGCTCGGCGAACGGTCGCGCCGCCAGACGCTCCGACGGGATGCCGCGGCCGCAGTTCGTGCAGACGCCGTATGTCCCGGCACCCACCCGGATCAGCGCATCCTCGATCTGACGAAGCTCGGCCTGCGCGGCATCCGCGAGGCCGCTCAGGCGCGACCACTCCGAGGACAGGGTCACGCCTTCGGGGTCGTGCTCGTCGTCGTCGTTCGCGCCCTCGCGATCGTGCGTCAGCTGCGTGAGTGCCGCGATCGCCGCCTCGGCGCGTGCGAGCGCGTCGACGCGCAGCTTCTCGAGACGCGTGCGCGGGTCGGCGGTCATCCCGCCATCCTGCCCTACTCGAGCCACTCCGTGACGAATCGGTCGTTCGCGTGCACATGCGTCGCCTCATAGGTGCCGCCGTCCAGCACCTCGAACCGATGCGCGATCAGCGCTGGCACGACGAGGATCTGTCCGCCCACCCCGACGACCTGTTCCTCGCCGACCGTGAACAGCGCCCGACCGCGGTGGATGACGAACGTCTCGGCGTAGGGATGCCGGTGCAACCGTGGACCGGAGCCCGGCGTGCTGTCGAACTCGCGGATGATGCTGACGGGCGACCCGATCAGATAGCCCTCGACGTTCTCGTCCGGACCGACGTTCCTGGGTTGGATGGTCATGGCGCTCCCTTCCACGACCGAGGGTACTCCGGGCTCCGAAGGCCCTCTCAGCCGGTGACCTTCTGAAACCCGGAGGCACCTTCGCCGGTCCAGCGATACAGCTCCAGAGTGGCGGCTTCCTGCTTGTGACCGCTGGAGAGGTCGTCAAAATCGCGGGCGACGTAGAAGTAGCCGTGACCGATGGATTCGATGCCGACGTCGGACTTGAACTCCCACCCGTGGATGCCGGTGGGCTCGTGCGGCAGGCCCTGCTGCAGGAGCGGGAGCACGAGGCCGGTCTCTCCGTCGGGCTGGCCCTGGATGGGCTGCTCCGTGACAGCTGCTGTTCCGTCGACGACGTACATGGTCCGGTTCGGGTACTCGGGCTTGCTGCCGCGGTAGACGCCCAGGTACCAGAGGCGGCTGCTGGCATCGTATGACAGGTTCTGCACGCCGTAGTGGGTGTTGCCGGTGTGGACGAAGTACTTGGCGTCCTCTTCGGCGGGGCCCGAGGCGTGCGGATCCGCCTGGGTCAGAGGCCGCTCGTACTCTCCCCACCCGGAGACGTCGTACTGCAGGATCACCTGATTGTCGTTGTCTGCCCGGTCGTTGTTGCGGTAGACGCCGTAGGCGACCATGAGCTGCTGCTTGCCGTTCTTCGTTCCGAACGCGGGTCCGAAGGAGACGCCGTCGATGCCGCTCGAACCGTACCGGTGGTCTGCGGTGTCGCCCGTGTTGCCGTCGAATGTGCCGTCGCCGTCCATGTCCGCGGTGTAGTCCTCCACGACCTCTTCGAGGTAGACGGCGGTGACGATGCCCGAGTCCTCGGCGTCCATGCCCACTTCGGTGATCTTGTCGACGTCGAAGATGGCGATGTAGAAGGCCTCCTCGGCCTTGTACTCGAGGGAGCCGTAGACGCGGCCGTCCTTGATGTTGAAATCCAGGTCGCCGAGATGGCCGGTGAACCCCTCGACGGTTCCCACGACGTTGCCGTGAAGGTCGGTCTTGACCAGCATGTCCGTGAACGAGTGGTAGACGAACCCGTTCTTCTCGTCGATGGCGATGCCCTGGATGTGTCCGGCATCCCACGACCCGGATGCGATCGTCGCCGGGTAGTTGTCGATCGCCTTCGGCGTCTCGGCGTGGCCGGGAGGGAGCGGGGAGTCCGCCGTGGCGGCGCCGGCAGGGGCTGCCACGCTCAGCACGGCAGCCAGCGCAACGGCACCGGTGACAGGTGCGAATCTTCTTTTCATCAGTGAGGTTTCCTGAGGGTCTGGTGGATGCCGGAGGACGCCGCGGTCAGCCGACGGTTGCCGCGATGTCGGGATGGTCGCTGAAGATGCCGTCCATTCCGGCATCCAGGAAGACCTGGATCTCGCCCGCGAGATCACCGGGAGCGGCCGGGTCGGTCGAGGAGCGGAACTCGACCGGCAGGAATTGATTCTCCAGGCGGAACGTCCAGCCGTGCACGTCGAGTCCTGCCGTGTGGGCGTCCGCGATCACCGGAGCGGGCGCACCCAGCGTGCCCTGCGCGGTCCGCGGGATCAGCACCGACTTCTCGGCACCGATGCCGTCGGCGTACTCCGCGATCCCGGCGAGGCCGCTCGGCGTCACGAGGTCCGCGTACGTGCGCGAGTCACCGGCGAGCGTGAAGTCGTACGGGCGTCCGGACGAACTGATCAGCTGCGCGAGCGTCACATCGGTGAGGCCGGCGAGATCCTTCAGGTTCGACACCTCGAAGCTCTGCACGATCACCGGGGCATCCGCGGAGTCGACGCCGTTGGCCTGGAGAGCAGCGACGAGCGGCTCCTCGAGCGAGAGGCCGATGGAGTCGAAGTAGCTCGGGTGCTTCGTCTCGGGGTAGACACCGATCTGGCGGCCGTCGCAGCTGATCGAGTGGCGCGCGAGGTCGATGACCTCGTCGAGCGTCGGGACCACGTACAGTCCGTCGAACGCGGTGTTCCCCGGGCGGACCTGAGGCAGGCGCTCCTTGGCGCGGAGCGTGCGCAGCTCGGCGAAGGTGAAGTCCTCGGTGAACCAGCCGGTGATGTTCGCGCCGTCGATGACCTTGGTGGTCCGCCGGTCGGCGAACTCGGGTCGCGTCGACACGTCGGTGGTGCCGCCGATCTCGTTCTCGTGGCGCGCGACCAGGACGCCGTCCTTCGTCGACACGACGTCCGGCTCGATGTAATCGGCGCACTGGATGATCGCCTGCTCGTATGCGGCGAGCGTGTGCTCCGGACGGTATCCGCTGGCGCCGCGGTGGCCGACGACCGTGATGAACTCCTTCTCGATCTTCGTGCGATCGAGATCGATGACGGCGAACTCGGTGTCATCCGGGGTGCCGGTCGTACGCGCGTCGTTGCCGGGGAAGTTGTTGTCGTTGGCGATGAGCAGGTTGCCGTCCTTCAGCTGAACGACGGTCTCGAGCGACTGGACGGGCAGCGACCAGACCTCGCCGGTGCCGTATCCGTTGCCGGCGCTCAACGCGTCAGGGTTGGAGATGCGGAGCGCGTCGAGCACCAGCTTCTTCTCGACGTAGCCCTCGGCATCCGCCTTCGTCAGATCGATCTCGTAGATGCGCTTGGTGACCGCCTGGTCGCCCTCGAAATCGTCGCGCTCAACGACGAGCAGCACGTTGTTCTTCACCGTGAAGGCGTCGCCGATGACGTTCGGCTCCTGGTCGGTCTGGTAGTTCCAGGACCGGCCTGTGTACGCCCCGCTCTTCGTGTCGAACTCGTGGATCTCGCGACGACGCAGGTCGGTCTCACCCGTGTAGGCGCCCTCGATGATCGGGTAGAGGTAGCGGCCGTTGACGGAACCGGCCATCGCCTCGAAACCGCGGCTGGCGGGCAGCGTCGGGGCCGCGCCGCCGAGATACGGGTTCTGCGGCGACTGCACGCCGTCGAGGGCGAACGGCTTCTCGAGGAGCGTGCCGTCGGCGTCGAAGTGCAGCAGGAAGGGTCCGAACTCCTCGCCGACCCAGAACGTGCCGTCCTTGGCGCGGACGACCGATTCGATGTCGAAATCGGCGCCGGTGAGCAGACGCTCCTCGGTTTCGTCATTCACGATCGGGAAGTCGAGCACGCCATTGCGGTCGTTGTACGAGATGAAGCGCTCGATGGCGATCTCGCCCGAGCCGCCGTCCGCGGTCTGCCAGGCCGGCCGCACCCGGTAGTTGCGCAGCAGGAAGTCGGCGGAGTTGCCCTTCGACCCGAAGCCGTTGTCCGGCTGGGCCCAGAACGTGCCGTCGCCGTTGTCGATCACGGCGGAGAACCCGGGGATGACCTGGCCGTCCCACGGCCCCTGCCGGCCGTTCGCCGGTGTGGCCTGAGCGCCGGAGGCCGGTCCCTCGGCGAGGAAGTCGGCGGACAGCTCGGCCCACGCGACGAGCGTGGGCTCGAACGCGTGCATCTTCGACGTGGGGGTGGTCTGGTTTCCGGATGCCGCGGCCGGGGCGCTGATCAGCAGCGAGGCAGCGGTCGCGGCGACGGCGGCAGTGGCGAGGGCGCGATGGAGTCGTCTCATGCCTCGAGTCAATCGGCGCTCGTTGGAGCTTCCGTGACGGGGCCATGGACTGTCGGTGACGCGGCGATGAACGGATGCCGGGGTGCGGTGCTGCTGCGGCAGGTGGCGCGAATGGCCGCCTCGCGGGGCATGACGCGGCCATTCGCGACCCCTCGTGGGCCGACCGGCCGTGGTCGCCTGCGGCAGGTGGCGCCAATGGCCACCTCGCGGGGCATGACGCGGCCAATTGCGACCCCTGCCTGACGGCGTGGGCGTGCGGCCGCGAACCTCAGCCCAGGATGAGCGAGAGCACCGTCGCGCCGCCGCCGACCAGGATCAGCGCGCCGATCGTGACCCAGGCGGTGACGCGGATCCGCTTCTGGCGACGCTCCGAATAGATCGACAGATCCTCGGCCTCTTCGTGGTGCTCAGTCATGTTCTGCTCCTAGAGATCAGGGGGCGTCAGGCCGGCGTCGGCTCGGTGACGGTGGGGCCGAAGTAGCTCGGCAGAGTGGCCTGGGACCGCTCGCGCAGCTCGTCGACCGAGATCGTGAACACGTCCTGCACCTCGAGCTGCGGCTCGGTGTCGGTCACGCCGATGCGTATCACGGGGTAGTTGCGGCCCTCGCAGAGCCCGCGGAACTTCACGTCGTCCTCGCGCGGCACGGTCACGATGACGCGTCCGGCCGACTCGGAGAACAGCGCGGTCGCGGCATCCACATCAGAGCTCTCGATGATCTCGTTCAGCCAGACGCGAGCGCCGACGCCGAAGCGCATGACGCCTTCGGCGAGAGCCTGCGCGAGCCCGCCCTCGGAGAGGTCGTGCGCGGATGAGATCAGCCACTCGTCGCGTGCTGCTCCGATGAGCCCGGCGAGGCGCTTCTCACCGGCGAGGTCCACGACCGGCGGGCGCCCGCCGAGGTGCGAGTGCACGGTCTCGGCCCATGCCGAGCCGCTCAGTTCGGTTTTCGTGGTGCCGAGCAGATAGATGTTCTGCCCCTCGTCCTGCCAGCCGGACGGGATGCGCCGCGACACGTCGTCGATGAGTCCGAGCACGCCGACCAGCGGGGTCGGGTGGATCGGCACGTCGCCGGTCTGGTTGTAGAACGAGACGTTGCCGCCCGTGACGGGAGTGCCCAGCTCGTAGCAGCCGTCGGCGAGGCCGTCGACGGTCTGGCCGAACTGCCACATGACCTCGGGATTCTCGGGAGAGCCGAAGTTCAGGCAGTCCGTGATCGCGGTCGGCGTGGCGCCGGTGACGGCCACGTTGCGGTAGGCCTCGGCCAGGGCGAGCTGCGCGCCGGCGTACGGGTCGAGCTGGCTGTAGCGGCCGTTGGCGTCGGTCGCGATCGCGAAGCCGAGACCGGACTCCTCGTCGACGCGGATCATGCCGGCGTCGTCCGGGAACGCGAGGGCCGTGTTGCCGAGCACGTAGTAGTCGTACTGGTTGGTGATCCAGCGGGTGTCGGCGAGGTTCGGGGAGGCCACCAGCGCGAGGAACTGGTCGCGCAGCACCGACGCATCGTTCGAGCGGGGGAGGTTCTCCGCGGCATCCGCCTGGAGCGCGTCGATCCACGTGGGGTAGGCGACGGGGCGGTCGTAGACGGGGCCGTCGACGGCCACGGTGGAGGGATCGACGTCGACGATGCGCTCGCCCTGCCAGTCGATGATGAGGCGTCCGTCTCCGGTGACCTCGCCGAGCACGCTGGTCTCGACCTCCCACTTGTCGACGACGGCCATGAAGGCATCCAGCTTCTCCGGCGCGACGATCGCCATCATGCGCTCCTGCGACTCCGACATGAGGATCTCCTCGGCCGTGAGCGACGGGTCGCGCAGCAGCACGTTGTCGAGCGAGACCTTCATGCCGCTGTTGCCGTTGGCCGCCAACTCGCTGGTCGCGCAGGAGATGCCGGCGGCACCGAGGTCCTGGATGGCCTCGACGAGCTCGCCGCGGTACAGCTCGAGGCAGCACTCGATGAGCACCTTCTCGGCGAACGGGTCGCCCACCTGGACCGCAGGACGCTTGGTGGGCCCGCCGTCGTCGAACGAGTCGGATGCCAGGATGCTGGCGCCGCCGATGCCGTCTCCGCCGGTGCGGGCGCCGAAGAGGACGACCTTGTTGCCGACGCCGGTGGCGTTGGCGAGCTTGAGGTCCTCGTGGCGCAGCACGCCGACCGCGAGGGCGTTCACGAGCGGGTTGGCCTGGTAGACGGCGTCGAAGACGGTCTCGCCGCCGATGTTCGGCAGGCCGAGGCAGTTGCCGTAGAAGCTGATGCCGGCGGTCACGCCGTGCACGACGCGCGCGGTATCGGGGTGGTCGATCGCGCCGAAGCGCAGGGCGTCCATCACGGCGACGGGGCGGGCGCCCATCGAGATGATGTCGCGGACGATGCCGCCGACGCCGGTGGCAGCGCCCTGGAACGGCTCGATGAAGCTCGGGTGGTTGTGTGACTCCGCCTTGAAGGTGACGGCCCAGCCCTCGCCGACGTCGACGACGCCCGCGTTCTGGCCCATGCCGACCATCAGGCGTTCCTTCATCTCGTCGGAGACCTTCTGGCCGAATCGGCGCAGGTAGTTCTTGGACGACTTGTAGGAGCAGTGCTCCGACCACATGACGGAGTACATGGCCAGCTCACCCGAGGTGGGGCGGCGGCCGAGGATCTCGCGGATGCGGGCGTACTCGTCATCCTTCAGGCCCAGCGCGCCGTACGGCTGCTCCTTGTCGGGAGTGGCGACGGCGTTCTCGACGGAGTCGGGGACGTGCTGACGGGCGGATGCTTCGGGGGTGGTCACGCGCACTCCAAGGGAAAGGGCCGAGCGGGGCGTGTTCAGTCTACCGGCGCGGGGTCGTCGCCGTTTCAGGGGTGCCGGGCGGGCTTTTCGGCATCCGCGGCCGCTACTTGTCCTTGCCCTTTCCGTTGCCCTCACCGGTGTTGTTCCCTTTGCCCCGGTTGTCCTCACCCGTGCCCTGGTTGCCCTCGCCACGGTTGTCCTCGCCACGGTCGTCGTCGGTCGGCTCGGTCACGGTCTCGGCCGGCGCGCCCTGGTCGTCGTCACCGGCGTCCGGCGCCGTATCGGCGGGTCCGGAGGTGTCGGAGACCGTGCGCAGCGACGTCATCGTCGCGATCCGCCCCGCCTCGCTCGGTGGCGGAATGAGGAACGCGGCCCCGGCGACGATCGCCGCGAACACCAGCCCTGCCGCGCCCAGCAGGATGCGCCGCCACCGGTGGGGCCGGGCGGCGGCGGGAAGGGCGGCCGTCGGCGCGGTGGGGATGTCCTGAGCGGAGGAGGCGCCCTGCGCCGACGCGAGACCCGCGGGCTCATCGCTGCGTGCGAGCTCCCGCGCCGTGCGCGCCACCTCGAGCGCGCTCGGCCGCTCGGCCGGATCCAGTCGCGTCATCCGCTCCAGCAGGTCGCGCCACCTCCCGTCGACGGCATCCGGAATCGTCGGCGGTTGCATGACCCGCGCCAGCGCCGCGGCGCGGCCCGAGCCGAGGTCCGGGTATCCGTTTCCGCCGGTCAGGGCCGCGAGGACGACGAGCCCCAGCGAGAAGATGTCCACGGCGGTGCCGGGGTCGGCATCGCGCAACTGCTCGGGTGCCATGTAGGCGAGCGTCCCGAGGACCATGCCCCGACCCGCCGGTCGCGAGCGGTCGACCGCGCAGGCGATCCCGAAGTCGGCCAGCTTCGCCGCCCACGGGATGCCGGCGTCGCCGGTGCGCGTCATGAGAACGTTCGACGGCTTCACGTCGCGGTGGACGATGCCCGCCGCGTGCACGGCGGCGAGGCCTTCGGCCAGATCCTGTGTGATGCGGGCGAGCTGGCGAGGCGGGATCGGCCCCTCCGCCATGAGGGCGGCCAGCGTCGGCCCGTCGACGAACTCCATGACGAGGTACTGCGGGCGGTGCGGCTCGAGCTGCGCATCGAAGAGCGTCACCAGCGACGGATGGTTCAGCGATGCGAGCAGCGCCTTCTCGGTGTGCGCCCTGTCGGCGGAGCGCAGGACATCGTCGTGGTCGTGGATCATCTTGATGGCCACGGTGCGTCCGAGGTGGGTGTCCTCGGCGCGGTACACCGTCGCCATCCCTCCCTTGCCGACGGGGCCCTCCAGCAGGTACCTGCTGTCGAGCAGAGCGGCCGTCGGCGATACGACTTCCAGCGTCATCGCGAACTCCTCGTACGTGCATCAGGGTCATGCATCCGAGCGAAGCTATCGAGGAGTCCTGCGATCGTCAGCGGCCTTGACGTCTCGGCGGAAAAGTGTTTCGCGCGATGACCGAGGCTACGGCTTCGTGTCGTCGTGGTGCACGATGCGCCCCAGCTCGACACCGCCGCCCGGCAGCTCCCAGTAGTGCAGCCGCCGCGCGCCGGCGACATTCTGCTCCACGCTCGAGCGCATGCAGCGTGCGCCGTCCTCGCGCACCACGTACGAGTCCCCGCCGCCCTCGCCGGTGCGCAGGCGGTGCAGCTCGCGCGCCGGGATCTCGCGGTCGCGACCGGTGATGGCGTCGACGCACGTGCGGATCGCCTTGCTCAGCTGGCCCTCGTCGAGCGGGTTCAACGATTCGATGAAATCGTCACCGAGGCGGTACTCGCGCAGAGGCCAGCGCCCTCGTTCGCCGGGTGCGGTGCGGTTGCCCCAGGTGCGTTCGATCTCGAAGCGGATGCCGTCGGCGGTCGTGTCCACGTGCGAGCGCTCGGCGGCGCGACGGGCATCCCGCAGTGCTCGTCCGGTCTCGCGGCGGTCCTGCTCGGCGTGGCCGAGCTTCGCCTCGGCGGTCGCCCGCTCCGCGCGCTCATCGGCCAGCTGCGCGCGAAGGCGATCGTTCTCGAGGCGCAGCTTCGCCACCTCGGCATCGTTCACGGTCGCCGCGCCGTTCGCGCGCCCGACGAGGTTGGTGAGCGCCAGGACATCGGCGCGCAGACTCGTGATCTCCCTCGACAGCGACGTGACGTCGGTGCGGGTCGCGTAGTCGGTCGGCAGGGGAGCAGCGGATGCCGCGGGGGCCGTCTCTGCGGCATCCTGGTCCGTCGCGGCATCCGACCGGCGCGGGAGGCGGCGGTCCTCGCTCAGCCACGGCGCCCCGCCGACGACCAGCGGGAGAGCCGGGATCAGCGGTGCGTCCGGGTCGGCGTCCGTGCGGCTGAGGGCGGGATCCCCGCCGGGGAGCCGGGTGACCCGCACACGGACGACGTCACCCACGGCGAGCACTTCGCCGACGGGGCCGTCGCCGGAGTCGACGTCGCGGCGGCGCAGCACGGCGGAGATCCGCGGGTGCAGTTGCACGGTCGCGCGCAGTTCGGTCACCTTCACGACGAGCGCAAGGGTGTGCGAGCCGTCGGGGAATGCCTCCAGATCGGGCTCGAGCGGCTCGGGGTGCAGTTCGGTGCCGCCGAGGATCCCGCTCGTCGGCGCTCCGACGACCAGCGCCGCGAGCAGCGGCATGTCCGGTGGCAGCAGCGCGTCCGTCGCGGTCACGGTCGTGTCGTCGTCGAGGCGGACGATGGCGCGGCTGCCGTCGGCGATGAAACCCTGCACGATGCCGGTGGCTCGTCGCACTCGGGGAGAGGCGGCCGTTTCGACCGTGCGCTGCACGTTCTGCGACATGGCGTCGTCGATCAGATCGTCGGTGGTCGCGTGGTCGGGGAAACGCAGATGCGACCTGGTCCATGCCGGCTCCGTGCCGAAGTCGATCGGATACGAGCGCGCGGCGCCCCCGAACGCGTGCGACTTCGGCGGCAGCAGCTGCTCGAGGTGGCGGGTCACCGCTCCCGTCTCGATCGTGACGACGTCGGCGAGGCCGTCCAGTTCGCTGCGCAGTCGCGTCACGTCGAAGGCGAATCCGCCGTCCGGATCCGTGGAGACGAGCACAAGCGGATGCGTTCGCCTGGCGAGGATTCGGGCAGCGAGATCCTCCGCCTGCGAAGAGGTGACGACGTCGGCGGAAAGCATGGTTGCGAGTGTAGGCCGGGGGCCGAGACAGGATGCGGAGGCTGCTCCGTGATTCGCCGGCTGGCTCGGAGCCGCCCGGCGCTACCGCAGTGCTTCGCGCGCGAACAGTGCCAGCAGCGGGTCGGGGTCACCTCGTCGCGGACGCCCGTCGGAGTCGCCGAGCAGGTCGAGCACCTGCCGCACGTGATCGGTCGCGAATCCGATGTCGCGCTCGGTGAAGCGCATCCCCGTGGATGAGGCCCATCCGCAGGCCTCCAGACCGAACGCGACAGCGCGCCAGCGCTCCTCTGGTGGCGTGCCGTCCGCGATCGCGAGAAGGAGGAGCGTCGCGGCATCCGTCTCGGCGTCGCCGAGCTGTCGGCACAGGCCGCCGGCGATCAGGCGCAGCTGCCGCATCGGGGCGCCGAGTGCAGCCGACGCCGCGGTGCTCAGCAGCAGCCGCCCCTTCTGCACCCGTACGAGGCCGATCCGCTCTGCGACCTCGCGCAGTGTGGCGATCGGAGGGGTGAGGTCCTCACGGTTGCCCTTGCCGATCCAGTCGTCGAGCCAGCCCAGTTCGGTCATGCCGGTGAGGACGGTCGCGGGCGGCAGCCATCCGGCCGACGTCAGGGCGAGCCCGTCGGCGCCGATCGCTTCCAAGAGCCAGGTGAAGGGGCGGACGATGCGGCCGGCCGTCTCCGCATCGATCTCCGGCGGCTCGAGGATGCCGGTGCGATCGAGGTGCTGGCGCAGCTCGCTGCGCAGCGGGGGCGGGAGTTCGGCGGCAAAAGCGACGATCGGCGACGCGTCGTGCACATCGCCGGGGCGGCGCAGCTCCTCGCGCTTCACGAGTCCGGACATGTCGTACGGGTCGAACCCCGACGACTCGGGGTTGAAGAGGAGGTTCAGCTCGGTCTGCACGGCGACGAGGTCGAACGTGCCGGCGTCGTGCGGGGCCCAGGGCCCGACGGTGGCGTGGATCCACTCGACGATGTCGTCGTGCTCGGGGTGGGCCGGGTCCGCGGCGATCGCGAGCTTCTCGGCGTAGCCGCCCAGACCGCCGGAGTCCTCGAACGGCGTCCGGAGCGCGCCGTCCAGCACGACCACCGAGGTCAGCTGGGGTTCGTCCGCCCGTTCGTCGAGCACGTCGATGCGATGCGTCCAGCCGTCCCCGAGGTCGTACTCGTACCAGCGCGGCCCGCCGCCGCGCAGCAGATCGGCGACCGTCGCGTCGTCTTCGGGGATCGTGCCCGCCGCGGCATCCGGGAACTCGGGCGGTCCCCAGCGCCGCGGCGGTGCGGACGACGGAGCGTACGGATCGGCATCCGTGAACTCGTGCAGGTGGGATTCGCGCCAGCCCATCACCGTCTGCAGGGCGATGTGCAGCATCCGCAGGCGAATGCTGCCGCGAACCTCGAGTTCGCGCCAGATCTCGGGGTCGCTGCCGACGAGACTCACGCGGAGTCGGTACCGGGTCATGCTCTGAGAGTAGGGGGAGTCGCCGACGTCACACGTCACCACCGGTTCACACGGCGTTCATGGTGGGGCAGAACCATCGGGCGACACCATCCACTGATCCCCCGAGGAGTCCCTGTGATCCCCCGCCTGCTCACCGTCGCCGCGATCGGCGCCTCCGCCGTCGTGCTGGTCGGCGCCGCTCAGCCGCATCCGAACCCGCAGCCGCCTGCGCACGCCAACGGGCACGCCTACGCGTACGGCCATTCGAAGTCGAAGGCCGAGGGCGTCACCGCGAAGCTCGAGACCCCCGCGCTGTGGGATGCCGATGACGCCGACGCCGACGATCCGGCCATCTGGGTCGACGAGGACGACGCCGAGAACAGCCTCGTCATCACCACGGCCAAGGAGGCCGGGATGAACGTCTACGACCTCGAGGGACAGCTGGTCCAGCACATCGACCCGAAGCCGGCACCCGGTGAGGACGACGCCCCTGGGCGCTACAACAACGTCGACCTCATCCACGACTTCGAGCTCGACGGCGACGAGGTCGATCTCGCGGTGGTCTCAGACAAGGGCATGGACGACCTCGGGATCTTCGTCATCGACGACGGCGAGCTCGTCGAGGTGACGGCTCCGGACGCCGGGCGCATCTTCTCGGCATCCCAGGAGGAGGTCAACAGCGAGCACACCGCGTACGGCCTGGCCACCTGGCAGGACGACGACGGAGCGTACGCGCTGGTGAGCCGCAACTCCGAGACCGAGGTCGCGCTGCTCGAGCTGAGCGACAAGGGCGACGGCACGGTCGGCTGGGACGTCGTGCGCGAGATCGCGCTGCCCGCCGAGTTCGCGATGCCGGACGGCTCGACGTGGACCACCTGCGACGACCCTGGTCAGTACGCACAGGTCGAGGGCATCGCGGTCGACGAGGAGAGCGGCACGGCCTACCTCGGCCAGGAGCTCGTCGGCATCTGGAAGGTCGACGCCGACCTGTCCGGCGAGCCGGAGCTCGTCGACACCGCGATCGAGTTCGGCCTCCCCGGCACCTACGACGCCGAGCTCGACGAGTGCGTCTACGGCGAGAACCCCGGCTTCGGCGGCGACGTGCTGCGCACCGACATCGAGGGTCTCACGATCTACGAGACCGATGAGGGCGAGGGGTACCTGCTCGCGTCCAGCCAGGGCGACGACAGCTTCGCGGTCTACGAGATCGAGGACGACAACGAGTACGTCGGATCGTTCCGTACGGCGGACGGCGCCGTCGACAGCACCCAGCACAGCGACGGTGCGGATGTCGTGAACGTGAGCCTGCCCGGGTTCGACGGCGGACTGCTCGCGCTGCAGGACGGCGACAACACGCCGGAGGGTGCGGACGAGGAGAGCACGAACTTCAAGTACTTCTCCTGGGAGGACGTGGCCGAGAACAGCGGCCTCGACCTCGACATCGCCGACTGAGTCGGACCCGCGAGAAACCACTTCGTGCGCGAGAAACCACGCGCGAGGTGGTTTCTCGCGGCGGAGATGGTTTCTCGTCGGCGCGGCGACCGCGGGGTCAGGATGCCGCGGGCTCGGCGTGCCGCGTCCGCCCCTCGGCGAAGCGTGCGGCGGCGCGGTCCTGGCGCCGGCCGACGGGGACGAGTTCGGTGGCCTTGGGCAGCCCCATCGGCCTGGTCGACACGTAGACGCTCTCGGCGCGTTCGACCAGGAACGTCTCGTGCCAGACGCCGACGGCTCCCGGTGCCTTCCGAGCAGCCTGATTGAAGCGGGTCCAGGCCGGGCGGTGCTCCTGCGAGGGCGTGGACGCGTAGGCGTAGAGCTTTTCGACCGACGACCAGTACTGTACGACGTACGGGCCGCCGCCGCCGAACAGCAGCTCGTAGCCGAGGAAGCCGGAGTCGGTGTCGCGGGACAGCTCCTTCAGCATCCGCGGCATGGCGAAGAAGGCCGGCAGCCAGAGGTCGGGCCGCCACCAGCGGTTGATCTGCATGCCGATGTGGAACACGACCAGTTCGCCGTCGTAGCGGTGGGTTGAGCGCCCCGGGATGATGCGTGACATGGTGTTCTCCTCAATTGGATAGCGTCACTATCCATAATGGATAGCGGTACTATCGAAGTCAAGAGGTGGCCATGAGGATTTCCGAACTGTCGGCGCAGAGCGGTGTGACCGTGCCGACGATCAAGTACTACCTGCGCGAGGGACTGCTCCCCGAGGGGGAGCGCAGTGCGCCGACTCAGGCGGCGTACGGTTCGCTGCACGTGCAGAGGCTCGGTGTCATCCGGGCGCTGCTGGATGCCGGGGTGAGCGTCGCCGAGACGCGTCGGGTGCTGGAGGCGCTCGACGATCCGCCGTCCAGCCCGCATGAACTGCTCGGCGCTGCGCACGCCGCGATCACGCGACCGGCGGACGAGGGGGCGTCGACGGAGGCCGCCGAGCGCCTGGTCGCGGGACTCGGGTGGAAGCCGGGGGCCTGCGACCCCGACGTGCTCGGCGACGTCGCGCGCGCTCTGGACGGGCTCGAGCGTGCGGGCTTCGTCGTGCCGGATGGGGTTCTGCCGGTCTATCTGCACAGCATCAGGGCAATGGCGGATGCCGAGGTCGCCGCCACTCCGACCGAATCCGCTGAGGCGGCCGTGCGCTACGTCGTGCTCGGGTCGGTGCTCGTGGAGCCGCTGCTGCTCGCGCTGCGGCGGGTCGCCGAGCAGGTCGCGTCCGCGGAGCGGTTCGGGGTCGAGGTCACGTCGTGAGGAAGTCGACGAGCGCGTCTGCGACCGCGTCCGGGGCGTTCTCCATCGGGATGTGACCGGCGTCGGGGATCCGGACGAGCCTCGTGTGCGGGATCTCGGCGGCGAATTGCTCGGCGTACTCGATGCGCTGGAAGGTGTCTTCCTCTCCCCAGATGAGCAGCTTCGGGACGGGGGATTCCCGCAGCGCGGGGACGAGCTCGAGCGTGAAGCGGCTGTCTGCGGCGCCGGCCAGCCTCATCCAGGAGCGGCGGACGCGCGCGTCGGTCCACGGGTCGAGATACTCGGTGATGAGCGGCTCGGTCGCAGCGTCGGCGAGCGCGGCGGTCACCGCCTGGCGGCGAGCGGCGAGCAGTTCCTCGGCGGTGACCGCTGCCACGACCTCTGGGTCGCGGAATCGGGCGACGCCGGGGACGGGCCAGGAGTCGTAGGTGACCGAGTTGGCCAGGGCGAAGCGTTCGACGTCCAGGTCGCCGGCCACGAGGAGATGCTGCGCGACGGCACCGCCGATGTCGTGCCCGACGACGACGATCGGGCCGGTGAGGCCGAGGGCTGATACGAATCGCGTCACCCAGTCGGCCAGCGCGGGAACGGTGGCGGTGTCCGGGGTGAGCTCTCCCGCCGAGCGGCCGAGTCCTGGCAGGTCGACCGCGATCGGTCGGAGGCCGGCGTCGGCGAGCAGGTCGAGCACGGGGAGCCAGACCCGGCTCCAGTACGTGCCGTGCAGAAGGAGGACGACGGGGCCGTCCTGGGGCACGGTCAGATAGCTGGCGGCGTATCCGTCGACCTGGACGGTGCGGCGGAGGACGGCGGTCTCGGCGGTCTGGTCGGTCTCGGTGGGCTGGGGCATGCGAGAATCCTGGCGCGAGCGGACCCGGTGCCGACAGCGCGGCGGACGACACGTTCCGTCGTTTTCCTGCCAGGACGCGGTGTTCTCGGCATCCTGTGCCAGCGTGGCTGCATGACCGAAGCTCCGCTCGCCCCTGAGGCGACGTCCAGCAGGCTCGTGCCGTTCGCGATCGGCGCGGGTGGTGCGGTGCTGGGACTGCTGCCCTGGATCGTCTCCGGCGCGCTGCCGTTGCAGAACCTCTGGGCGGCGCAGACGGAGCCATCGAGCATGCCGTTCGTCCTGCTGCCGCTGAGCCAGTACTACGCGACGCTCCTGTTCTCTCTGGTCCTGCTCGGCGGCGTCTTCGCCGGGCTCGCCGTGCGGATGGCGCGACGACGTCGCACCGTGGCGGTGTGGCCGGCGGCGCTGGGGGTCGCGCTCGTGCACCTGATCGCAGCGGTGCAGAGCTTCGGCGTGCTCGCGGGTGGACTCGGCCTGTGGGGCGGCGCGGGTGATCCCCGGGCGGCGCTGTACTTCGGAGGTCTTCTCGGCGGGACGATCGTGGCCACCCTGCTCGCTCAGCTCGGCCTGCGGATGACGACTCACCGTTCGGTGGCGGTCGCGTCTCTCGGGATCGCGCTCGCCGCGGTGCCGTTCGGAACCTGGGTCGTGCGGTGGTTCGGGGCGTTCGCCGGTCCGACCGGGCCGGGTGAGCTCGTCTCGACGGTCGTCTTCTGGATGCCCGGGGTCATCGTCGGGGCTGCGCTGGTCTGGTGCGGGGTGCGTCCGCTGAGTCGGCTGATCGTGTGGGTGATTGCGCTGCTGGGGCTGTGGGTGACGCCGGCGCTGTTCACGGCCATCGGATACGGGCTCGGGATGCGGGTGCTGCAGGGCGATCTGCGTGAGATGGCCGAGGCGTCGATGCAACTGTTCCCGGTCGTTCTCGCCGAGATGTGGCGCCCGGTCGTGCTCGCGGTGGCGATCGCGGTGGTCGGCTCGATCGTGCGGGTTGCGCTGGAGAAGCGATCGGCTCGCACGACGGATGCCGTGGTGACGTCGTGACGGGCGGGATGCTGATCGGGCTGCTGATCCTCCTCGCCGGTATCGGCTTCGTCGTGTCGCTGTTCGTCCGGGACCGTCAGTTCCGCAAACACGGGCGACGGGTGCGCGTCCGACTGGAAGAGGTGCGCCACGTCGGCACGAGCGAGACCGGCTCGGTGACCGTCCGATACCGGGCGTCGTGGCGGGAAGACGGCGTGCTGAAGATCGTCGACGGGCGCGAGACCATCCCCGCGAAGCGGCTCAGGCAGATGCGGGAGGGTGCCACGGTGGACATCTTCTACCTGGGGGACGGCAAGGCGCAGCTCGATCTTGGCTGAGGGGCAGCGCGCGCGGCATCCTGGAACCGTGCCCTCAGCCGATTCGTCCTCCACGCTCGAACCGGAGTGGGCGCGCTACCGCTCGCCGATCCGCGAACTCGTCCTGCTCAACGCTCTTCTGGCGTTCCTGCTCGAACTCGCGATGCTCGTGTTCGTCGCCTGGTGGGCGCTGCTGCTCGACGTGCCGTGGTGGGCGCGCCTCCTGATCGCGTTCGCTGCAGTCGGAGCGCTCGTCGTGCTGTGGGGGACGTTCGCGGCGCCGCGAGCGCGCGTTCGGCTGCCGGTCGTCGGGATCGTGGCCGTCAAGGCGGTCGCGTTCGGGGCCGGCATGCTGGCGCTGTGGGGGTTGGGAAACCCTGTGGCGGCCGTCGTATTCGCTGTCGTCGTGACGGTGAACGTCGCCATCACGACGTACGTCAGGACGCGGTCGGCGTAACCGCCTGCGTCTGCGGAGCGGGGCGCGTGCCGGGTGGTGCCTGCTGCTCGACGTCCGTCCACACCTCGGTCAGCTGCACGAGGAGACCGTCCCGCGTGCGGGCGAAGCTCGCACACTCGAAATGCTGGAGTCCGGCGTCGCCGCGACCGGTCACGTGCGATCGGCAGGCGGCCTCAGTCGCCTCCGCGACGAAGTCCTCAATCGTCAGATGCTCGAACCCGGGGTACTCGCGGTTGAATCGGATCCACTCGTCGCGGTCGCAGGTCTCGCCGGTGTGCACGAGGCGGCAGGCGAAGTCGGGGTGCAGGTACGACGCGAGGTCGTCCCAGCGCTTCTCGTCGATCGCGGTCATGAGTCCGTGCAGTGCGGGTCCGGCGTCCATGACGGCATCCTAGGGTGGGCCTCCGACAGCTCATCACCGCAGCAGAGCCCGCAGAGTCTGGATCGTGTCGGCATCCGCTGCCGTCTTGTCGGGCCGGTAGTGCTTGACGCGGGCGAAGCGCAGGGCGATGCCGCCCGGGTAGCGGGGCGACTGCTGGACGCCGTCGATCGCGATCTCGACGACGAGCTCGGGGCGCAGAAAGACCGCGTACGGCGACCGATCGATCTCGTAGGAAGGGAAGGTGTCGGTCTGCCATTGCAGCAGCTCGTCGGTGAGCCCCTTGAAGGTCTTGCCGACCATGACGAAGCCGCCGGGTTCGCCGAACTCGCCGGCGGGGTCGAAGGCGCCGAGGTGCAGGTTCGAGAGTTTGCCTCGGCGGCGGCCGGAGCCCCATTCGGCGGCGAGCACCACCAGGTCGTAGGTGAGGACCGGCTTGACCTTGACCCAGGACTTCCCTCGGCGACCAGCGGCGTAGGGGGAGTCGATCGCCTTGACGAGGACCCCCTCGTGTCCGGCGGCGAGGGCGTCGACGGACAGCTGCTCGGCGGCTGCTGGGTCGGCGGTGACGACGCCCGGCATCCGCCATTCGCCGGCGATGCGGTCGAGCTCCTGAAGCCGGGTCGAGAGCGGTTCGTCGAGGAGATCGCGTCCGTCGACGTGCAGCACGTCGAAGAACCAGGGTCGGAGGACGAGTTCGCGCGAGACATCTGCGCCGAAGCGCGACATGGTCTGCTGGAACGGCCGCGGCCCGCCGTCCTCGTCGAGTGCGAGGGTCTCGCCGTCGAGGATGAGATCCTGCGCGGGCAGCGAGCGGACGATCTCGACGATCTCGGGCACGCGATGCGTGATGTCGGCGAGGCTGCGGGTGTAGATACCGACCTCGTCGCCGTGCCGGTGGACCTGGATGCGCGCACCATCGAGCTTGTACTCGACGGATGCTTCGCCGGTGACCTCGAGGGCCGCGGTCGGCGTCGTGGCGGTCGAGGCGAGCATGGGCAGGACCGGACGGCCCACCTGAAGGCCGACGCTCTCGAGATCTTCTTCGGTGCCCGTGAGCGCGAGGATCGCGGTCGCGCCCAGGTCACCGGTGAGCATCGCCGCCCGCCGGACGGTGGCGATCTGCCGATCGGATGCTCGGGCGATCGCATCGAGCAGTACCCCGCCGAGGGCGCCGGTGCGCAACTCGCCCAGCATGGCGCGGGCGAGGAAGTCCCACTCCGCGGCCGTGGCGCGGGAGGCGAGCCCGGTGAGCGCGGCGGTGCGGACAGCGGCCGATCCGGTTCCGGATGCTGCGGCGAGAGCCTCGAGCGCCTGATCGATGTCGGCGATCGTCAGGGTGGAGTCATCGGCGTGGGCGGTGTCGAGAGCAGTGAGCCCGCGCCATCCGACGCCGAGGCGCCCCTGCCGCGGGCTCGCGAGAAGCAGGCCGGTGAGCGGAGCGATCTCGTCGGGTTCGGCGCGTGCGAGCAGGCGGGCGAGCGCGTCGATCTTCGCGAGGCGCGACGACGTGGCGGTGACCTCTTCGGCGGTGGCGACGAGCTCGGAGAGCTTCATGAGGAGATTGTCGCACCGGGGTGCGACATCGGGCGGAGGTTTGCGTGTCAAGGGGGTCGCCGCCGGCCGCATGCCGCCGTAGGAATGAGCGGGAGAGAAGGGATACGGCATGGCTGCAGGCGATATCGAGACGTTCCAGCGAGACGGCATCTGGTTCAACCGCATCGAGGGAGAGCCCCGCACCTTGGGCGCCAGCTTCACCTCGAAGGCGGAGGCCGTGAAGGTCGGGCGCGGGGCGGCTGCGGCGCGCCAGGTGCAGCACACCGTCCGGACCGAGGAAGGGCCGTCGGAGGACGCGCACCCGTACGAGCGTCATCCGCGGGAGTTCATGGGGGACTAGCGTTCGTCCGGTACGAGTCCACGTCATCCGCGGACACGAGACGTGCGCATGCGCGGCGGCGTCCTTAGATTGGATGTTCCCGCTTGCGAAGGAGTCCCCGCGTGCCCGAGATCCAGACCGCCGACGCGGCCCTGCATCCGTTCGATGCCAGGACCCGCTTCCAGCTCGATCGGCCGGAGAGCCGCAAGTGGAGCCTGCACCCAGGGCGGATCGGTGCCTGGGTCGCCGAGATGGACTTCGGGGTCGCGCCCGAGATCTCCGAGGCGATCCACCGCGCGATCGACGAGGAGAACCTCGGCTACCTCTCGCCTCCGCTGGCCGCGGAGCTGGGTGCCGCGACCGCCGACTGGATGAGCGCCGAGTACGACTGGGCTGTCGATCCCGAGCGCGTGCACGCCGTCTCCGACGTCATGGCCGTCCTTCGGGTGGCGGTCGAGGAATACGCACCGGCGGGTTCGCCCGTGATCGTGCCCACTCCGGCATACATGCCGTTCCTGACATATCTGCCCACCATCGGGCATCCCGTGATCGAGGTCCCCGGCGTCGAGGTCGATGGTCGGTGGCAGCACGACCTGCAGCGCATCGACGAGGCGTTCGCGGCCGGTGCCCGCACGCTGGTGCTGTGCAACCCGCACAACCCGACCGGCACGGTCGCCGACCGCGCCGAGCTCGAGGCGCTCGCCGAGATCGTCGAGCGGCACGGCGGGCGCGTGTTCGCCGACGAGATCCACGCGCCGCTGCGGTTCGACGGGCGGCCGTTCATCCCTTACGCATCCGTGTCGGAGGCGACCGCCGCGCACACGGTCACCGGTACGAGCGCGTCGAAGGCGTGGAACATCCCCGGCCTCAAGACCGCGCAGCTGATCACCTCGAACGATGCGGATCAGCAGCTCTACCGCGGTTTCGGGTTCTCGGTGCAGCACGGCGCTGCGACGCTGGGCGTGGTGGCCGCGACGGCCGCGTATCGGTCGGGGAGACCGTGGCTGGAGGGCGTGATCGACTACCTGGACGGCTCGCGCGCGCTGCTCGGATCGCTGGTGTCTGAGCATCTGCCCGGCGCCGTGTATCGCGCGCCGGAGGCGACGTACATCGGCTGGGTCGACACCAAGGCCCTCGGCATCCCCGGCCCGCCCGCGGAATTCTTCCGCGAGAACGCCGGGGTCGTCCTCACCGAAGGGCGCCTGCTCGGGCGCGGGTACGAGGACCACGTGCGCGTGGTGTTCGCCACCCCGCGGCCGATCCTCGAAGAGGCATTCGCGGCGATGGGGGCGGCTGTTCGTGGTGAGCGCTGACCTGCGCTCCTAGAGATCGACCCTGGCGTTCTCGCCGCCGTCGTGTTGCTTTCCCGTGAGCTACCGGCGCATCCGAGTCATTCGACGAGGGAGGCCGGTCTGTTAGCGTGGCGGAAGCGTCGCGTGTCGGTGGCAGTCCGTGCCAGACATGGAGGCGCGGGACCCGAAGGAGAGCGACGATGAACATGTCGACCCCTTCGCCCTCACGTGACTGAGGGCGAGAAGACCAGGCTCATCGCCTGGAGCGATGAACTGCGTGTCGTGCATCGGCGACTGCGAGATGCGTTGTCGATCACCCAGGAGGCTCTGGCCTCCGGCGAACCGCCGGGCCGGGATCTGCTGCTGTTCTGCCATGGGTTCTGCACAGCACTGACGGGGCATCACGAGGGCGAGGATCGCGAGCTGTTCCCGGCCATCGCAGCCGCGCATCCGGAGTTGCGGGATACGCTGCGGAAGCTGGAACAGGATCACTCGATGATCGGGCACCTGATCAACGGGCTGCAGGCGGCGGTGGCGTCGGCCGCATCCCCGGCCGAGTTGGCGCGACACCTGGAGGGCATCGCCGCGATCATGGAGAGCCACTTCCGGTACGAAGAGCGGCAGCTGCTCACCGTGCTCGAGGCGCTGGCGCTGGATGCCGATCCGGAACGGGTGCTCGGGCCGTTGTGACCGTCAGCGATCTGGTTGCTGCGCCCAACCCGACCAGTCGGGGCGATCGACGATGCAGAAGCGGTTGCCCTCGGGATCTTCCATGATGACGTAGTCGGCATCGTCCGGCAGGTTGTCCCAGTGCACCTCGCGGGCACCGAGTTCGGTCAACCGACGCACTTCGGCAGCCTGATCCTCGGCGTAGATGTCGAGGTGGATGCGTGGAGGCAGGACCCGCTCGGAATGATGGGCATCGAGGGCGATGCAGGGCGTGTCTGCGTCGCGCGGTGTGAGGACGGCCCAGTCCTCGTCCGCCGGATCCCGCTCGACGTAGTCGAGCGCAGCCTGCCAGAAACGGGACTGCGCAGGGAGGTCGTCGACGCGGATCACGATCGACACGATCTTCAACATGCGGGACAGCGTAAGTCGGGGGCTGCGCCCGAACAAGGGGAATGCGCGGGGCGAGCACGATCGCCCCGCGCATCCCGCGGCTTACTGAACCGACCAGCCGCCGTCCGAGGCGAGGATCGCACCGTTGATGTTCACGGCGTCGTCCGAGAGCAGGAACGTGATGGAGGCGGCGAGGTGCTCGGCGGTCGCGACCGTCGGGATCGCCTGCTGGAACGGGGCCAGGCGGGCGGAGCCGTACTCCGACATGTTCGGCGGCATCGGGATGCCGGTGGCGACGCCGCCCGGGGCGACCGAGTTCACGCGGATGCCCTTCGGCCCGTACATGAACGCCGCCGACTTCGTGACGCCGATGATGCCGTGCTTGCTGGCCGTGTAGGCGTTGCCGGAGGAGTTGCCTCGCAGACCAGCCTCGCTCGAGACGTTGAGCACGGCGCCGGAGCCTGCCGCTTCCATCAGGGGCAGGACGGCGCGCATGAGCTTGAACGGAGCCGTGAGGTTGATGGCGATGACGCGGTCCCACACGGCATCCGTCGTCTCGCCCGCAGGGGAGAAGTCGTCGTTGATGCCGGCGATGTTGGCGAGGCCGTCGATGCGCTCGCCGGCGGCGGCGATGACGGCGTCGATGGCGTCCTGCTTCGTGAGGTCGCCGGCGACGGTGATCACGTCGGGGAGTTCGGCCTTGAGGGCATCGAGCTTCTCGGCGGAGATGTCGGCGGCGATGACACGTCCGCCTTCGCGGGCGATGCGGGATGCCGTGGCCCTGCCGATTCCGGATGCCGCACCCGTGACGATCACGGTCTTGCCGGCGAAGCGGCCAGGGGTGGGCTTCTCGGTCCAGCCGGTGGATTCGTCTGGTTCGGGGATCTCGCCGTCGTTCGCGGAGCGGACCAGGTCGTCGACGATCGACTGCGGCATGGCGCCCTGGCTCATGGCGACGAGCTGCTGCAGGGGCAGGCCCAGCACGGGGGTGAGGACCTCGGGGTCGGCGCCGGTCTTCTCGAACAGGCCGCGGATGAGCGGTCCGCCGGTCGGGTCGTTCAGCCATTCGCCGATGGTGGAGTGTGCGGTCAGGGCCATGTCTTCTCCTTGCTCGGGTATTTCGCAACGGTGCGTCTACTTATTTCCCAGGGTACTCCTCGGTAGCCTGTGAGCGTGCCGAGACCTCGTAGTGAACAGGCGCGCCAGGCGGTGCTGGCGGCGATGCGCGCCGCGCTCGTGGACGAGGGGTACTCGTCGGTGTCGATCGAGGGCCTGGCTGCTGCGGCTGGTGTCTCGAAGCAGACGATCTATCGGTGGTGGCCCTCGAAGGCGGCCATCCTGGGGGAGGCGCTGCTGTCGGGTGCGCTTCCCGGTGCGGATGTCGCGCTGCCGCACACCGCTGACCTCGAGGCCGACCTGCGGGCGTGGTTCTCGGCGATGTCGGCTGCGCTGGGGGATGCCGATGGCGTGGCGCTCGCGCGGGCGCTGATCGCCGTGACGGCGACGGATGCTGAGCTCGGCGCCGCGCTGAACGAGAAGCTGGCGGCGCCGATTCGCGCGTGGGTTTCGTCGCGGCTGGCTCTGGCTGTTTCGGCTGGGGATGTTCGGGCGGATGTGGATGCTGAGGTGATCGCGGATCAGTTCGTCGCGATGGCTTCGTATGCGGCTCTTCAAGGGAAGGTGCTGGGGGCGGAGCAGGTGGATGCTGTCGTGCGGGTGCTGATGCGGGGGATTGCGGCTTAGCTTCCGTAGCTCGCTGAGCCTGCCGAAGCGCGGACATCAACTTCGGAGATGTGCAGCATCTTCGGATGATTCCGCCATATTCATCCGCGCCAAGCGCACATCCCCGAAGATGGCGCACGCACAGATTGTCGTGACGCGTCGCGACAATTGAGGTGCGCGGCCGGCCCCAGTGAGGCGATGCCGCCCGGCCGAACCGGCAATCGTTGTGAGGGCGTCGCAACAATCAACGACGGGCGAGAACACCCCGCAACCGCTCCCGCAGCCCCGGATCGCACACGTACACGTACGTCCCGAGGATCCCGCGGGTCAGCAGCACGCCGTAGATGTTCCGGATGAACGCGAGCAGATCCGCGTCGCCGAAGGCGTCCTTGAGGTGCCCGGTGTTCTCCTTGCCCTTCTTGTCTCGATACGCCTCTCGGTCGGCGACGATCCGGCCAGCAGACTCTCGAAGATCCGGCCCGATGATCACGCCGGCGTAGTTGAGGTCGTACCCCTGCACAGTGTGGATCGACCCGACTTCCTCGAGCGAGCCGGGTGCATTGATCCAGTCCTTGTCGGTGCTGTTCCACCGCAGGCGCTCGCCGTCGCGCTCGATGTCGTAGGCCGCGGCATCCCGTCGCGACTTCCAGTCCCACGCGTAGCCGGCGACGAGGCGCGACAGCCCCACCTCGGCATCCTTCTCACGGATCGCACGACGCATCTCGCCGAGGTCGTCGAAGAAGCGCAGGTCGTAGTCGCCGAGGTTCGGACGAGACGGATTCTCGCCGCGCAAGCAAGACCGGACGAACTCGACGTAGTCAGCTCCCGCGCACACCCGCATCTGGGTGGTCAGCCGGTAGTGGCGGTGTGCGTCTCGGGCGGCGCGCAACTCAGCATCCAGAATCGCAGGCGACAGGTCGTGCGGCCGAACGCTCTGCGCGCCATCCACCAGCAGCACCTGGTGGCGGCTGCGCTTCTTGATCCAGTCCAGCTGCGTGCGGGTCGGGTCGTCCGCACCGAACAGGTCGATGTTGATCTCGCGGAACTTCTTGTTCTGCACGCCGGATGCCTGGTTCGCGCGCTGTCCGAGCCGATGGGTCTCATCGACGAGCACCAGGTCGTATGAGGTGGAGGATTCGCCGAGCTGGAACGGCGTGAGCACCATCGACGGGTCGAGCTTGGGCGTCTTCGTGAACACCTTCTTGATGGACTCGCGCAGCGACTGCTGAGGGATCACGAGTGCCATGCGGAACCCGTTCAGGAGCTCGCGGTTCTCGGGGACGAAGAACTCCGAGAACATCGAATCGGGCTCGACGTCGTCGTGATGCTCGAAGTCGCGGATGTCGGCGAGCAGTTTCATCAGATAGATCGCGATGATCGTCTTGCCCGTACCAGGGTCGCCCTGCACGACGAGCGTGGAGCGCGCGGTCGGATCGGCGAGGTCGGTCAGCAGACCTTCGACGATGTCGCTGATCGCGATCGCCTGGTCGTCGCCCAGCGCCTTGAACGGCGACAGCTTGAACAGATCGGAGTTCTCGATCTGCGGGATGCTGCGGCTGAACAGGCCTTCCGCGCGCAGCGCTTCGAAGACGTCGCGAAACGACTCTCGGTACAGGGCGCGGTCGAAATAGTCCGCGTCGGTCAGGCCGTCGTTGCCGTTGAGGATGCTGTACTGCCCGTCGCCCGAGAACCACCGGATCAGGTGTGACTCGAGATCTAGGCACGCGGACTTGTTGAACCTCGGATCGACGACGACGCGGATGCTGTTGAGACCCTCATTCCGCTTCGGGCCGTCGAGATGCTGCCGGATGCGCTGGTGCGCGCGAGTCGTCTCGCCGACGTAGAGCTTGCGCGTGCCGTCGATGACGTAGACGACCGGCCAGTTCGTATGTTGCGGATCCTGCTCGGCCCACGCGTCGACGTGGGTCCTCTCGAACCGCACGCGGCGGATGCTGGTCATGCCTGCGACTCGTGCTTGTTGATGACGCCCTGGTTCTGTTCGACCGGATACTTCTGCTCGGTCTTGGCGAGCTTGTTCATGACGATCTCGTCGAGGTCGACGCCGAGCCGATTCGCGAGATGGATGCAGTAGGTGACGACATCCGCGAGCTCATCTTCCACTTGCTGCTGGTCGGGGCTGCCGGTCCACTGGTACAGCTCGAGGAGTTCGGCGGCCTCGATGCTGATGCTCTTCGCGAGGTTCTCCGGGGTGTGGAAGTGGTCCCAGTCGCGGACGGCGACGAAGGCGCGGAGAGCGGAGGTGGTGGACGGGGACGGCATGGGGGCGTCGGGCTGGCGTAGCTCGTCACTGCCGAACGTATCCTCCAGAATCCGCACGAATCCACGAGCGGCAGCGAGATCGAAGTGGGTGCTCTGCGTCGGGGTGTCCCCCGGGGCGGGGCCACCGGCCTTGTAGTTATACAGGTAGAGCAGGGGAGTCCCGCCGCTGTCGCGCACTTTCTGCACGAACGCATCCACTTCCGACTGCGGCGCCTTTACGTCACGCGCGCCTTGGATGAAGTCTCGGATCCGGGCCATGCGACAAACCTAGCGGTGAGGAGCGGGTCGGCAGTCGTCAGGGCAGGGTGCGAACGGCTTGCTCGATTCGACGCGCTACCACCAGCGGGTCATCATGCTCCCAGACCCTCAATACAGTCCAACCTGCGACGCTCAACTGCTCATCGGTCTCGCGGTCGCGTTCGATGTTCCGACGCAACTTCGGCAGCCAGTAGTCGCTGTTGCGCTTGGGATACGTGGCGTGAAGCGGACAACCGTGCCAGAAGCAGCCGTCGATGAAGACAGCGAGCTTGACCCGCGTGAACACGATGTCCGCTCGGCGTCGCCCGCCGAGCGGCGCGAAGTCGACCCGGTATCGGAGCCCGGAGGCGTGGAGAATCGTCCGAACTGCTATCTCGGGTTTCGTATCCCGGCGTCGGTTGGACTGCATCGAACGCCGAGAGCCTTCTGTGCTTGCCCACGACATGAGAAAAGCCTACGGCGCGCAGTAGCCTGCGGTGCGGCGCCGATGTCCGAGGTTCGAAATAATCTGCGATCAGGTCGCGTTGGGTGCGGCTGAGCTGCTGACCACCCGGATTCGGGGTAGGCTGCTGAGGAGAGTTGAACTACTGAGGAGCCGTCGTGTCCGAGCATCACTTCCGCATGGGCGAACTGTTCAGCGGCCCCGGAGGAATGGCATTGGGGGCGCGGCGCGCGGCTACGGCCGTAGAGGGAATCGAGCTCGAGCACGCCTGGGCGAACGATTACGACCTCGACACGTGCAGAACGTATCGTCACAATATCCTCGTTCCCGAGTATGGGGAAGAGGCCGTCGTCGTTGGAACCTCTCGTGCTCTGCCGCCTGGCGGCGGCGGTGTTGTGCATCAGAACGTTCACGACCTGGACATCGAGGCCCTCGGCCCCATCGAGGGATTCGCATTCGGCTTCCCTTGCAACGACTACAGCCTTGTCGGTGAGTGGAAGGGTCTCGAAGGCGAGTACGGCCCGCTCTACACGTACGGGGTGAAGGTGCTCGCTTCGAAGAAGCCGAAGTGGTTCGTGGCGGAGAACGTCTCTGGCCTCCGAGGCGCCAATGAAGGAGAAGCATTCAAGCAGATCCTCGAGCACCTGCAGGAGCCCGAGGCGGGTTTGCGGTACCGGCTCGTACCGCACCTCTACTCGTTCGATGAATACAACGTTCCGCAACGTCGTCAGAGGATCGTCATCGTCGGAATCCGCGACGACCTCGACACGCACTTCCGTGTCCCTTCCCCTGAGATCTACGCGGAACGCGATGTGACCGCCAAGACCGCCCTGACTGAGCCTCGGATCGAGCTCGGTGCTCCGAATCACGAGTACACACGGCAGTCCCAGGACGTCGTCGAGCGTCTGAGCTACATAGGTCCAGGCGAACACGCGTTCTCCCAGCAAGTTCTGGAGATCATGCCCGAGCGCTTGAAGATTAAGACCCGAACGACGATCAGCACGACCTACAAGAAGCTCGAGCCCGGCAAGCCTGCCTATACGGTCACGGGGGGAGGCGGCGGCGGTTCGCACATGTATCACTGGGCGCAGAATCGCGCGCTCACCAATCGTGAGCGAGCACGACTTCAGTCTTTCGACGATGATTTCGTGTTCCACGGGCGTAAGGACAGCGTGCGGAAGCAGGTGGGGATGGCGGTCCCTGTCCGAGGAGCCGAAGCGATTTTCACGGCGCTCTTCAAGTCGTTCGCGAACATCGACTACCCATCAATCGAGGCGAACGTCGACGTTCGCAGGATGCTTGCATCGCGCAACTAGGGCGAGTTGATCGAAGGGCTCTCGGATACGCATCGCCACGCGATGTCGGGACCGTCCGGTATGAATGGAGGCGGAGGCGCCGCAGGCGGCGTCCAACGATCTCAGGGGGACACGGTGGCAGGATTCGAGTTCGATCAGCTGAAGACGATGTTCGAAGCATTGCAAGCAGACCAGTCGGGACGCGATCCGGAAGCTCGCGACGCGGAGCTTCTCGCAACATTCGCGCAGATGAACCCGGAGTTTCCCGCCCAGTATCGTGCCCACCTCGCTGCGGAACGCGAGCGAATCGAGGACCTGGCAGTCGACAACAACCTCGTCGGTGACCGCACGAAGGCCGCCTGGTACAGCGGACCGAAGACGTCGAGAGGCATCTGGCCGACGTATCGCTTGAAACTGGACTCGAGACTGCCACCGGCCGCTGTCGAAGGCGTCGACGACTCGACGTCCCAGATCCTGTCGCAGTGCGCCAATCCGCTCGAGCGGGGCGACAAACGCAAAGGGCTGGTCGTCGGCCACGTCCAGTCGGGCAAGACCGCGAACTACGCCGGATTGGTCGCGAAGGCCGTCGACGCCGGGTACCGAATCGTCATTGTGCTCGCCGGCATGCATTCGAATCTTCGGGCGCAGACGCAAGCACGACTCGACAGCGACCTGCAGCTCCGGGAGCTGAAGAACGTCGGTGTGGCCTGGCACCCACTGACCGACATCGACTCCGATATCGCGCCGAGCAACCCGGTCAGTCCGGTCGGCAATCAGGGGAACGCGATCGTGATGGTCGTGAAGAAGAACGAGAAGCGTCTCGCGAATGTGCTCAGATATCTTCAAAGCATCTCGAGAAAAGACCCGATGATGCTCCTATCCAGGGCCGTTCTCATCATCGATGATGAGTCGGATCAAGCCACCCCGAATACAAAGGGCGCGAAGAATCTCGTTTCGACGATAAATCGGCGTATTCGCGATATCTGGGCGGAAGTGAAGACGGGAACGTACGTCGCCTATACGGCGACCCCGTTCGCGAACATCTTCACCGATCCGAACGACGACGAGGATCTCTATCCGGACAACTTCGCGGTCGTTTTGCCGCGGCCAGTCGGGTACATGGGGGCCGATACGTATTTCGATATCTCGGGCGTCGACGACGAAGAGGGCATCTCTCCCGATGCCCTCGCGCGCGTCATCCCGGACGAAGAGGCTGCTGTTCTCGCGCCGACCGGCCGTGACCTCACCGACTACGACCCGTACATGACGGCGTCTCTCGCAACGGCGATCAGGTGGTTCCTCATTGCGACCGCGATCCGGCGGATTCGAGTGGGGAAGCAGGAGCACTCGTCGATGCTCTTGCACACGTCGCATCGCGTCGACGCGCATGATCGTCTCCGTGACTCCGTGGTCGATTTCCTCAACGACATCGCACTTGAGAACGATCGACGACACGACAGCTTCAAGGCCACTTTCGATGCTGAGGTCGATCGAGCACAGGAACTCCGTGGAGAGGAGATCGTGCCGGACTGGTCAGACATCTGGGACGGCGTCAGTGACCTGATCTCCCGGGTGCAGGTGCGTGTCGACAACGGAACGTCCGACAATCGCGTCTCGTACCCGGACGACGACCCGCAGACGGTGATCGCGATCGGCGGAGGAACGCTTTCGCGCGGGCTCACGCTCGAGGGGCTCGTCGTGTCGTTCTTCCTGCGTACATCGAACGCGTACGACACACTTCTCCAGATGGGGCGGTGGTTCGGCTTCAGACCGCATTATCGCGACCTCGCCCGAGTGTGGGCGGCTTCGGGCATGCTCGATGACTATGCGCATCTCGCCCTCGTAGAGCGCGAGCTGCGTGAGGACATCGCGGTGATGATCAGCGAGGGGATGGCGCCACGGGATATCGCGATCCCCGTCCGCGCTCACAAGGGTCGCCTTCAGATCACGGGTGGCGGAAAGATGGATTTCGTCGATCTCGTACACACGGGGTTGGGCGGCAATCGGAGACAGACGATCTATCTCGATCGTTCAAGCGCCGGCATCGATCGCACGCAGGGCGCTGCCCGTCGGCTCGTCGCTCGCGCGGTTGAGACATGCACGAAGTTCGAGTCGAGGGGGCGGGCTGACGACGACGTCGCCGCGCACCTTTTCGAAGGGCTCGAGCATGCGGACCTCGTGACGTTCCTCGATGAGTACGGGGTGTTCCCTGTCGATTCGGCGCTGCAACCGGCTGCGATGAAGAAGTGGACAGACGAGCACGGTGAGGGAAAGTCGTGGGATCTCCTCCTCGTCTCGGGGCCAGCGAGCAACGCATCCACCTTCGACTACGTGTCGGGCGTCAGCGTGAACGTGGTCAGCCGTGCTCCATTGAGCATCGAATGGGACAAGAGCCGTTTCGAGGAAGCGATCGCGGCGGGGGCGGATGTCGTGAACATTCGCGCGTTGATGTCCAGCGGTGATTCAACAGCAGATCTTGTGATCCTCGACCGAAATGGTCGGCTCGACGAGGAGACAGGAGTCGAGCTCCGAGAGCTCAAGAAGAGTGACGCGCAGGCCGTCAAGAACTTCCGCCGCCGAGTGCGGCCGGACAACGGGTTGGTTGTCCTGTACGCCATCGGGAAGGACTCGAAGCCGATGGCAGCTTCATCCAAGACGCGCGGGATGATGGAAGCGACGGATCATCTGATCGGCGTAGCCATCGTATTCCCTCCTGCGGAGTTCGAGCGCGATGGAGACCATTACGCAGTGACGCTCAAATCGATCTTCGATCCCGGAGACGACGAGATCGACGAAGGCGACAGCGAGATCGTCGACAACGAGGCGGACTTCGCGGCTGCGGAGGAAACATCTTGAGCGGCGGCTATTCGCGGGCAGAGGAGGCGATGAAGGCGCTACTGCACGAAACTCCTACCCTCGAGGTCAGCAAGGCTCGTCGGCTCGGCCCCGATTGGAACATGAGGGAAGCGCTCCTCGTCCTCGATTACGCTGACCAGCTTTCCTTCGTGATCGAGCGACCTGAGGATCTTCCGCGGATCGAGCCGAAGCTCGGGGGCCCATTGCCTATCAGTTGGATCGCGCAGTCAGCAGATAGTCCTCGTGAGCGCATAAAGATCGATTGTCCCGATCCGGCCTTACGAACGACGTTTCTTTCCCTTATCGGCGAGGTGCTCGACCGTGTCGACGCGAAGCACGGCACCGTCTATCTTGAGGTCTCGAAGGTCGTCGACGATTGGCGCCGCGCATTGCAGGCCGCACGATCCGGGCTGAGCCGACAAGGGCTGATCGGGCTGTTCGGGGAGCTCACGGTCCTTCGAGACCTCGTCGCGGTGAGGGGACCCGCGGCGCTGTCCCTCTGGCGCGGTCCGGATGGTCACCGCCACGACTTCGCCCATCTCAATGCGTTCGAAGTGAAGACCTACAGCGGAACTGGCAGTCCGAAGATCACGATCCACGGTGCGCATCAGCTCGATCCTCCCCGCGGACACGACCTCCACCTTGTTTCGCTCCGAGTGGAAGAGGTCAGCGATGGTGAGACGATCGCAGACATTATCCGCGAGCTCGGCGACGCAGGCGTGAGCGTCGATTTTCTTCGTGCGCGAACGGACGATGATGAACCGCTCGTCATCGATGAGGCTCTGCGTTTGGTGATACTCGAGCGTCGTCTGCACCATGTCGATGACAGTTTCCCCGGCATCCGTGCGTCGCGTCTGGACGAGACGTCGATGAAAGGTGTTGAGCGATTGACTTATCAGTTGCTGCTTGACGCGTGCCCGGACCCGTTGTCGGACGTCGCATACGAGCGAGTCCTGGAGGACCTGTGAGCGAGGGCGCCACGATCGAGCCGCTTCAGTGGTTCCCGAAGCAGTTCACGGCGGGCGACATGGACGGCACCGGTGGCGATCGGTTGCTGGGGCGTACCGACCTGTCGCCGCTCGAAGTTTTGATCCGAGAAACAGCACAGAACAGTTGGGACGCGCGCGTTGAAAGGAAGACTCCGCTATACGGTGTGCTCCTTCGACGCGTCGACTTCCGACTCAGAGCGGATATCGATCGTCTGTTCGCGGAAGGGCGTCGGGTATCCGGCAGACACCACGCCCCCAGCGCAGTCAACATGCATATCCTCGAGGTGTTCGACCGAGGGACGAGCGGTCTCGACGGGCCGATCGATCTCTCGCCGACACGCGATGGTGAGCCCCGTAACTTTCAGGACCTCATTCTCAAGGTCGGTGTGCCTCGTGACGATGGCAAGGGAGGAGGCACCTACGGCTTCGGCAAGACAGCGGCATATGCGTTCAGCGGGCAGGGCACCGTCGTCTTCTGGAGCCGTTGCCGGAATCCTTCCGGTGAGCTCGAGCATCGGTTCGTCGTGTCGGCGTTCCATGAGTCGTACGTCTCCGAGGGAAAGCAGTTCACTGGTCGTCATTGGTGGGGAGCAGGCGACGGCGGTGCTGTCGCGCCCCTAGTCGGCGACGTCGCACAGGCGTACGGCGAGCGGTTCTTCTCTCGTCGATTCGACGGCAACGAGACTGGCACATCTTTGCTCGTCCTCGACCCGCGCATCACGGTCCCGCGGTCAGCCGAGTTCGATGAACCGGATCTCGGTCAGCTACGGCACGGCGATGCTTCATCACTGGAAAAGCAGTTCGCTGCGGAAGCGCGGAAGGCGATTCGTCGTCATCTCTGGCCGAAGCTGATCGTCGAGCCGAAGCGCGAGCAACCACCGATGCCGATCGAGCTACGAGTGAATGAGCAGGACATTCGCGTTGTCGATGAGAACCAGGGTGCGCTGGGATTCTGGGGGGCCGGGCTCAATGCGATCAGGTCGCACGTCCTAGGCGACGAAACACCTGTGCTCTCACCTTCGGAATTGCCGGTCGAGGTTCATGACGTCGTGCGGAATCGGAAGACAATCGGTCACCTCGCGATCGTCAAGCGTATCAAGGCGCTTGAACAGTCTCTTGAGACGGACGACCTTGACCCGGCACTTGACGAGGAATCCGTCCAGCGCATCGCTTTGATGCGCGACCAGGCCGAACTCGTTGTCACGACGGACGATTGGTCGGATCACACCGTGTCGCCTGTGTTCGACTGGGTCGCGGTGTTCAAATCGGCGCGGGATTGGGATCGAACCTTCGCAGACGCGGAGCCTCCGGCGCACGACATGTGGGTCAGTAGCGCGGGAGGTGAGACTGGTCTCGTCATCCGCGCGATGCGCAACCGGGTGCGTGCGATTCTCCGTGAGACGTTCGCCGAGCCGGAATCGGCTTCGGTGGAGGCGCCGGATGCGACCAAACATGGAGTAGGAGCGGTAGCGAGGATGTTCGGCATGCTGCTCCCGGACGCGACGAGGACCAAGGAGAAAGCGAGCAGCGGCAATGCGCCAACAGGTACACGCCGTAGTGCGCGCCGACCGTTGATCTCGATGGAGACTCCGCGTTTGATTCAGACCTTGGACGATGGCCGCCAACGCCAAGGAGTGACGTTCGTGGTCGACGGCGAAGGGGAATACATCATCGATGTCGCAGTGTCGGTGGTTGGAGACGACGGCGCGCGCACGCAGCTGACCGCCGATGACATCGCTGCGAGTTGGAGCGAAGCGGTCGGCCTCGATAACGGACGTGTACGGGTCGTCGGCGGCGTCGAGCAGACGGTTGCAGTCACTGGGCCCGCACGTCGCGCGCTGCTCATCGAGATGAATGCGAGTACAGCCGATGCCCGCGATTGAGTCACGTCCCTATCGAGTACCAGCGCAACGATCAGTGACGGCACAGGTCCAGTCGGTTCAGCCTGCGGTTGAGATCGATCAAATCCCCGATGTCTGGGAACCGGGGCAGGATCTCGTCCTGCGTATCACGGCTGAACTGGCGCCGGATTTCTGGGACGAGAGCGGTATCCCCGAGGGTGATCCGGTGACGCTGGTCGGTGTCGTGACGTGTCTCGCGGCGAGGACAAGATGGCGTGAGACGGCACAGTTCGGGCGGGCTGCGGGATTGTGGACGGCATCAGTCGAGATCGAAGTCGACGGATCAGCAGTTGCAGTCGAAGCGCTTGTGGATGCGATGGTGGTGGGGGCAGGAAGGACGGGACATCGGGACCCTGCCCGTGGCATCCATCGATCAGCAAGACTTTGGCGGCTGCCCGCGGCGATCAAGGTTCCCTTCGAAAGCCTCGGCGATGCCTTCCCGACCTCTGCTGTCAGCTTCGGTGAGACGGGTCGGCGTCGCATTCCGTGGCGGGTGGACGTTGCCCACGATGCCGAGCCGTCGTGGGGGATTACCTCGGCGGTCCGGCTGTACGTGAATACTGATCTCCCCATTGCAGAACGCATCCTTGATGGAACGGCCGAGAGGTGGATCTACCAGGCCATGCAAGCCGATATATACGCGGCGGTGCTCCTCCAGTTGGCGGCAGTTCGGGATGGATATTCAGCGCTGGCAATCGCAGAGTCCGCTGAATCGGACCCGTCCTCTTTCGCGGCCTTCTGCTCTCATGTGGCCATGGTGCTCGGTTTCGATCTCGAGGTCGCGTTGAGGCTCGCGCGTGACGAGCCGATGCAACTGGTCGAACGCGCACGCGAAGCTAGCGCTTTCATGGCGGAGGAGGATTGACGATGGGAACGATCTATCCGCGCTTCTCGACTGACGACGCACGCCGCGCGTTCGCCGAGCTCGAGAATGCGGTCGCGACGGGGCAGGAGCCGCCGAGCTTCACGCGAGGTGCGCATCACCCGCGGGCCTATTTCGGAATCGGAGGAGCAGGCACCGTGCCGGTGTCCGAGCTTGCAAATCTTCGAGCAGAGATGAAAGCACAAGTCTCGACGGTTTCGTCCGGACAGCGCAACCATGACCGCAAGTTCGATCTGCTCGCGGGCGCAGGGCTCGCTCAGTGGTTCGCCGGGGATCTCCGTGGGCAGGCTGCGAATCCGGGAATGTGGTCGTATCTCACGATCGCTGTATTGCCGGACCTCGCGGTTCGTCGCTTCCCGCTTGATAGGAACGGACGGCTTTCGCCGGATCGCTTCTTGGCCGGGCGTCGCAACGTCTTCTACCGGGCTTATTTGCGCGCCGTTGTGCTCGGGGACTTGCTCAATGACCCTGAGGTCGAGTTGTTCGAGGACGACCTGGTTGGCCTTATCGATCGGCAACTCTCGTCAGATCACAGGCTCGCACGCACCATCAGTGAACAGATCGCGTCGACACCGAAATTTCTGCCGCGCAGAGACATTGTCCGGGAAGGCCTCAAAGCGGTGCAGTTCGAGTCAAGGGTCACGGATCTCGGGTCGCTGTCCGATCAGGAGCTGCGAGACATGGTGGCCGAGCTGTTTGAGGACTCGCGCGTCCTAGCGATGTGAACTTGAACGCCCGTGTAACGAAACCGCGGGTTTCGCTACACCGGGCCCCGCGAATCGCGCTCAAGGGAAGACATGATCCGCTGGTGCCGGACCAGGTGGATAGTGGTTCACGCCGCCGGATGGGTTCTATTCGGCGCCATAAAATCCAATCAACTCAAACGGATCTAGCGCCAAAGCCGGCACTGCACGGCGCGCTCACGAAGTGCTCAGAACGTCTGGTTTCACGTCGGGCAGCACGCTCAGGAAGATTCGCTTGCCCGTCGCGTCAATGAATGTATTGTCCGATGTGAAGAAGATGCGTTCGCCTCTGCCGTCTGTCATTTGAGTGAATATGTCGGCTTCGTCGTCGAGTAATGGTGATAGTCCGGAAACGAAAATACGAACCTTGTCCTTGGTCCAGCCGTTACTGTGAGTGGAAAAACGGTACCGCGAGGCGTGACCGTGAACTGCCCGCTTCCGCGCGTGATGGCGAGCGCGCGGACGATGATCGCCTCAGATTCTTCGTACTCCGCTGCAGCGATCGGCAGGCTACGAAGCCGCGTTGCGGGATGCAGGGCTCGACGTGCAGCCGGATCTCATCATCACGGCTGCGCACTACAGTCGTACCGACGGCTACCGCGCCGCGCAGGCACTACTCGCGCTCGACGTTCGACCGGACGCCATCTTCTGCTTCTCTGATCTTCTGGCCATCGGTGCGATGCGTGCCGTCTTCGATGCGGGGTTGCGCGTGCCGGAGGACGTCGCTGTGATCGGGATCGACGATGTCGAGGAGGGGCGCTTTGCTCGGCCGTCGCTGAGTACGATCTCGCTGGACACGCCCTTCATCGCGCGAGAATCGGTGCGTCGAATCATTGAGCGGATCGAGAACCCCGGATTGTCGGCGACGGAGATCGTCGCCCCGCACAAACTGGTCGTCCGAGAAAGCACCGCGGGGGGCTGACCGGAGTCAGAACGGCGTCTCGTCCGCCCCAGACCAGCTCTGTCCCGGTGCGGCCCACCCATCCGACCCGCCCGCGCTCGCCGGAGCGCCCGCAGTCGCCGGCGCAGCCACCGCGGCATCCTGCCTCTGCCCTCCTCCGAAGCTCCCGCCCGAACGCTCCCCGCGCGTCACCTGCGCCGTCGCGTACTTCAGCGACGGCCCGATCTCGTCGATCTGCAGCTCCATGCTGACGCGGTTGTTGCCCTCGCGGTCCTGATACTCCCGCTGCTGCAGGCGCCCGCTGGCGATGACGCGCGTGCCCTTGGTGAGGCTGCCGGTGATGTTGGTCGCGAGGTCGCGCCAGGCGGAGCAGCGCATGAAGAGGGCGTCGCCGTCCTTCCACTCGTTCGCCTGGCGGTCGAAGCTGCGCGGCGTGCTGGCGATCGTGAAGCTCGCCACCGCGACCCCGCCCTGCGTCTGGCGCAGCTCGGGTTCAGCGGTCAGGTTGCCCACCACGGTGATGATCGTCTCGTTCATGTTCGTCACTCCGGTTCCGTATGTTCTTCATCTCGTGTCGAGACTGCCTCGTCGATGAGGGTGAGCTCAGCGTACGCCGCGGGCCCGACATCGCGTCAGCGCCGCACGTCGTCCGGACTGAACGTCGGCTTCCCGAGCGCCTCCTGCGCCTCCCGATACGACTCCGGCGTGAGCCCGCCCCGCTCGAGTTCGGCCGCCCGCGCGGGATAGCCGAACACGGTCGGCAACCCGCCAGCCTCGAGCACGCGAAGCGCCTCGGCCCGCACCTGCGCACCCGGACTGACGAACCCGTGCGGCTCGTACTGGAACAGATTCCAGCACCACGCGGCCGCCCGGCCGCGTGTGAACCCGGCCCACAGCCCATCTGTGATGAGCACCCGCGCATCGGGCGCCGACAGCGCTGCGCGCACTCGCTCCCAGCCGTACCGGCGGCGCTCATCCGCGGCATCCCGGATGCCGAGTTCGACGGTCTCCGCGACCAGATCGAGCTCGGCGACGACGTCGTCGAGCGAGAGCCGCTGCTCACCGGCATCCGTCCGACGGGCGAAACCCTGCGGCGTCAGCGAGGCGAGCACGGCTCGGTGCGCACGCGCCGTCGCACTCTCGCGCGGCGACGGGGCGGCGAGACCGAGGCGGCGCCACCAGGCGTCGCGAGGCGGTTCCGCGAAGACCGGGCGGTTCTCGTCGTTCGGCCATCCGCCGGTGGGGCGAGGGGTGTGATCGGCGTTCATGGCGTGCTCCTTCCGAGGAAGGGTCCGCGTCACCGCGTCGGACGACGCGGACCCATCGACTTGCCCGAACGCGTTCGCGCCGGACCGGTTCTTCCCCTGGGGCACCCCGCTCGATGGAGGAGGGTTGCCGTGCAGCCGGCCAGGTACCGATGACTGCAGCTCTTGAACCTGAGATGGACTGTAGCAGGACGCCCCGACATCGAACCCGAATACGCTCGAACCATGACCACCACCCCCCGCAACATCGACACCGCCCTCGCCGCGATCTCCGAGCACTGGCAGCCGCATCGCCTCACCAGCGTGAACGATTACGACGTCAAGGTGGTCAAGCTGCAGGGCGAGTTCGTCTGGCACACGCACCCCGACACCGACGAGCTGTTCATGGTGCTCAGCGGCGAGTTGACGATCCAGCTCCGCGACCGCGACGTCGTCCTCGGGCCGAACGACGTGTTCGTGGTCCCGAAGGGCGTCGAGCACTGCCCGAAGGCCGACGCCGAGGTGCAGGCGCTCCTGTTCGAGCCGCAGGGCACGGTCAACACCGGGGATGCCGGAGGCGACCGAACCTCGCCGCTCCGCCAACTCGGCTGACGCCGAGACCCGTGCATTTCCGCGGAACTCCACCACCGTGATGTGAAGATCTGGTTACAGGAATCCCTCCACGACCGAATCTCCGGTAGAACTTTTCATGACGGTACAGTTGTACATTGCACTGTCATGCTGTTCCATTGGAACCGTACGCAAAGGCGCTACCGACAGAAAGGTCAGGTCCTGTGACCACCAAGAAGAAGAGGCTCGTGGGGCTCATCGCAGCCACGACCGCATCCGTCCTTCTCCTCGCCGGCTGCTCTGCCGGCGGAGGCGAAGCAGGCCAGGGTTCCCAGGGATCCGGCTCCGGCGAAGCGCAGACGGGTGGCACCGTCCACATGCTGCAGAACGCCGACTTCTCCTACCTCGATCCGTCCCGCGGTTTCGATGGCGGCGTCAACGCCTTCTACCGCCTGATCTACCGCGGCCTCACCATGCAGGCCGCCGGCGACGCGGAAGACCCCAACGCGATCGTCCCCGACCTCGCCGAATCGCTCGGTGAAGTCTCCGAAGACGGCCTGACGTGGACCTACGCGCTCAAGGACGACATCTTCTTCGACGACGGCACCCCCATCACGTCGGCGGAGATGAAGTTCGGCATCTCCCGCACCTGGGACCCCCAGGTCGGCATCGGCTCCCCCTACCTGCGCCAGACCATCGACGCCCCCGAGGGCTACCAGGGACCGTACGTCTCCGGCGACCTGCCGACGATCGAGACCCCGGATGACAAGACGATCGTCTTCCACCTGAAGAAGCCGTTCCCCGAGTTCGACAACGTGCTCGCCCAGCCCAATGCCGTCCCGTTCCCCGAGGGCACCGGTGCGGGCGACGAGTTCATCAAGGACGTCATCGCCTCCGGCCCGTACACGCTCGCCGAGTACACCCCCGGCAGCCTGATCCGCCTCGAGCGCAACGAGTACTGGGACGAGTCCACCGACGAGGTCCGCAAGGCGTACCCGGACGAGTGGGAGTTCGAGATCGGCATCGACGGCGCCACGATCGACGAGCGCATGATCGCCGGCCAGGGCGACGACCAGAACGCGATCTCGGGCACCATCGGCGCCGCGAGCCTGCCCCGCATCCAGACGCCGGAGCTCCAGGAGCGCGCGATCACGGCCGACGCCTACTGCACCACCTACATGGGTCTCAACACCACCAAGGCGCCGTTCGACGACGTCAAGGTGCGCGACGCGATCAATTGGGCCATCGACCGCTCCGCCCTGGTCAACGCCAGCGGCGGCACGCAGCTCGCCGACCCGGCGTACTCGATCATCCCGCCGACCGTGAGCAGCTTCAAGGACTTCAACCTCTGGGAGACCGAGGGCGACAAGGGCGACCCGGAGAAGGCCAAGGAGCTCCTCGCCGAGGCCGGCCTGGCCGACGGATTCGAGTTCACCCTCGACATCCGCTCGCAGCCGCTCATGCAGGCGCAGGCCGAGGCCATTCAGGAGGCGCTGAAGAAGATCGGCGTCACCGTGAACCTCAACGTGATCGAGACCTCGGTCTACTACGAGACCATCGGCACGCCCTCCCAGCAGCACGACGCCGCCATCACCGGATGGTGCCCGGACTGGGCCTCCAGCGCCAGCACGATCATCCCGCCGCTGTTCGACGGTCGCAACATCACCGAGAAGGGCAACTCCAACCTCGCCCAGATCAACGACCCGACGATCAACGCCCGCATCGACGAGATCGGCGCCCTGCCGGCCGACGAGGCCGTGTCCGCCTGGGGCGACCTCGACGAGGAGCTCATGGGCCTCTCGCCGATCGCACCGCTGGTCTTCGGCAAGGCGATCTTCCTCCCCGGTGAGAACATCACCGGCTACAACCCGAGCACCAGCATGACCGACCTCACGATCATCGGTCTCAAGGATCCCGCGAAGGGCTGAGCATGACCTTCAGCCCGACATCGCTCGAGGCCGAAGCCACGCCGGGAGGTGACCCAGCGCTCGAAGAGACGCTGGAGTCACCCCCGGCCTCTGGCCGGCGGATCCTGCGCGCGTTCCTCCACGATGCAGGATCCGTGCTCTCCAGCGCGTACATCCTGCTCATCCTCCTCATGGCGATCTTCGCCCCGCTGCTCACCATGCTCAGCGGCTGGGGACCGTACGACTTCGACCAGTCGGCGATCGACCCGAACATGGGGGCCATCCCGATCGGACCGCTCGGCGGCATCAGCGCCGAGCACTGGTTCGGCGTGGAGCCCGGCAGCGGCCGCGACATCTTCGCCCGCATCGTCTACGGCGCACGCGTCACGATGACCGTCGCCCTCTCGGCGACGCTGCTCACCACGATCCTCGGCGTCGTCATGGGCATGCTCGCCGGCTACTTCGGCGGCTTGGTCGACACGATCATCTCGCGCGTCATGGAGTTCCTCATGGCGTTCCCCGCGCTGATCTTCATGATCGCGATCCTGTCCGCCCTCCCGGCCGACAACCGCGTCTTCCTGCTCGTCGTCGTCATCTCGCTGTTCGGCTGGCCATACCTCGCCCGCATCGTCCGATCGCAGACGCTCTCCCTCAAGGAGCGCGAGTTCGTCGAGGCCGCCAAGGCTTCAGGCGCGAGCAGCATCCGCATCATCTTCCGCGAGATCCTGCCGAACCTGCAGTCCACCATCATCGTGATGGCGACCCTCGCCGTCCCTGGTTACGTCGGCACGGAAGCAGGACTCTCGTTCCTCGGCGTCGGCGTCGTCCCGCCGACCCCCAGCTGGGGGCAGATGATCGCGGCCGCGACCCCGTGGTACGCCGTCGACCCGATGTACTTCGTGATCCCCGGCGCGTTCCTCTTCCTCCTCGTCCTGTCGTTCACGACCCTCGGTGACCGCATCCGCGTGATCGTCGCCAGCGGGGAGGCCCGTTCATGATCCGCATCGTCGCCTCCCGCATCCTGGGCATGATCGCCGTGCTGTTCCTGGTGACCCTGTTCACGTACGCGATCTTCTTCCTGCTGTCGGCCGACCCGGCCGTGCAGATCTGCGGTAAGAACTGCACACCCGAGCAGATCGAGCAGATCCGCGTCAACCTGGGCCTCGACCTGCCGTTCTGGACCCAGTTCTGGAACTACGTCGCCGGACTCTTCGGCGGACGCACCTTCATGGTCGCCGGCAGCCCCGTCGAGTGCGCGGCGCCGTGCCTGGGCTACTCCTTCCAGACGAGCCAGATGGTCAGCGACATGATCGTGCAGCGTCTGCCCGTCTCGATCACGATCGCGCTCGGCGCCGCCGTGCTCTGGCTCATCGGCGGCCTCGTCTCCGGTGTGCTCAGCGCCGTGAAGGAGGGCAGGTTCCTCGACCGCTTCTTCGCCGGGCTCACCCTCGGCGCGATGTCGATCCCGAACTACGTGCTCGCCCTGGCGCTGCAGTTCATCCTGGTCGTCGCCCTCGGCTGGCTGCCGTTCCCCCAGGTCGTGAGCTTCAGCGACGACCCGGTGCAGTGGTTCCTCAACTTCCTGATGCCGTGGATCGTCCTCGCCGTCGGGTACGCGGCGGTCTACACGCGCCTGACCAGAGCGAACGTCATCGACACTCTGCAGGAGAACTTCGTCCGCACCGCCCGTGCCAAGGGCCTGCGCCCGAACCTGGTGTGGCGCCGTCACGCGCTGCGCCCGGCCCTCACCCCGATCGTCACGATCTTCGGCATGGACATCGCCGGCCTCCTCGGCGGCGCCGTCATCACCGAGAAGGTGTTCGGCCTCAACGGCGTCGGCAAGCTGACCGCCGACTCGATCACGGCGAACGACCAGCCCGTCATCATGGCGGTCACGCTGCTGTCGGCCTTCTTCGTGATCGTGGGCAACATGGTCGTCGACCTGCTGTACACCGCCATCGATCCGCGTGTCAGGACAGGAGCATCGGCATGAGCATCCTCACCGATGACACCACTGCCGGCCCCGTGCTGTCGGTCCGGGACCTCACCGTCTCGTTCCCGACCGCGCAGGGTCCGGTGCAGGTGGTCAAGAACCTCGAATTCGACGTCCCACGCGGCGGCGCGCTGGGCATCGTCGGCGAATCAGGCTCCGGCAAGTCCATGACGAGCCTCGCGATCATGGGGCTGCTCCCGAAGAGCGGCACGGCCACCGGGTCGGTCCGCTACGACGGCGCCGAACTGCTCGGGATGCCGGAGCGGCGGATGCGGGACATCCGCGGGGATCGCATCGCGATGATCTTCCAGGACCCGCTCTCGTCGCTGAACCCGTATTACAAGGTGGGCACCCAGATCGCGGAGGCGTACCTCTCGCATCGCTCAGGGGTGTCGCGCCGACAGGCGCGCACCGTGGCGATCGAGGCGATGGAGCGCGTGCACATTCGCGACGCAGCCCGACGCGTGGACCATTACCCGCACCAGTTCTCCGGCGGCATGCGACAGCGCATCATGATCGCCATGGCGCTGAGCATGAACCCCGACCTGATCATCGCCGACGAGCCCACGACCGCGCTCGACGTCACGGTCCAGGCGCAGATCCTCGACCTGCTGGCCGAGATCCGTGCCGACACCGGCGCCGGACTGATCCTCATCACCCACGACCTCGCCGTCGTGAGCGAGGTCACGGACGACATCGTCGTCATGCGGGCCGGCGAGACCGTCGAGCGCGGCTCGGTCGAGCAGGTCTTCAGCGACCCGCAGGCCGACTACACCCGGCGGCTGCTGGACGCCGTCCCGCGCATCGACGACGAGATCGGAACGCTGCGCACGACCGAGATCCCGGTTCCGTCCGCAGAGAGGAGCGCCCTGTGAGCACGACGACGCCGCTGTTCCGCGGCACGAACCTGGTCAAGGAGTTCAAGACCGGATCCGCCGCCCCGTTCGGACGCGCGAAGGCCTTCCGCGCGGTCGACGACGTGTCCCTCGAGGTGCGCAGCGGCGAAACGCTGGCACTGGTCGGCGAATCCGGTTCCGGCAAGTCGACGACCGCCCGCCTCGTCGCCCGTCTCATGGACGTCACGAGCGGAACCGTCGAGTTCGAAGGCGTCGACGTCACCCGCACGAGCGGCGCAGCGCTGAAGGAGTTCCGCAGCTCCGTGCAGGTCATCTTCCAGGACCCGTACTCGTCGCTGAACCCCAAGCACACCGTCGAGCGGCTCGTCACGGCGCCGCTCGTGTACCAGGGGCGGAAGATCCCCGGCGGTGCACGCGCGTTCACGCGTGAGCTGATGGAACGCGTCGGCCTCAACCCGCTGCACTCCGAGCGCTACCCCTCGCAGTTCTCCGGCGGCCAGGCGCAGCGCATCGGCATCGCCAGGGCGCTCGCCGTCGGCCCGAAACTGGTCATCTGCGACGAGGCGGTCTCGGCGCTGGACGTCTCGGTGCAGGCCCAGGTGATCAACCTGTTGCGCGATCTGCAGGCCGACGAGGGCTTCGGGTACCTCTTCATCGCCCACGACCTCGCCGTCGTCCGCCAGATCGCGACGCGCGTCGCCGTGATGTCGCAGGGCAGGATCGTCGAGACGGGCACACGGGACGACGTGTTCGAGAACCCGACGCACGAATACGCCAAGACCCTGCTGCACGCGGTTCCCCGCATCAACCCGGAGTGGGATCGTCGACGCAGGGAAGCGGATGCCGCGCGCACCGCGAAGGAGACAGCATCGTGACCACCGAATACCTGCTCCCCGGCATCCGGGTCCGCGAGCAGCGCACGACCGTGCCCCTGGACTGGAGCACCCCGGACGGCGAGACCATCGAGCTGTTCGTGCGCGAACTCGTCGACCCGGAGCGCGACGACCCCGGCCGCCCGCTGCTCACCTTCCTGCAGGGCGGGCCGGGCGGCGCGAACCCCCGCCCGCTGGCCCGCGACGGCTGGATCGACGAGGCGCTGCGCGACTACCGCGTCGTCCTCGTCGACCAGCGCGGCACCGGACTCAGCACCCCGGTGGATGCCGTGACGGTCGCCGCCCGCGGTGAATCCGGCGGGGACTTCCTGGCCTGCTTCCGCGCGGACTCGATCGTGCGCGACCTCGAGCACGTCCGGACGTCGCTGTACGACGGACGCCGGTGGACGACGCTCGCGCAGAGCTTCGGCGGCTGGATCACGCTCACCTATCTCTCCTTCGCCCCCGAAGGGCTGGCAGCGAGCTACGTGTGCGGCGGCATCCCCGGCATCCCTCCGAAGGCGGCAGAGGTCTATCGGCGGACGTTCGATCGCGTCGCGACCAAGACGGCGGAGTTCTACCGGCGCTACCCCGAGGACGAGGCGGCCGTCGCGCGCATCGCCGACCGGCTCGCCGAGGGCGACGTCCTGCTGCCGGACGGCGACGTGCTCACCGTCCGGCGCTTCCAGGCGCTGGGGATCGACTTCGGCATGAAGCCCGGTTTCGAGCGCCTGCACTGGCTCGTCGAGAAGGCCTTCACGAGCGACGGCCGGCTCTCCGCGGGGTTCCTGCAGGACGTTCTCGCGCTCTCGTCGAGCGCGGGCAACCCGCTGTTCTGGACGCTTCAGGAGTCCATCTACGGCGACCCCGCGAGCGGGCCGACGGCGTGGGCGGCGCAGTCCGAGCGTGACCGCCGGCCGGAGTTCGACGAGGACCGGCGTCCGCTGCTGTTCACGGGCGAGATGGCGTTCCCCTGGATGTTCGATGATGTGCGACTGCTCCGCGGCTTCCGCCGTGCGGTCGACACGCTCGCGGCGAAGGACGACTGGTCGCCGCTGTACGACCGCGACGCGCTGGCCCGCAACGAGGTGCCGCTCGCGGCCGTCGTCTACTTCGAAGACATGTACGTGGATGCCGGTCTGCAGCTGGAGACCCTGAAGGGCGTCGGCAACGCGCAGTACTGGGTCACCAACGAATTCGAGCACGACGGGATCGGATCGGGCCGCACCCTGACCCGGCTTCGCGAGCTCGTCCGCAACCGAGGAGGAGAACGCGCATGACCGACCAGGTGACCGAACCCCGTCCGCCGTACGCGGGGACCCGCTACCCGCGGCTCGTGGAGGTCCCGGCCTTCCGTGAGTTCATCGCGCAGGGCTGGGACGACGTCCCAACGCACCCCGACCTGCCGGAAGGGACAGCGGAGGCCGCGGCATCCCACCGCACACGCCTGAGCGCGGCCTTCGCCGGCCAGACGCTCGTGCTGTGCGCCGGCGTCGCGCCTGTGCGCAACGACGACGCGTCCTATGGGTTCCGCGCCGACAGTAGCTTCGTGTGGCTCACCGGATGCCAGACCGAGGATGCCGTGCTCGTGATGTGGGCGCGTCCTGGCGGACACGACGCGGTGCTGTACATGCCGCCGCCGTTCCGCCCCGGCGACGACGGGTTCTTCAGCAACGCGCTGCACGGCGAGCTGTGGGTCGGGCCATCGGCCGGCATCGCCGAGTGGGCGCAGGCGCTGCAGATCGCCGTCGAGCCGCTTGCGGCTCTCGAAGCGCGCGCGAGTGAGCTCCGCGGTGCACTCGCCGCGCGCTCGGCCATGGGCATCGCGACCGCGCACAGCGCGACGGTGTCGACCGACCTCGAGCGCACGCTCTCGACTCTGCGCATGGTGAAGGACGAGTGGGAGATCGGTCAGCTGCGCGAAGCGATCGACGCCACGGTCTCGGGCTTCGCCGCGGTCGCCGCCGAGATCCCGCACGCGATCGCCGCCGACCTGGGCGAGCGCTGGCTGCAGGGCACGTTCGACCGGCACGCGCGCACGTTCGGTAACGGCCCCGGCTACTCGACGATCGTCGGCTCGGGCGCGCATGCGCCGATTCTGCACTGGGTGCGCTGCGACGGGCCGATCCGCCCCGACCAGGCGCTGCTGCTCGACATGGGCGTGGAGGCCCGGTCCCTGTACACGGCCGACGTGACGCGCACGGTCCCCGCGCAGGGCACGTTCTCGGCCGCGCAGCGTGAGGTGCACGACCTCGTCGAGCGCGCGCATCGCGCCGGCCTCGACCGCATCCGCCCCGGGACCGCGTACCTCGACTTCCACTTCGCCGCCATGCAGGTCGTGGCGCAGGGCCTGCACGACTGGGGCCTGCTGCCCGTCTCGGTCGACGAGGCGCTGTCGCCGCAGGGCCAGCAGCACCGCCGCTACCTCGCGTGCGGCATCGGCCACCACCTCGGGCTCGACGTGCACGACTGCAGCCAGGCGCACTACGAGGACTACATGGGCGCCGACCTCGAGCCCGGCGTCGTCATGACGGTCGAACCGGGACTCTACTTCCACTCCCACGACCTCACCCTTCCGCCCGAGCTGCGCGGCATCGGCGTGCGGCTCGAGGACGACGTGCTCGTCACTGCGACCGGCTCCGAGGTGCTCTCCGGCGCGCTCCCGATCGACGCCGCGGGCATCGAGGCGTGGACGCAGCAGCAGTGGGCGTCACGATGACGACGGCATCCGGCATCCGCGTCGTCCCGGCGCTGCGCGCCTTCGGACTCGACCGCGTGCGGATCGCCGACGACAGCGTGTTCGCCCCGGCCCGCGATCGGATGCTGCATCTCGCGCGCGTGTATCCGGTCGACCGCCTGCTCGCGGTCTTCCGCGCGAACGCGGGCCTCGACACCCGGGGGGCGACGCCGCCGGGCAACTGGGAGGACTTCGGCCACCCGAGCGAGCAGGCGTGGGGCGAGGCCGACTACCCGGGCCGCGAGAACGCCCAGACCGCGAACCTGCTCCGAGGGCACTACGCCGGGCACTTCCTCTCGATGCTCGCGCTCGCGTACGCCGGGGAACAGGATGCCGCGCTGCTGGCGAAGGTCGACGACTTCGTCGCTGGTCTCGGCGAGGTGCAGCGCACGCTCGCCGCGACCGGCCGGTACTCGCATCCGGGTTTCCTCGCGGCCTACGGCGAGTGGCAGTTCGCCCGGCTCGAGGACTACGCGCCCTACGGCGAGATCTGGGCTCCCTATTACACGACGCACAAGATCATGGCGGGACTCCTCGACGCGCACGAGCTGGCCGGCAGTGCTGAAGCCCTCGAGATCGCCGTCGCGATGGGGCACTGGGTCGCGCATCGGCTGACCCGGCTCGATCACGACCGCATCCAGCGCATGTGGTCGCTCTACATCGCCGGCGAGTACGGCGGCATGAACGAGACGATGGCGCGGCTGAGCGCGGTCGCCGACGAGCCGCTGTTCCTCGAGGTCGCCCGCCTGTTCGACCAGGACGACCTCATCGACGCCGGTGCCGAGCGCCGCGACATCCTCACCGACATGCACGCCAACCAGCACCTGCCGCAGCTGCTCGGCTACGTGCACGAGTACGAGCTCACCGGCGACCGCCGCTACCTGGACGCCGTGCTCGGGCTGTGGGAGCAGATCGTGCCTGGGCGCATGTACGCGCACGGCGGCACGGGGGAGAGCGAGCTGTGGGGTCCACCAGGCGCGGTCGCCGGCGACATCGGCCACCGCAACGCCGAGACCTGCGCCACCTACAACCTGCTCAAGATCGCCCGGCTGCTCTTCGCCCACACGCGTGATCCGCGTTTCATGGCGTACTACGAGCGCGCCGTGCACAACCACATCCTCGGCTCCCGGCGTGCAGTGGACTCGGACGACAGCCCCGAAGTCACCTACATGTTCCCCGTGCACCCCGGCGCCGTCGCCGAGTACGACAACATCGGCACCTGCTGCGGCGGCACCGGCCTCGAGAACCACGTCAAGTACCAGGACACCGTCTTCTTCGCGGGGGAGGATGCCGAGCTCTGGGTCAATCTCTTCATCCCGGCGACCCTCGATTGGCGGGAGCAGAACGCGATCGTCCGCCTGGAGACCGGGCTTCCCTTCGCGGGAACCGTCGACGTGCGCGTCGACGACGCCGGCGGCTTCGTCGACCGGACGCCCCTCACGGTCCGGGTGCGGATTCCGGAGTGGGTCGTCGGCGAGGTCACGGCTCGCATCGGCGAGGAGCCGGTGGATGCCGAGGTCGAGGGCGGCTATCTCGTCGTGCGCCGCCCGTGGCGGTCGGGCGAGACGCTGCGCATCGCGGTGCCGATGGCCCTGCGCGCCCTGCCGACACCCGACGACGCGACGCTGCACTCGATCGAATTCGGGCCGTCCGTCCTCGTCGCCCGGTCGGATGCGACGACGACGCTCGACCTCGGGCTGGCGAACCGGCGTCGCGTCGACGGCTCGATCGCCGCGGATGCCGCGGTCGATGCGCGAGCGATAGGAGAGGCCCTGCGCGCCGACGGTGCGGTGTACGTCGACGGCATCCGCTTCGAGCCGGTGTGGACCGGCGGCGACGAGCGCTACCACCTGTACGTCCGCGCGGCGGCCCCGGTGATCAGCTTCGTCGGAGCCGAGACCGACGTGCCGGTGCGGTCGCGCCAGGACGGCGGGTCCTTCCTGGACGACGTCTGGCGGCAACCGGTGCCGGCATCGCGCGCGGCGTTCCTCGACCGCGTGGCTGCGGCCGCCGCCGACGCCCGCCGAGACGGCCTGCTCGCACAGGACGAACTCGTGCGGGTCCTCGCCGCTGCGGCCGCGGCCGACGTCGATGGCACCATGACTCCAGCCGTCGCCGACGCCGTAGAGACGGATGCCGCGACCGTGACCTGGTCGGAGCGCATCGACGACGGCATCAGGAGCATCCGCTGGGAGGTGCCGGCGGCGCTCGCCGCCGCGCGCACGCTGCCCTCCATCGCGATCCTCACCGACACGCTCGCGTCGCCGTCCGGCTGGTTCACGACCCTGCCGGTCGTCCGCGTCGTCGCTGAGGACCTCGGGGGCGCCGGCGATCTGCGGATCGAGCTGGCCATCGGCGACGACGGCTGGGCGCCGTACGACGGACCCGTCTCGCTCCCTGGCGAGGGGCACCATCGGGTCGCCGTGCGCGTGACGGATGCCGATGGTGCCACCGCTCATGCCTCCCGCGAGTTCGCGGTCGACGTGAGCGCACCGACGTCCCGCGCGACCGTGCGCCGACTCGGCGCGAGCGTTGAGATCACCTTGTTCGCCGATGACGACGTGTCCGGCGTGGAGCGCATCCAGTGGGAGGGGCCTGGGACGTTCTGGGCGACATTCCAGGAGTCCTTCGTCCGCGCGCTGTCGGAGCACGAGCAGATCATCGAGTTCGCGGCGACCGACCGCGCGGGCAACGAGGAGTCGCGTCAGCGGCTCGTTCTGCCCGCACGTGATGCGGGGGCGGAAACCGGCCGCGCTGAACCATGGACATGAGTCCGCTCGTCCACTAACATTGCAATTGTACTTGCCGCCACACGGCACCGAAGAGCACAGGAGTACCGATCCATGAATGAAAAGAAGCCGTGGCACGGCGTCAATCTCGCGACGACGCTGCCGATCAACCCCGACTTCTCCGTCAACTACGACGCCTACGCCGAGCACATCCGCTTCACGACCGACAACGGCGTCACCGGCATCATCCCGAACGGATCGCTGGGTGAGTACCAGACGCTGACCGACGAAGAACGCAAGCGCGTCTACCTGACCGCCGTCGAGGCCGCGCCGGCCGACGTCGCGGTGATTCCTGGTGTCGGCGCATACGGCGCGCTCGAGAGTGTGCGCCTGACCGAGCACGCTGCCGAGCACGGGGCACCGGCCGTCATGCTGCTCCCGCCGAACGCGTACCGCGCGAGCGACGCCGAGGTCGTCGATCACTTCCGTCGCGTGGCGGCGGTCGGGCTGCCCGTCCTCGCGTACAACAACCCGATCGACACGAAGATCGACCTACGTCCGACTCTCCTCGCGCAGCTGTTCGAGGAGGGTCTGATCGTCTCGGTCAAGGAGTTCTCCGGCGACGTGCGCAACGCGTACGAGATCCACGAGCTCGCACCGGGGCTCGATGTCTCGATCGGCTCCGACGATGTCGTGCTCGAGCTGGGCATCAACGGAGCCCGCGGATGGGTCGCCGGCTACCCGAATGCGATTCCGGCATCCACGGTCGAGCTGTACAACCTGGCGACGTCGGGCGACCCGGCGAGCTGGGCGAAGGCGCACGAGATCTACCGCGACCTGCACGCCCTCCTGCGCTGGGATTCGAAGACCTGGTTCGTGCAGGCGATCAAGCTGTCGCAGGAGGTCGCCGGTGTCGCACCGGCCGGCATCACGACACGCCCGCCTCGGCTGCCCCTGCCCGACGACGTCCGCGCGCGTATCATCGCCGACACCGAGGCCGTCCTGGCCAAGGGCTACCGCTGATCCGGAGAGAACATGCGAGCACAGCGGGTCTTCCACGCCGTCGACTCCCACACCGAGGGGATGCCGACGCGTGTGATCGTCGGCGGCGTCGGGACGCTGCCAGGGGCGACCATGGAGGAGCGGCGTCAGTGGTTCATGGCGAACAGCGATGATCTGCGCCTGCTCCTGATGAACGAGCCGCGGGGCCACAGCGCGATGAGCGGTGCGATCCTGCAGCCGCCGACGCGTCCGGATGCCGATTTCGGCGTGCTCTACATCGAGGTCTCCGGATGCCTGCCCATGTGCGGGCACGGCACGATCGGGGTCGCGACGGTGCTGGTCGAGACCGGGATGGTCCCCGTCGTCGAGCCCGTCACCACGATCCGCCTCGATACGCCGGCCGGTCTGGTGATCGCCGACGTTCAGGTCTCGGATGGTCACGCCGACAGCGTGACCATCCGCAACGTGCCCTCGTTCGCGGTCGCGCTCGACCAGGTCGTCAACGTGCCGGGCCTCGGCGCCGTGGAGTACGACCTCGCGTTCGGCGGCAACTTCTACGCGATCGTCTCGCTCGAGCAGATCGGGCTGCCTTTCGAGCGCAGCCGCAAGGACGACCTGCTGAAGGCGGGCCTGAGCATCATGGCGGCGATCGAAGCGCAGGGCGAACCCGTGCATCCGATCGACTCCACGATCCGCGGATGCCACCACGTCTACCTGAAGGCGCCCGGTTCGACCGCGCTGCACTCCCGGCACGCGATGGCGATCCATCCCGGCTGGTTCGACCGCTCCCCATGCGGCACGGGGACGAGTGCACGGATGGCGCAGCTGCACGCCCGCGGCGAGCTGGCGCTGAACACCGACTTCGTCAACGAGTCGTTCATCGGCACGAGTTTCACCGGCCGGCTCGTCGAGACCACGGAGGTCGCCGGCATCCCCGCCGTGATCCCGACGATCACCGGGCGGGCCTGGGTGACGGGCACCGCGCAGTACATGCTCGACGCGAGCGACCCGTTCCCGCAGGGATTCGTGCTGTGAACATGACGTGCGCGGCGCGCGGCGCCGATATCGTGACAGCCAGGCACCCGCGAACAGCGGTCGCCGCAGGGGTGGACCGGAAGAGGGAAGCACATGACCGGAATTGATGCGCGCAACGTGGTGCGCCTCAGCAAGCAGCCGAGCATCCGCGACACGGTCAAGCGGGCGCTGCGCTCGGCCATCATCAGCGGCGAGATGCAGCCGGGACGCGTCTACTCGGCACCGAGCCTCGGCGAGGAGTTCGGCGTCTCCGCCACACCGATCCGCGAGGCCATGCTCGAGCTCGTGCGCGAGGGGCTGGTCGTCGCGATGCCGAACCGCGGCTTCCTCGTCACCGAGGTGTCGCCGAACGACCTGTCCGAAGTGACCGAGCTGCGTCTCTTCCTCGAGCCGCCGGCGGTCGAGAAGGCGACCCCGCTCATCCCCGAGAGCGCGTTCGCCGGGCTCCGCGGGCAGGCCGACGACATCGTGCAGGCCGCCGAGCGCGGCGACCTCGTCGAGTACCTCAGCGCCGACAGCGATTTCCACCTCGCGCTCCTGCAGTACGCCGGCAACGAGCGACTCGTCGCGCTCGTGGCGTCGCTGCGCTCGCAGACCCGGCTCTTCGGCCTGTCCGAACTGCACGAGCACGGGCACCTGGCCGCCTCGGCGCAGGAGCACCACACGATCATGGATGCCATCGAGCAGCGGGATGCCGCGCGTGCGCGCGATCTCGTCTCGCGCCACATCGAGCACGTGCTGGGCGACTGGTCCGGCCAGGTGGACGGCGAGCAGAGCAGGGCGGGAGCGACCGCGGAGTGAGCAGTTCGACAGCACGCGCCGACGTGGTCATCGTCGGCGCGGGAGTCGTCGGCGCCGCGACGGCGTACTTCGCCGCCCTCGCAGGGCTCAGCGTGATCGTCGTCGAGCGCGGTTCGATCGCCTCCGGCACGAGCAGCCGCTGCGAGGGGAACGTGCTGGTCTCGGACAAGGAGGTCGGCCCCGAACTCGAGCTCTCGCTGTATTCGCAGCGCGTGTGGCGCGAGGATCTCGCCGAGTACGCCAACCTCTGGGAGTTCGAGTCGAAGGGCGGACTCGTCGTCGCGCGCAGCGAATCGAGCATGCGCGCACTCGCCGAACTCGTTGCGCACCAGCGCACTCTCGGCATCCGCGCCGACATGATCGACGACATCTCCGGCGTCCGCGAACTCGAGCCGTACATCAACCCCGCTCTCGCCGGCGGGGCGTTCTATCCCGACGATGCGCAGGTCCAGCCGCTGCTGGCCACGCATCAACTGCTGCGCCTCGCGCGTGAGCACGGCGCGCAGGTGCGGACGAGAACCGCGGTCCACGGCATCCTCACCTCCGGCGGCCGAGCGGAAGGCGTCGAGACGAGCGCAGGGCGCATCTCGGCCGGGGCCATCATCAACTGCGCCGGTCCCTGGAGCGGAGAGCTCGCGGCCCTCGCCGGCGTGCACCTTCCTGTGCTCCCACGGCGCGGGTTCGTGCTCGTCACGGAGCCCGTGCCCGTCACCGTGCATCACAAGGTCTACGCCGCCGAGTACGTCGGCGACGTCGCCAGTTCGGATGCCGGGCTGCAGGTGTCTCCCGTCGTGGAGGGCACCCCCAGCGGGACGATTCTCATGGGCGCCAGCCGTGAACGCGTCGGGTTCGATCGCACCTTTTCGGCCGACGCGGTGGCGCGCATCGCCGCGAGCGGACTCGGACTCTTCCCCGCGCTGCGGGACGTGGGCGTGCAGCGCGCGTACTCGGGATTCCGGCCGTACTGCCCCGACCACCTGCCGGCAATCGGTGAGGACGCCCGGATGCCGGGGCTCTGGCACGCCGCCGGTCACGAGGGCGCGGGCGTCGGCCTCTCGGTCGGAACCGGCAAGCTGCTCGCGCAGGCGATGCGCGGCGAGTCGACCGATCTCGATCTCGCACCGTTCCGCCCGGATCGCCTGGAAGGAGTGGCCGCCGCATGAGCGCAGAGGACGACACGATCCGCTTCGACGGTGCGCCGGTGGCCTTCGTGCCCGGTCAGACGATCGGCGGCGCGCTCTCGGCCGCGGGCATCGTCTCGTGGCGCACGACGCGCAGGGACGGCGCTCCGCGCGGACTGTTCTGCGGCATCGGCGTGTGCTTCGACTGCCTCGTCACGGTCGACGGCGCCCGCACCCAGCGAGCGTGCCTCGTCGCGGCGTGCGCCGGCCAGGACGTGCGCAGCTCCGACCCCGACGAGCCGCTCCCGCTGCCGGAGGCATCCCATGACTGAGACCATCACCGACCTCGCCGTGATCGGCGCCGGGCCCGCAGGTCTCAGTGCCGCCGTCGTCGCGGCGGATCTCGGGCTGTCGGTCGTCTTGGTGGATGCCGGTGCGCAGACGGGCGGACAGTTCTGGCGGCATCCGGATGAGCGGCACCGCCACAGCTTCCCGGCCGACGAGTCCACCGGGCACCACCACTGGCGGCACTACACGGACCTGCGCGAGCGGCTGGCCGAAGCCATCCGCACCGGCCGGCTCACGCACCTCACCGGTCGGCAGGTGTGGCGGGCAGACGCCGTCGCGGACGGCGTCGCCCTGCGCACGAGCCCCGTCTCGGGCGCCGACGCGCTCGCGCCCGAGGAGCGCACGACCAGGGCGCGCCGCCTCGTGATCGCGACCGGTGCGTACGACCGTCAGCTACCGGTACCCGGCTGGACCCTGCCCGGCGTGATGGCCGCGGGCGGTGTGCAGGCGATGCTGAAGGCGAACCAGGTCGCTGCCGGGCGCCGCGCCGTGGTCGCCGGGACGGGGCCGTTCCTGCTCTCCGTCGCCGCAGGACTCGCCGACGCCGGTGTCGAGGTCGTCGCGGTCTGCGATGCCAACGCGCTCTCGCGGTGGGCGGCCACGCCGCTGCGTGCGCTGCAGGAGCCGAGCAAGCTCTGGGAGGGTGCGCAGTACGCCGCGACTTTCCTGCGTCGCCGGGTGCCGCTGCACACGCGCACGGTCGTCACGGCCGTGCGCGGCGAGGGCCGCGCGTCCTCGGTCGAGCTGTCGCGCGTCGACGGCGCCGGCCGCGTGCGCCCAGGGTCGTCTCGGACGGTCGAGGCCGACCTCGTCGCCTTCGGCTGGGGCTTCACGCCGCAGCTCGAGGTCGCCGTCGGGCTCGGGCTGCGCACGCACGTCGACGTCGACGAGTCGCTCGTGATCGATGTCGACGATGACCTCCGCACCTCGAACCCGCTGATCTTCGCGGCCGGCGAGGTGACCGGGGTCGGCGGAGCCATCGCCTCCTGCGCCGAGGGCGAGCTGGCCGCAGCCGCGGTCGCGCAGGACCTCGGCAGGACGGTGGACCGGCGACGGATGCAGCGCCATCGCCGCCGGCTCCGCCGCGGCCGGAGCTTCGCCATCGGCATGCACAGGGCGAGCCCCGTGCCCGAGGAGTGGAGCTCGTGGCTGACACCGCAGACCGCCGTGTGCCGATGCGAGGAGGTCTCGGCATCCGAAGTCGAGGAAGCCGTCTGCGGACTCGGGGCGGACGACGCCCGCGACGTGCGCGTGACTGCGCGCCCCGGCATGGGGCTGTGCCAGGGCCGTGTCTGCGGGTTCGCGCTGTCGAAACTCGTCGCCGCGCATACCGGTGACGCGGCAGGTGCGCCATCGCTCGAATCGCTCACCAACCGGCAGATCGGGGTGCCGGTCTCGCTCGGCGATCTCGCCGATCTCGTGCCGGACCGGTCTTCATCAGAGGAGTCATGATCATGGAAGCCACTTCCCCCGCCGAGGTCGATCGGATCGTCGCGCAGGCCGCTGCCGCGTCCACGCAGTGGCGACGGGCGTCGATCGCGGATCGTGCCCGTGCGCTCGTTTCCGTCGCCGACGCTCTGGATGCCCGAGCCGACGAGCTCGTCCCGATCGCCCAGCGCGAGACCCATCTCGCCGAACCGCGGCTGCGCGGAGAGCTGCGGCGCACCACCTTCCAGTTGCGGATGTTCGCCGCAATGCTCCCCGAGGGGCTGTGGCTCGATGCCCGCATCGATCACGCCGACGCGGAGTGGCCGATGGGTGCACCGCGACCGGACCTCCGTCGTCAGCTCGAGCCGATCGGCGCGACACTTGTCTTCGCGGCCAGCAACTTCCCGTTCGCGTTCTCCGTCGCCGGTGGCGACACGGCGAGCGCGCTCGCCGCGGGCAACGCCGTCGTCCTCAAGGCGCACCCCGGTCATCCGGAGCTCTCGGATGCGACCACGGATGCCGTGGTCGCGGCGCTCGCCGACGCCGGTGCTCCGGAGGGTCTGTTCCAGACGATCCACGGGACCGACGCGGGCGTGCACGCACTGCAGGCGCCGGAGATCAAAGTCGCCTCCTTCACCGGATCGGTGCAGGGCGGACGGGCGCTGTTCGACATCGCGAACGCTCGCCCTGAGCCGATCCCCTTCTACGGCGAGCTCGGCAGCACCAACCCCGCGTTCGTCACGTGCAGCGCCGCCGATACGGATGCTGCGGCCATCGCGCGCGACTTCGTCGCGTCGGTCACCGGCAGCGCGGGGCAGCTCTGCACGAAGCCCGGAGTGCTCTTCGTGCCGGCGTCGTCCTCCGTCGTGGCGGAGCTGGCGGCGCAGGAGCTCCCAGCGGCCGGTCCGCTGCTGAACGACGGCATCGAGAGCGGATTCCAGGGTGCGCTCGCCGGCGTGCGCGCGGTCACCGGCGTGGAGGCGGTCTCCGAGGGGGTCGATGCGCTCGCGCCCGTCCTGCTGTCCACCACGTCCGAGACGTTCCGTGCGCACATGGACACGCTGATGACCGAGATGTTCGGGCCCGCTGCGCTCGTGGTCGCCTATCAGGACGAGCGCGAGCTGGTCGAGTTCGCGTCGCGCCTCGAGGGGCAGCTGACCGCGACGATCATCGGGGAGCCCGGCGACGCGATCGCCGCTGAGCTGATCCCGGTGCTCTCCACCCGAGCCGGACGCGTGCTGTGGAACCAGTGGCCGACCGGAGTCTCGGTGACCTGGGCGCAGCAGCACGGCGGTCCCTACCCCGCGACGACGGCCGTCGGCTCGACCTCGGTCGGCATGGCCGCGATCACGCGGTTCCTGCGCCCGGTCGCGTACCAGAACGTGCCGGACGAGCTGCTTCCGGATGCTCTGAAGGAGGCCAACCCGCTGGGAATCGCCCGGCGCGTGGACGGCGTTCTCGTCCTGGCGTGATCTGGTGACCAGATCGGGGCTCGCGGTTCGCCGCGAGCCCCGATCTCGTTGTGCGGTCAGCGGGTCGGAAGCCAGACCCGCATCGCCTCGCCGCCGTCGAACTCGGCGAACGGGCGCAGGTGCAGTACGGCATCCTCGAGTTCGGATGCCGAGGCGGCGGCGTACAGGGTCGTGTCGGCGGGCAGGGTCCGCCGCTGCGCGGCCAGTTCGAGGCGCGGGCCGAGGGGACCCCCGGCATCCGCGCTCTCCTGCGCATCCTCGGCGGTGTCGATCGTGACATCCTCCACGTCGCCGACCGCACAGTAGACGACGGGGCCGCGGCGCACGGCGACGGTCCCGCGGACGGCGTCGATGCGCGGGTCGGGGTGGACGACCGAGACGGTGACCGGCAGCTGCAATTCCAGGCGCGTGCCGTCGACCAGGGCATCCTCCAGCAGGATCCAGGCGTTGTCGACGACGACATCGACGCGCGCGCCGTCCCGGTGCAGCGCGACCGTCGCGCCGGCCGTCCAGCCGGGGACGCGCAGCGCGAGCCGACGGCGACCCTCGGCGGCGTCTCCGCTCACGCGGATGCGGACGAGTCCGTCGGCGGGGTACGCGGTGTCGATCTCGACCGTCGCGCCGTGGGATGCGACCGTGGCCGAGGCGTAGAGGGTGATGTCGAGGCCGTCGGCGCGTTCGGCGGCGATGTGCTGCTCGAGCGCGGCGAACGTGCGCATGAGGTTCGGCGGGCAGCAGGCGCAGCTGAACCACCGGCGTCGCGCATCCGGTGCCTTGCCGCCGTACGGGCGCTCGTCGCGCACCTGCAGCGGATTGACGTAGGTGAACGTGTCGCCTGCGGTGGAGATGCCCGCCGCGACGAGGTTGTACAGCGCAGTCTCGGCGACGTCGAGGATGTCGGCCCTCCCGGTCGCCAGGTACATCCGCCATGCCCAGCCGAACAGGGCGACACCCGCACAGGTCTCGGCGTACGCGCGGTCCGGCGGCAGTTCGAAGGCCTCGCCGAAGGACTCGTCCTCGTGGCGGGCGCCGGTGCCGCCGGTGACGTACATGCGGCGCTGGACGAGGTCATCCCACTGGGTGAGCATCGCGTCGAGCATCTCGGTCTGACCGGTCTCGAGGTAGAGGTCGGTGATGCCCTGATTCAAGTAGAGCGCGCGCACGGCGTGACCGCGCATCGTGGTCGCCTCGAGCGCGGGCTTCTCGTCCTGGTAGTAGACGGTGCCGAACAGCACGCCGCCGAGGAACCCGGCGCCGCGGCGGCGCACGAACGCCTCCGCGAGCTGAAGCGGGGCGGAGGCGCCGGTCGTGCGGTGCAGTTCGACGAGAGCCGTCTCGATCAGAGGATGCCCGCAGTACTCGACCGCATCATCGGCTCCCATCCGGTGGACGACGTGATCGACGAAGCGCTCGGCGACTTCCAGCAGCCGGTCGTCGCCGATGGCGCGGTGCGCACCGATCGCGGCCTGGATCAGATGCCCGAGGCAGTAGAGCTCGTGGCCCTGTGCGAAGTCTGTCCAGGGCTCGTGGCCGTCGCGGCGCAGATAGGCGGAGTCGAGGTAGCCGTCCTCCTGCTGCGCGCGTTCGATCAGGTCGACCGTGCTGTCGAAGAACGCTCGAAGGTCCGCATCCTCCTCGCGGCCGAGCTCCCAGGCCGCGGCCTCGAGAGTCTTGTAGATGTCCGAGTCGATGAACAGGAATCCACGGAACTCGGCGTCGGACTCGCCGGTCAGTCGGCGGAGATTCTCCAGGTTGCCGTACTCCTCGAGCATCGCGATGCCGTGCGGGAGCGTCGTGTTCCGGTTCCGGTCGTGCCACTCGCGGAGCAGCCCTCCGGTGACGAGGGGGACTAGGGGGAGCGGATTGCGCACGCCGAGGCGTGTGCGCCCGACGGCGGTGAGACTGGCGGTCACGAGGGAGGACACGGGCGAGAACCTCATCTCCGAGGTGCCCTGGGTGGCACCTCTCAGGTGGGTGCAATTGTACTTGTACTGGGTTCGGGGCTGTCAAGAGTGTCGCCCGCCCAACGCGCGCACCGGAATCCGACGAAATGCGATAGGCAAAGCCAAATTTGCTGCGCATCAACAAAAACGCAAGCATCTAAGCAGTGTGTCTTCGCAATTCGCTCCCTGATTTGGAGCACCCGCCGCCGTCGGCGGATAATTTCGGCATCCGCGCCGCCCGTTCCCGGCCGGAGAATCGACATGGAATCCCCCTTTCCCGCACCACGCGCGACCATCGCCGTCCTCGGCGCTGGCCGCCTCGGCACCATGCTCGCCGGTTCTCTTCGGGCCGCTGGATTCGACGTCCGCGGACCTCTCGATCGGCACGATGACATCCCTGATGTCGACATCGCGATCATCTGTGTCCCGGATGCCGCAATCCCCGAGGCCGCCGGCCGCGTCCGCCCGCACGCACTCGTCGGTCACGTCTCCGGCGCCACCGGACTGGACGACGTCGACTTCAGCATCCATCCGCTGCAGACCTTCACCGGTACGGAGGATCCCCACGTCTTCGACGGCATCGGCGCCGCCATCGCCGGACGGACGTCCGAGGCTCTCGCGACGGCCGATGAACTCGCCCGCGCCCTCGGCGCGCACCCTTTCGAGATCGACGATGCGCACCGGGCGAGCTATCACGCTGCGGCATCCTTCGCGTCGAACTACCTGCTCACCCTGCTGGATGCCGCAGAGCTCCTCGCTCGGTCCGCCGGCGTCTCCGATGCCCGCGACCTGCTCGCTCCGCTCGTGCGGCAGAGCGTGGACAACTGGCAGGCCAGGGGAGCGCGTGCCGCACTGACAGGACCCATCGTCCGCGGCGACGTCGCGACGGTGGAGCGGCAGCGGGATGCCGCGGAACGTGAGAACCTCGACACGCTGTTCGACGCACTCGCGGAGGCGACGGAGGAGATCGTGCGTGCGGGCGATGCCTCGGGTGACGGCGTTTCGACTCGGTCGTTGCGCTCCCTCGCTCAACGAGCGGAAAAGGCGGGCTCCCTCGCTCAACGAACGAATGACGGCGCTCAACGAGCGAGTAGTTCGACGGAGGAGGCCCCATGAAGATCCTCCGCACGATCGCCGAGGTCCGCGACGCCGTCGCCGCCGCCCGCACGAGCAACCAGACCGTCGGCCTCGTCCCCACGATGGGTGCCTTCCATGAGGGCCACCTCTCCCTCATGCGCGAAGCCCGGAAGAGCAACGACCTCGTCGTCGTCTCGCTCTTCGTCAACCCGACGCAGTTCGCGGCGAACGAGGACCTCAGCGCCTATCCGCGTGACGAAGCCCGCGACGCGGCGCTCGCCGAAGCCGAAGGCGTCGACCTCCTCTTCGCCCCGGAACCGGGCGAGATCTATCCGGACGGCTTCGCCACCACGGTCCACGTCGCCGGAGTCACCGAGGTGCTGGACGGCGCGAGCCGCGGCATCCACCACTTCGACGGTGTCGCGACCGTCGTCGCGAAGCTGCTCGGCATCGTCCGGCCCGACATCGCCTACTTCGGACAGAAGGATGCCCAGCAGGTGCTCGTCGTCCGCCGGGTCGTGCGCGACCTGAACCTCGACGTGCGCATCGAAGCCTGCCCGATCGTGCGCGAACCCGACGGACTCGCGATGAGCTCGC